>JBNGDU010000140.1:0-22275 GCA_049975025.1 Anaerolineae bacterium
GGTCTGGACGTGCGGGTGACCATAGCAGCCCAGATCCCCCCATCCCCAATCGTCAGCGAACACAAACACGAAGTTAGGACGACTTGCATCATTGCGCTTCTCTGCCATCAGCGTATGCCTCCTGTCTGCCCATATATGCGGATCCGGCTCCATATGTGATGACGACGTGCTCGGGATATGGCCGGCTGAATAGCGTAATAGCGATCACCGAGATGCCATTGGACCCGATAAACCGCCCTAAACCGGTTCTTCGCGGAGTGAGGCCGCGATAAAAACACCGATAGCCGCCACAGCAATCGTGTAGGCAAAGGCGATACGGTAGCTCGCAAGCATAGTCATCCCTCGATCAAAGAGATACTGCAGCAGCACACCGGAACACGCTGTGCCCAGCATCATCCCCCAAAAACGAATCATACTGTACACACCTGCTGCTGATCCTCCCTGATCGTCGTCAAAGCCGCTCATCGCGGCGTGATGCAGCGCCGGCAGCGCCAGTCCAGCTCCCAAGCCGTTCACGAGCAAGCCAATCGCGACCATGGTCACGCCTGCGCCATCTCCCGGGAGCACGATCAGGAGGATGCTGGCAGCGAGGACGCTCAGCCCCAGGACGATAGGGCGGCGACTGCCCCAGCGGTCAGCTACTCGACCGCCGAAGTACATCGTGGGAAAAAGCGCCGCACCGCGAATCACCACGATCAAGCCGATCACCGTGGCATTCAGTCCTTTGACATCCGCTAGAAAGAGAGGCGTGAGAAAGGAGAAGCTGGCCATAACGACCATTCGCAAGGCCGATGTGATGGATGCCTTACGGAAGTTACCCACCCTAAGGATCGAGAGATCGATGAAGGGTTCGCCTACGCGACGCTCACGCCACACAAAAGCTGTCAGCAGCGCTAACGTCACCAATAGCAGACGCCAGTCCGTCAGCGCCGGACGCCCGGTCACGGTTCGGCTGCTGATGTAGAACAACAACGCTGCCATCGTCGCAGAAAGCAGTAGAACACCGATCCAGTCGAAGTCTCGCAAGGTAGCGGTGCGCCGCTGGCACTCGGGCGCTGGCACAGCCTGGTCTACCATATAGAGCGCGACCAACCCGGCGATGATCGGCACCACGAAAGTCGTACGCCAACCGAGGTGATCAATGACAAGGCCACCTATCAAGGACCCGCCCACGCTGGCAACCGGCCCTATGGAATTCCACTGACCCAGCGCGCGCCCACGCGTCTCCTCGCTGAAAACACGACAGATCATCGCGATCGCGAGCGGCACAACACCGCTGGCGCCCAACCCCTGGATAAAGCGACCCACCAGTAGAAGCGGGAGGCTTTGCGAGAGCAGATTAAGTGTGGTGCCCACGATAAAGACCCCGGACCCCAGCATCAGCATACGCCGAACTCCCAAGTCGTCGCCCAGGCGCCCGTACAGCGGCATCAGCACCACATAAGGCAGCATGTAAATCGTGACCACCCATGCCATCAGGTCAGCCGGGGCGCCGAAGGTCTCACGGATGGCGGGTAAGGCCACGTTGACCATCGTCAGGTTTGCCACGGCCATCAACTGAGGCAGCATCAAGGCAATGAGCGTCCTCCGCTTATTCATAGCAGCGCTCGATGTTTTGGCATGGTGTTGTGCAATGCTCTCAGACGTCATCGTCCCTTCCTTTTTCGCGAAGTGGGATGCATCTGCCTTTGGTGCACCCCACCTACACACCCCCTCGTCGAGATGCAATTCATCGCGCGATCTTGGTTGTCGGGTCAACGCATCCGCGACAAGTGCGCCACACCTGCGCTTCCCCCTAGGGCACGCGTCCGCCGCGTCCGGCGACGAACAGGCGATACCATTCCTCACGCGTCATCTCGACGGTGTCGGCCCGGCACGAACCCGCGATGCGCCCGGCATTCGTCGTGCCGATGATCACCTGAATGCTTGCCGGATGGCGCAATAGCCACGCGACGAGTATGGCCTCTCTGCTCACGCCCTTTTCCTCTGCGAGCTCTGCGACGACATTGGCGGTTTCCTCAAGCCGCGGCTCGGGCTCGTCGGGCAGTCTCCCTGTCACGCGACCGGCTACGAGAGGTCCCCATGCTTGAAGCGTGATGTCGTGCATCCGGCAGAACTCCAGTGTGCCCTCACTCCGCGATGCCGGGCTGTCGTCGTCGCGGTTGAAGACGATGCCGTCGTTGATGAGCTGGTTGTGAACCACGCTGAGCTCTATCTGATTGGCGACGATCGGCTGCTCGACGCAGGTTTGGAGCAACTGGATCTGCGCCGAAGTGCGGTTGCTCACGCCGAATCAGCGCACTTTGCCGGCCCGGTGGAGCTCATCAAACGCGCGGGCTACCTCTTCGGGCTCGACCAACGCATCAGGTCGATGGAGCAATAGGACGTCCAGGTAGTCCGTCTTGAGCCTTCGCAGGCTCCCCTCCACAGCTTTGATGATGTGCCCATAGCTGAAGTCGTAGCGGCCCGGTGAGTCCGGATGGGGATCGCCGGCGAAGCGGATACCGCACTTGCTCTGGACGAAGATCCGCTCCCGCAGGTGCGGAGCCCGTTCCCACAGAGCCGAGAAGACCGCCTCACGCTTGCCGCCGCCGTAGATGTCGGCGTGATCGAAGAAATCGATCCCCTGATCCAAAGCCGCCTGAACGGTGCTCATCGCCTCTTCCTTGTCATCACTCAGACGCATACACCCCAGAGCGATCCTTGACACGCTCAGTGACGACTGCCCCAGCTTCATTCGTTGCATGGTTTCCCTCCTTGCACAAATAATCAACACCCACAACGGCATCAGACATAGCTAGCAAGGACAAGAGCCTCACTGAGCATGCCTGCCCAACCAAGGGTTTTGTACACCGCCCCTCGTTGTTTTGCAAGGTGATCCCCAACCGAGGTCAGCTTCGAATTCGGCGATTGATTGAGGCGAGGCTTTCGAGGAAACCAAGCGACGTTCTCGGCGGCTGCAAGAGAGGCGTTATGCAGAAGTAGGCCGGAGGGTTGATCTCGGGGGAATTCAGGGTCGCGCTGATACGCTACAACGCGCTCCTGGAGCTTGAGATAGGCAATGCCGTCTTTGGCTCCCATGTCCGTACCGGACGCCGTGGGCGCGCTCTCGATGGTGTGGGCTCGATCGTAGCTTCGCGTTTGCCCCTGGCAAGCTGATCCATCGGGCCGGAAGGGCCTTAATCACTCGTGGGCTTCTCGTAACTCTGCCAAACTCGCGAAGTCGTCCTTCACGTGTTCGTAGATGCGCTTGTAGAGATCGAAGCACGCCATGTAACGGGCGTGACGATCCGGATCCGGCGTCATCGGCTCGACGTACTCGACCCACTCTTTCGCCACCGAGAAGTCCTCGAAGAAGCCGGTGGCGACGCCCGCCAAGATAGCATCGCCGTAGGGCGCGCCGGTCCGCCGCTTGACGAGCGCAATGGGCACGTTGAAGACATCGGTGATGATCTGGCGCCACAGCTTGCTGACCGCCCCGCCCTCGTTCAGGATCATCGGGTAGTTGACCGGAAGCCCAGCTTCCCGGATCAGGCGGAAGGAATCGTACATCGCGTAGGCCACGCCCTCCATCATCGCGCGGACGACGTGTCCCTTCGTATGGTTCAGCGAAAGGCCGAAGATCACGCCACGGGCGTTGACGTCCCAGATCGGCGTCCGCTCGCCCATCAGGAAGGGCAGGATGATCAGCCCGTCGCTGCCCGGCGGCACGTCCGCGGCCTCTAGATTGAGCAGATCGTATGCCGAGGTGCCCAACACCCGCTCCACCTCCGCTTCGTACTGCGAGAATTCGTCGCGCAGATAGCGGATGCACTGACCGCCGGTCATCGTCGTCGGCACCGTGACGTAGTTGCTCTCGGAGTCCACCGTGTAGGGGAAGTTGATCATCAGACGCCCGATCTCCGAGAAATTGAAGTCCACGTCCCGGTGAACGATGCCGAAGTTACCCACCGATCCTAGGTTGCTCTGGAAGTCGCCCATCTCGATAGCACCCGCGCCCACCCAACTGGCGTTGCAGTCTACCTGACCGGCAGCGACAGGGATTCCGGGCACCAACCCGGTCTGCGCCGCAGCCTCCGGCGTCACCTCACCCACGATGTCCTCACAGCGGTAGATGTCAGGCAGGATCCCCGGATCGATGCCGATCTCAGCTAACATATCCCGGTCGAAGCGCCCCTCGCGCAGGTCATAGGCCACACCGTAGAAGGCCGCGCTGGAGTAATGTAGCGTGGGCTGCCCCGTCAGCTTCAACGTGATGAAGCCATCGATGGTCAGCGCCCAGGTGATCTTGTCGAAGCTCTCGGGTCGGTTGCGCTTCTCCCACAGCAGGTTGACCAAAGCGGGGTGATCCTCAAGCCGGTACCCGGAGAGCTGAAAGATGCGCTCCTCACCGATGTGCTCCTTCAACCAGGCGACCTCCGCCGTGGCCCGTCGGTCCATCAGATTGTAGGCGCGATGGATCGGTTGCTGGTCTGCATCGACCATCACCAGCGAGGGCAGCGCGGAGGAAGCCGCAATACCGCGAACCTCTGCAGGATCCGCACCGGATTCGGCGACCACCGATCGGATCAACCGGCAGGCGATCTGCCAATAGAGGGCGGCATCGTGCTCCGACCAACCGGGATGCTCGTGAATCAGAGGGTACTCCTCAAACGCAAATCCCAGGACATTGCCTGCTGCGTCGATCAGACAAGCCTTGGCGCCGCCGGTGCCGTAGTCAATGCCCAATAAGTAGTCCGCCATCTGGATCTCCTCGCAAGATCGTGAGTTGCCCGACAATGAGACTGGAAATGCGGAGCTGGCTATGAGAAAACACCCTCATTATAGATAGGCGATGAGCATATGTCAACGGATGATCAGATGTTCACCCTCGACGATTACCCAGGTCAGTTCCCAACTGCCTGGATTTGCATCGTCGCTCTTGCCCGGTAAAATGTCCATGAACCCACATGCGAGGTTACAATATGAAAGCAACCGAAGAAACAACGGTGACCTATGACGTCGAGCGGGCGGAGCGATTCTACTCAAGGCTGCGCGCGCGCATCTCCAACTGGCTGAAGGGCAGGGCGAAGATTGGAGATCGGGTACGAGGGCTTCTGCTCCTGTTACCGGATCTCTTCGCGCTGGTGATCCGCCTGATCCAAGACCCCCGCGTTGACCGGAGCTACAAGCTCCAGTTGATCGCCGTCAGCGCCTATGTGATGTCGCCTATCGACCTGGTGCCCGACTTCCTACTGCCAATCGGCCTCGTCGACGACGCCGTGGCCCTGGCCTTCGTCCTCAGTCGTCTCGTGAGGATAATGGAGGATGCCGGCGAGGAGATCCTGCGGGAACATTGGGAAGGGGAGGACGACGTTCTGAACGTGATCCAGAGAGTACTGGGGGCTGCGGATACCGCCTTGAATGCTCGCGTCCTCCGGCGGCTCCGCAACCGCTTCTCCTAGCGCAGCGACAACCCTTCGCTACTGAAGCGAGATAGCATGACCACCCGCCTCTATCTGGCGCCAGCCGGCGGTGGTAAGACCGCCTTTCTGGTCGATCAGGCGCGTCGTCTTGCTCAGGATCTCGACACAACGCCCCGGGTCATCGTACCCAGCCGACTCCAAGCCCGGACCTGGCGGGAGCGACTGGCGCGCAGCGGTGGCGCGCTCGGCGTCCGCGTGGGCACCTTCGACGACGTCTATGGCGAGATCCTGCGGGCGACCGGCGTCGTGGTGACCCGCCTCGCCGATCCCGTACAGTTCCGCCTGCTCCGGGCCCTGGTCGATGAGATACCTCTGACCTACTACGCGCCCCTGCGCGGCTCTCCGGGCTTTGTGCAAGTCCTCCGCGACCTCATCGCCGAACTGAAAGCCGGCGGCGTCTTTCCCGAGAACCTCACAGCGGCTTTGACCACGATCGGCAGCCCCGCTCGGTTGATGGAGCTGGCTCGGCTCTACAGCGCGTACCAGCAGAGGCTACAGGAGAATCAATGGGCCGATTACGCGGGCATGGGCTGGCTGGCAGCTGAAGCGCTCGGGAACCGACCGGAGGCTTCGGGCTGGGCCCAGGGCGTCTGCGCGATGGTCGACGGCTTCGACGACTTGACCACGGTTCAGATGCAGCTGCTGAAGGGCCTTTCCAACCACGTCGAAAACCTCATCATAACGCTTACCGGCGTTTCCGACGGCAGAACCCGATCTCTGGTTCACAAGCGGTTCAACCGCACCCGCGAGCGCCTGGAGAAAGCACTAGGGGTAACAGCGCAGCCGCTTACCGAAACGGCAACCAGCCCGAGACTGAAGCCTATGGCACCGCCATTGCGCCACCTGGAGCGGACGATCTTTGACGGAGACCCGACCCATCAACGCGCCGGGCAGGACAATCCGCAGCCGGTCGGTGAGGCCGTGAGACTCGTGGCAGCGCCTGACCGCGAGGCCGAGGCCCGCGCCGCGCTGCGCTGGCTCAAGACCCTTATGGTGCGGAGAGGTATGCGAGCAGGTGAGGTAGCGCTGCTCGCCCGAAGCATCGACCCCTACCGTCGATTCATCACACAAGTGGCCAATGAGTTCGGCCTGCCGGTTCGCATCGTCAACGGGCGCCCGCTGCGCGCCAACCCGGCGGTGTCGGCGTTGCTTGAACTGCTCCGGTTAACCCTCCCCGGGGAGTCTCAGTTGGCATGGCGTAATACCGTCGATGCGTGGCGCTCCCCCTACTTTGACTGGGAAAACGCCGTATTGGAGGGCGCGCCGATCGGCATCACGCCGGAGGACGCGGAGACCCTGGACTGGATCGCCCGTTGGGGCAGTGTCATCGGCGGTATGGCGCAGTGGGAAGATACCTTTGATCTGCTGCGACAGGCCGAGGGCGCAGGGGAAAGTCTCGATGAGGAGGCGGCGGAGCTCCCGGAGAGCCTGCCGACCGGCTCGGAGGCGGAGGAAATGTGGTCCAAGTTCCAACGGTTCGTGAAGCGCATCACGCCCCCCGGAAATGGTACCCGCTTAGGAGCGCCTACGCAGACGCTCCCTTGCCGCGACTTCGCGCTATGGCTGGAGGATCTCATCGGCGACATTGAAGGACCGGACGACGAGTCGCTCCTCACCGCCGATATCGGTATAGCTGGGCGGGCGGTTGGCGGTCCGCGAGCTTTGGCGGACCGTGACGAAGCCGCGCTCAACGCCCTGAAGGATATCCTGCGGGGTCTCGTATGGGCTGAGGAAGCGGTTGGCTGCACGCCCACGGACTTCGGAGCCTTCCTCGGCGACTTGATGGCGGCGGTGGAGGGCACCACCTACCGGCTGCCGCTGACGGCAGGGGAAGACGCGATCCTCGTCGCCGATGTACCACAGGCCCGTGGTGTCTCCTTTCGAGCGGTGGCGATACTGGGGCTGGCTGAGGGGGAATTTCCCACGAGCGTGGTGGAGGATCCCTTTTTGCGCGACGCCGACCGGATCAGGCTGCGCGATGACTTCAGCCTGGCGCTCGAGAGCTCCACCGATTCCGTCGAGGTCCAATATGTCTACGAGGCGATCACGCGATCGCGTGAGGCGCTACTCCTGACCCGACCGCGCATCGCCGACAACGGCGCGCCCTGGCAACCCTCGCCCTTCTGGGAGGAAATATGCCGCCGGGTGGACGTGGAGCCCGAATCCCTTGCCAGCCTGAGTCGCCCTACGCCTGACGCAGCCACATCGTGGCCCGAGCTACTGGAGGTGTTGGCTGCCAATCCCGATATGACCACCGCGTGGTCTTGGACACGGGATCGGCGTCCCGCCGACTGCGACCGGCTGGATCGCGCTCAGGATGTTCTGAACCAACGATTGGCCGATCAGAGCGTGCCCAACGCTCTCTATGAGGACGGCTTGGCGGCGTGGTCGAAGATCTTTCAAGAGGCGTACAGTTCGGAGCGCATCTGGAGTGCCAGCCGCCTTGAGAGCTACCGGACCTGCCCGTTCTTCTTTTTCGTCGCCCACGTCCTCGGATTGGAGCCGCGCGAACGCCCAACCGAAGGGCTCGACGCGCGACATTTGGGCAATATCTACCATCGAATCTTCGAGCAGCTCTACCGAACGGTGGGCGTCGGCGCCCAAGTAGAGGATCTGCAGGCAGCCCTGGACGCGGTAGCCACACCCATTCTGGACGAAGCGCCGCGCGTCGAGCAGTTCCGGGCGACGGCCTGGTGGCGTCAAACCCGCCAAGAGATCCTGGACAACGTGAGGCGCTCGATCGGCGCTCTAGAGGCGATCAGCGAGGCCTTCGCTTTCTTCAAAGCCGAGAGGTCCTTTGGGATGCACGGCAGGCCCGACCTCGTGGTGCGCGATGAGAGCGGCGACAGCTTCCGCCTTCGGGGCTTTATCGATCGCGTCGACGTCGCTTTTGATGAAGATGGTCAGACCTCGGAGCGTCGCCGGATACGCATCATTGACTATAAGACCGCCGGCCCCACTGGATACGGAAATAGCGCTATTCGGGAGGGCAAGAAGCTGCAGCTACCCCTCTACGCGCTGGCCGCTCAGGACGCCCTCGATCTTGGCGAGGTCGTCGAGGGGTTCTATTGGCACGTTCGAAACGCAGAACCCAGCGGCTTTAAGCTGGCGGGATTCCGCTCCGAAGAGGGATCCGGACCGCAGGCGGCGATCAACCAGGCCATGGCGCACGCTTGGGAGGCCGTGCGAGGAGCCCGCGCCGGGCACTTCGTCCCCAAGCCGCCCGACGGCGGCTGTCCCGATTACTGCCCCGCCGCAGCCTTCTGTTGGCACTATAAGGCCCGACGGTGGTAGATATGACACAGGACCATCCGATTCTTGAGCAACTTTCCCCAAGTGATGAGCAACTCCCCGCCGTCCTCGCGCGAGGCCAAGACGTGGTGGTCACGGCTGGCGCCGGCACGGGTAAGACGCGCACCTTGGTCGCTCGATATATCTCATTTCTTATCGAGGGGCTGCCGCTCCGCAGCATCGTCGCGATCACATTCACCAGGAAGGCCGCTCGGGAGATGCGCAATCGCGTCCGGGAGGAGGTGCGCCGATATCTCGAGACGGAAGCGGTGTCGGAGGATGAGCGCACCCGCTGGCGCTCGGTCTACGAGCAACTCGACGCCGCCCGTATCGGCACCATCCACAGCCTCTGCGCTGAGATCCTTCGCCACCACCCGGCAGAGGGCGGCATCGACCCCCGCTTTGACATGCTCGACGAGGGACAGATGGCCCTGCTTCAAGCCCAGGCGGTCGACACCGCGCTAGCATGGGCCGCTGACGAGGCGACGACGGTCCGTCTGTTCGCCGACTTAGGCGAGCGTGAGCTGCGACAAACCGTACAGCAACTGCTGGCGCAGCGCCTGGACGTGGAAGAGGCCCGTGCAAAAAGCCCCGCCGACCTGTGGACCCTATGGGAGCCTCAACTACTCGTACCCATCCGCGAATTCCTGGACGACACCGCGGTCCAGGCCGACTTCCAGGAGCTGGCAGCTCTGCAAGCGAACGGCATCTTGGCAAAGGCTGAAGAGGCGGGCGACGCACTGGCGCCCGATCTGAAGGCTATGCTCTTTCATTGGGATGCCATTGAAAGCGCCCGGCAAGCCGGCGATTGGGAGAGGGTCTCGGAGCATCTGGGGCCGCTGCGCGACCACCTCAAGCAGAAGGGGAGCAAGTCAAATTGGGCGCCGGCTGAACCCAAGCCGATCATCAAGGAGCTACAGGCGCGCTACGACGACCTCGTGGCCCCCATGGTCAAGGGCGGCATCGATCTGGCGCTGGACCGGCGGTTGGCGCAAGAGGTGCTACCCGCGCTTTTGAGGGTCTTCGATCGCGCTGCCGCCTATTACGATCGGTCTAAGCGAGAACGGCGTGGCCTCGACTTCGACGACCTGGAGGCCGGAGCTCTCCACCTGCTCCGAGAACATCCGGATGTCCGCCGTGCGTGGCGGGAGGAGATTCAGGCGCTGCTGGTCGATGAGTTCCAGGACACCAACGCGCGCCAGCGCGACCTCCTGAAGGTGCTCAACGGGGACGAGCCCCGGCTCTTCATCGTGGGCGACGCCAAACAGTCGATCTACCGCTTCCGAGGCGCTGACGTGACCGTCTTCCGTCAGGAGCGGGAGGCGATTCAGATGGAAGGTCGGGGGTTTGAGCTGGCGACCTCCTACCGGGCCCACAACGCCCTGGTCAGAGCGCTCAACGCGCTGCTTCGACCGGTCCTGGGAGATGAGGTGAAGCCCGAGCAGCCCTACGTCGAGCCCTTTGCGGCGCTGCTGGCGCATCGATCCAGCCCCGCAGCGGGCTTCAAAGCCCCTTACCTGGAGTTCCACCTGACGGTTGGCGGCCGGAGCGATGGCGGCCTGGACCGAGCCGCCCAAGCGCTGACCGCTCGCATCGCGGAGCTGGTAGCCGGCGGTGAGATCCACCTGACACGTCATGATGATGAGACCGGTGTTGTGGACGAGCGGCCCCTTAACTACGGCGACATCGCCATTCTCTGCCGGGCCTCCACCTCCTTCAGCAACTATGAAAACGCGCTCGAGTGCGCCGGCATCCCGTACCTCACCATCGCCGGTCGCGGCTTCTACGATCGACCCGAGGTGCGCGACCTCCTCAACGCCCTGCGGGCGTTAGCCGATCCCGCCGATGACCTGGCCCTGGCCGGGCTGTTGCGTTCTCCGGCTTGCGGTCTTTCCGATCTATCGCTCTACCATCTACGCAAAGCCCAAAGGGCCGAAGGCTATCCCTCGCTCTGGTCCTTGATGCAGGCCGGTAACTCCCCACTTGTGGGCGACGAGGGGATCCGGCTCACCGAAGCACGCAGCTTAATCGATGACTTACACCAAAGGGTAGGACGGGTGCCGGTCGCCGACATACTCAAGGCCTTCCTAGACGCCACGGCCTATCGGGCCGCCCTACTTCGGGCAGGAGATACGCGAGCTGTCGGCAACGTCGCGAAGCTCCTGTCCGATGCCCATGCTCCAGAGCGCGGCGGCGACATCGTGGGCGTGCCGGCCTTCCTAGACTACGTGGACGAACTAAGGGACGTGGCACCGCGGGAGGGGGAGGCGCGCACCCTCGCCCAGGGCGCCGTGCAGATCATGACGGTGCACCAGGCCAAGGGTTTGGAGTTTCCGGTGGTTGCCATGGGCGATGTGGCCAAGCAGACACCCGGCGGGAGAGGCGTCTTGATCGATACGCACCTAGGCATCGTCCCCCCGCTAAAGGAGGAACGCGAGATCATCACCGCCGCCGGTCGCGAGGTGCAGAAGACGAGCTCAGCCGCCTACCGGCTGGCACAGGAGCGGAACCGGGATGAGGAGGCGGCGGAGTCTGACCGCCTGCTTTACGTCGCCGCCACACGCGCCCAGGAGATGCTGCTGATCAGCGGGACCGTCAAAGTCTACAAAAGCGGAGGGATCGGCACCTATGGCTGGCTCGATCGCCTGGACACAGCCGTCGGCCTGAGTGACGCAACGCCGCCGTGTGATGGGGAAGGCGATGCGATACACAGGTTCGATCTCACCCTCGACGAACAGCTTGCCCATTGCACGATCTACGAACCCAACGCAGAGGTACCGTCAGCCCGCGTCGAGCAGGAGGCGAGCAGCTTGGGGAGGGACGCCTTGCCCGATCTAGCGCTTCTTGGGCCGGTCAAGGCCCGTCAGTTGCAGATTGATGACGCCGTACAGGAGGCCGACCGGGACCCACCGCGACGCGTGTGGCGCGTTGTGCCTCGAACCGACCGCGCCTGGGCCCCTCCTTGGGTGGTGGGCCAGCTCATTCATCTCGCACTCGACGGCTGGATCTACCCAGACGGCGCCAGCGCTGATTTCTACACCTGGGCGGCGTCGGAAGCGCGCAGTTACGGCGTCACCGACGAGGATCAGGTCCGAGACGCCGTGCGCCGTGCCGCGCGTGTACTGCTGCGCTTTCAGGCATCAGATCTCTACAAGCAGATGGCCCGGGCGGAGCGTCGTCTGCACGAGATACCCTACAGCCTCCTGAACGCCGACGGAGAGGTGGAGAGCGGGATCATCGACGCGCTCTTTCACGACGAGCGGGGTTGGACCCTGGTTGAGTTCAAGGCCGACCGCATCCGGGATCGCGCCGACCTGGAAAGGCAGCTGCGCGAGACCGACTACGTCGACCAGGTTGAGCGCTACCTGAAGGCGTCGGAGCGGCTGTTGGGTGCACGTCCGCGACCGGTGCTCTGCTTTCTCAACTACGCGGGACACGTCCATCTGGTCACCGACCGCTGGGCCAGATTGTAGCCTCCCTCTCTTCCCACCACCGGAAGTATAAGACCCCGCCAAATGGCGGGGTTTTCGCTGCACTACTTAGCGCTTCAATCCCCAACGCCCTTGAGTAGACTGATCTTGAACTCTGTCACCCCGCAACCGCACGAGGTTGCCAGACTCATAGGAGAGGATATAACTATGGTTGCAGCGTTTTTGATCACCCTCCGCGAAGGACTGGAAGCCGCGCTTATCCTTGGCATCGTCCTGAGTGTTCTGCGACGGCTTGGTCGGTCAGAAAGGAGCCCCGCGGTTTGGTGGGGTGTTCTGCTCGCCATCCTCGCCAGTGTCGCCGGCGGGTTTGCCCTCAATACTCTTGGCATCGCCTTTGAGGGACGCGGCGAGGAGATTTTTGAGGGTGTCGCTATGCTCGTCGCAGCAGGCGTCCTGACCTGGATGATTTTCTGGATGCAGCGCCAGGGTCGAGGGATAAAGAGAAGCCTGGAAGGCGAGGTGGAGCTTGCCACCGCCGCAGGCAGCAGCAACTGGGCGCTTTTCAGCCTGGCCTTCGTCGCCGTCGTGCGCGAGGGCATCGAGACGGTTTTGTTCCTGACCGCCGCTGCATTTAGCGCCGCCCCCGAGGAGACGCTGGTAGGAGGTGCTCTCGGACTTGTGGTGGCAGGGGGATTAGGGTGGCTCATCTTCGTGACCGGCAAGGAACTCAATCTGAAAGCCTTCTTCAGAGCCACAGGCATCTTACTCCTGTTGTTCGCAGCCGGCCTCGTCGCTCACGGCATTCACGAGCTTCAGGAAGCACGCCTCTTCCCAGTCGTGATTGAACATGTCTGGAATCTCAACCCGGTTCTTGATGAGAACGCGGGTTTGGGTTCCTTTCTGAAGGCACTCTTTGGTTACAACGGCAATCCGTCGCTCCTCGAAGTAGTCGCCTATCTGGGGTATTTGATTATCATCGGCCGCATGGGTTGGCGGGTGCCGGAAGGTTTGGAGGGTTCCCAAAGAGCACAGGCCGCTCACGGGAACGCTTAGTTGCAGAAAAGAGGTATAGATGGGTAACCAGTCCAGTATTCAGGAGTTCCCCGACCGTTTAGCGTATAGTGCGGTTGAAGATATGATCTTTGGCCGGGCCCTTCATCCCGTGACCTGCGGACACGACATCGTGATCGGCGGGGGGCAAGTGCTGCCCGAGGTCAAGTTCACGTTGCCGACGATGCAGATCACGGAGGACGCAGTTCCTAAGATCCGGGAGATCTATCGGGAGGCGGCGTCACAGATCCTCGACAAAGCCGTGCAGTTGGCGCAGCCATCCCTCGTGATCGAGTTTGAGCAGCTCTATGAGATGACGCAAGACCCTTCGCTCGGCGCCCGGCTCACACAGGATCTCAGAGAGGTCATGGACACTTACCACGAGCGCTACGGGGTGAGATCCGCCCTGAGGGTGACGGTGGCCGATATCAGAGAGCAAGTGCGCCCACCCCTGATGCGCGAGGGCACTCAGCTTGAGAGTATGCTGAACGCCTTCGATCGCTGCGCGGCAGCCGGCGCCGACATTTTAGCGATCGAGAGCACCGGCGGCAAGGAGGTCTCCGACCAAGCCCTGCTGGAGGCCAACCTAGAGGGTCTCGCTTACGCCCTGGGCGTCCTGGCGCCCAAGGATATGGCCTTCCTCTGGGATCACATCACGGCGATCGCCAACCGGCACGGCATCGTATCGGGTGGTGACACAGCTTGCGGTTTCGGTAATACAGCGATGCAGCTTGCTCACCAGGGAATGATCCCCAAGGTGTTGGCAGCGATGGTCAGGCTTATGACCGGGCCACGATCACTCATGGCCGTTCTTCATGGCGCCACCGGACCCCTGAAGGACTGCGGATATGAGAATCCGATGATCAAGGCGATCACAGGCGTGCCCATCTCGATGGAAGGTAAGTCCAGCGCCTGCGCTCACTCCTCACCGCTGGGTAACATCGCTGCGGCGACCTGTGATCTGTGGAGCAATGAATCGGTCCAATATGTCCGCCTCCTCGGTGGCTACGCGCCGGAGGTCTTCGCCGAGATCCTGATCTACGACTGCCGATTGATGAACACCGCCACCGCCAAGAGCGCCGCCCCTGTGCTTCGGGACCTGCTGGTCGAGTCCGACCGTTATCTTGACCCTCAAGCTCTCGTGCTCGACCCTGAGGTGATGTACGAAGCAGCCCAGCACATTGTCGACGCCGGACCGTCGCCCTACGCCCAGACGGTCGAGATGGCTCGATTCGCGGCGACGACCATCAACCAAGCGCTTGACGCCGGCAAGCTGGAACTGGACAAGCGAGAGCAGAGATGGCTGAAGCGCTTGACCATCGCCGTTGAGCGTCTGCCTGACGATCCGGAGGAACTCAGGGCGCGGATCGATCCCGCCTATGCAGAGCTCTATCTGCCCGAAGCTTACGGGCTCTAGGACGTCTTCGAACCCACCATACCTGGAGAGCCTGAGCCTGGAAAGGTATCTATGAGCGACGAGAGCACAGAAACGCTGGAGCGCTACTCGCGTCAAGTGGTCCTACCGGACATCGGCTTAGAGGGGCAGAAGAGGCTCCGGGATGCCAGCGTTCTGGTTCTTGGCGTCGGCGCCCTAGGGACGGTGCTGGCCTCGAATCTGGTGCGGGCAGGGATCGGTTACGTGCGCCTTGTCGATCGGGACTTCATTGAGCTCCACAATCTGCAGCGCCAGGTCTTGTTCGATGAGGAGGATGTCGCGGCCAATCTGCCCAAGGCCGTCGCTGCCGCCCGGAAGCTCCGCCGAATCAACAGCGACGTGACGATCGAACCGGTCGTGGCCGACGTCACCCACAGGAACGCGGAGGCCATCGTCCAAGGCTGCGATCTCATCCTTGACGGCAGCGACAACTTCGAGGTTCGCATGCTGATCAACGAGCTTTCTGTGAAGCACAGCATCCCGTGGATCTACGGAGCGGTGATGGCGACCTACGGGGTCACGATGCCTTTCCTGCCCGGCGAAGGCCCATGCTTTCAATGTCTGCTACCCAGCCTTCCCGCACCCGGCGCCACGCCGACGTGTGAGACCGGCGGGATTCTGGGCACGGTACCTCAGGTCATCGCGGCCATGCAGGTCACTGAGGCGCTGAAACTCCTCACCGGCCATCCTGAACGGCTCTGCCGCGAACTCCGCTATATCGATCTCTGGACCGGGGAGACGCTGAGCATTGATGTCGAAGCCTCATCGCAACATCCATGTCCGGTTCACGAGCTGCACCGGTATGATTACCTCGACGGCAAACGCGGCAGTGTGAGCACGGTTCTCTGCGGGCGCTCCGCTGTGCAGATTCATCCCAAGACTGCCCGCGCGCCGGATTTCGAGGCGCTTGCCGACCGTCTATCCTCGTTTGGCGAGGTCGAGCACAACGCATACCTGCTGCGGTTCAACCTGCCGGCCCACGAGCTCGTGTTGTTCCCGACCGGTCGCGCGATCGTCCGCGGCACAGACGATCCTGCAGCAGCCCGAGCTCTCTACGCTCGGTACATCGGCGGGTGAACCGCCGGTGCAGTCCAGTTCTCTCTCACGGCGTCCCCGCCCCGCAAGGGAATCCCCAGCTCAACCTGCAGACAACGATTACCTTCAGCCGTTCGCCCCAAGATCACTTGGTTATCCAATCCGGCAGTGGCCCCGAGATTGGAGGGCGCTGAGCGGCGTCGTCCTAGGGGCGCTTGTGGTCCAGATCGTCATCGAGATTGGCGCGCCGACCACAGGTCGATGGACCTATAACAGCCGGATGCCGATGATTCCGGGGCTGCAGGTGGGCCTTACACCCGCGATTCAAATGCCCCTGCTGATGTTTCCCACGCTATGGCTGGCGCAGCGTTTGCTTTGCGCCACACAGAACGATGTGTCCGAATCCTAGCGCCCTAATGAGCAGCGACCTCCGGGCGAGATAACGGTGAGTTGCGCTCTCGCCGCCTTCCGAATACACTTTAGAAGAGCGGGCGGCCAGTGTTGTTCACCCAAAGACCTGATCGGCTGGAAGGCCCAGGGACGGACCTTGACCATCATTCGCCGATCCGGCCCCCGAGGCCTGAAAGGAGTGGCTTTATGCAAAACGTCCATACGCATACCTGGGACCAGGCCCTGCACTTCGCACCGGAGACCGTGAGGGAAGCAGAGCTCTCCCGAGGCTATGCCCTTGACCTGACGGTGGACTTCGACGCCTTTATGGAGGACATGACGCCTTTCGACCACGTCGTGGTCTTCGGCATGAAGGCCCGCCATACGGGATATTGGGTCCCCGACAGCTACGTCGCGGAGTTCGTGGGGCGCGCCCCCGACAAGCTGATAGGCTTTGCGGGATGTGACCCTACCGAACCCGGCTATATGCAAGAACTGGCACGCGCGATAGAGGAACTGGGGCTCGCCGGACTCAAAATGGGCCCGATCTACGCCGGGTTCGATCCCCGAGACTCTCGCTGCGATCCGGTGTATGATTACTGCCAGCGCCACGGCCTCCCCATTGTCTTCCACTCCGGCACCACCTTCAACAGCGCCGCGCCGCTGGGCTTCAGCCGCCCCTGGCTCTTCGACGAGGTGGCCATCCGCTTCCCGGAGCTACATATAGTGCTGGCGCACAGCGGGCACCCCTTCTGCGATGAGTGCATGGTCGTCATCCGCAAACACCCTCACGTCTATGCGGATATCTCCGCGCTCTTCTACCGACCGTGGCAGTTCTACAACCTGCTGATCACGGCGCAAGAGTATCAGGTAACGCACAAGCTGCTCTTCGGCACCGATTATCCCTTCGCCGGCGCTCAGGAGTCCATCGATGGTCTCCGCAGCGCGAATGAAGTCATTGGCACGAGCGGCCTACCCCGGGTGACCGAGGGGACTATCAACGGCATTCTGGAGCGCGACGCCCTGTCTCTGTTGGGGGTGGCAACATGAAGGCGCTGCAGCTTCAGGGGCTGGGCCAAGTGGCGCTCGTCGAGGCGCCCAGACCCAAGGTGGCCCCCGACGAGGTGCTCGTCAAGACTGGTGCGTCCACGATCTGCACGTCCGATCTCAACGATATCCGGGAGAATCCCTTTGGCATCGAGTTTCCGGTGATCCTGGGCCACGAGGCTGCAGGCACCGTCATCGAGGTCGGTTCCCAGGTCCAGGATCTCAAGCGTGGAGACCGGGTGGCGACCAGCCCGGTGGCGCCCTGTGGCACGTGCGCCAATTGCCGGCGCAGTTGGCCCCATCTCTGTCTCAACGTCAGCCACTTTGGCATCGACCTCCAGGGCACCTTCGCTGAATACTTCCCCGTGCGGGTCGATCGCGCCCGTGCGATCTCCGATGAGGTTCCCCTCACCGTGGCGGCGCTCGCCGAACCGGTCTCCGTCTGCTTGGAAGCTCTGTCCCAGGCTCAGCTTCCCGAAGGGGGCAAGCTCCTGATTATCGGGGATGGTCCCTTTGGCGTCCTGATGGCCCGGATGGCGGCTCAGCACCCGCTCGAGAAGGTGGTTATCGCCGGATGGGAGGATTTTCGCCTCAGTTTCGCGACGGGGGCTGTGCAGGTGAACACGTTTCGCATGCGCGATCCTCAACCCCCACTCCGTGCCGAAGCCGGCGCCACCGGCTACGACGCGGTGATACTGGCGGTGAGCAGCGCCGAGGCTGTCCGTGACGGCGTCGCGTTGCTGCGCGCGAAGGGGCGCTTTGTGGTCTTCTCGGCGCTGCCGGGCGAGACACCTGTGGACCTCTTCGACGTTCACGTGCGCGAACTGGAGATCGTCGGCGCCTGCAACGAGCAAGACCGGTTCTACGAGGCCGTCGACATGCTGGGAGACCCCGAACTCCAGCTCGGCGACCTCGTCACCCACACCTTCCCGCTGGAACGGTATGACGAGGCACTGGTCCTGGCTGAGCACGGCCACGATCGCGCGTTGAAGGTGGCGTTCACCTTCGAAGGAGAGTCATGAGCGATCTGAATCTGGACGCATTGTCAACGGACGAGCTTCGAGCGTGGATCCGAGAAGAGCTCTATGTCGCCGCAGTGTGCGATGTCCTGGATGGCCTGGGATACCGGGAGCAGGCTATGCACCAGCGCCTGCGTCCCCTGCTGCCGGATCGTAACAACTGCGGCTTTGTCGGTCGCGCCAGGACGTTGCAGTGGATGCCGGTCGAGTACGTCGATAGCTCGGACCCCTATGGGCTCGAGATCGCGGCGATCGATGCTCTGGAGGGAGGCGATGTCGTGGTCCACTCAACCGACTACGCCGGCACGAACGCACCGTGGGGCGAGCTTATGTCCACTGCGGCCCAGGTCAAGGGCGTGGCAGGCTGCGTCTGTGACAGCCAGATACGGGACTGCGTCAAGATCATCGAGATGGGCTTCCCCGTCTATTACACGGGGATCCGCCCCCTGGACTCGCAGGGACGCGGTCGCGTGATGGCGTACGATGTCCCTATCCAATGCGGAGAGGTGCTCGTCCATCCCGGCGACCTCGTCTTCGCCGACTTCGATGGAGTTGTGGTCATCCCTCAACAAGTCGAGGAGGAGACGCTGCGCCTGGCTTACGAGAAGGTGAACAAGGAGACGATGACGCGGCAGGAGTTGCTCGAGGGTAAGAGCCTGCGCGAGGTCTACGATAGGTACGGCGTGCTCTAGCGATCCCCCACCTAAAGGAACTCCCTTGAGCTTGTAAGAAGAATGTTCCATCGTCAACCTGCCCGATACCTTCAATCCTCTGACAGGGGCTCGAAGCGTGACAGTGGGAAGCTACGTCCTCACGAAATCCCGCCTTCGCGCCCGGAAAGGAAGCATCCATGGTCCAGACGAATTTGCTGACTCACCTGCCGGTATCCTCTCCCGATCGAGCGAACATTCGCGTCGATGCCAGAACGCGTGCGGCTCAAGAGATCAGTCCCAAGCTCTTCGGCAAGTTCTGCGAGCATCTCGGTGCGAACATCTACCACGGCATGGAGGCGCAGATCCTCTTCAATTGTACCTTCGGCAAGTGGCGGTTCAGCGCGGCCCACGGCCATCCCGACGGCGGCGTGCAGGCGGAGAGCGAGCCTGAGGAGATCGCAGGGCGCATCGCCCGGCGCGCGTCACGATACGGCTGGCCTGATCCGCAACCGGTGATAGAGGCTTACTTCGGCGGTGGCGCCTACGGGTGGTTCACCATCGGGGAGCCGGAAGACGTACGACTCAGCCCCGATGCCGGTCCTCACGGAGACCGAGCCCAGCGGGTGGAGATCACACGGACCTCGCCCTCAGCCCTGCGCGGTATCGGCCAATGGATCTACCTGCCTCTGCATCGGACGCCGGGCTACGAATTCAGGCTCGTAGCCCGGTCCGTCGAGCCCTGTGAACTGATGCTCAGTCTGAGACCCGTCAAGGGGAGCGCGGCCCTGACGCAGACCGGGGTATCTCTGAACGAGGACTGGCAGACGATCAAAGGCACCCTCAAGCTCCCTGAGGACGCGCTAAGCGGCGCGCTCTACCGCTTCGCACTCACTGCCGAGGAGCCGGCAGATATCGTGATCGATCGAGTGCTGCTCTACCCTGATGACCACATCAACGGCGCCGACCCCGACATCATCCTTATGCTCAAGGAAGCCCACCTGCCCTTACTGCGCTGGCCCGGCGGCAACTTTGTCTCAGGGTACCGCTGGCGGGATGGCGTGGGGCCCGTGGACGCTCGCCCTACCTATCCCAACCCGGCTTGGGAGGGATTGGAGTTCAACCTCTTCGGCACAGACGAGTTCATCGCCCTCTGCCGAGCCGTGGGCTGCGAGCCGATGATCTGCATCAACGCCGGCGACGGCACACCGGAGGAGGCCGCAGCCTGGGTTGAGTACTGTAACGGCGGACCGGTGACGCCGATGGGCAGCCTGCGGGCAGCCAACGGACACCCGGAGCCCTATGGGGTCAAGCTCTGGGAAATCGGCAATGAGATCTACGGTCATTGGCAGGTGAACTGGACCACGCCATCGGGCAACGTAGACCGCTACCGCAGGTTCCGCGAGGTGATGTTAGCCGTCGACCCCACACTTCATCTGCTGGGATGCGGGCACGGCAACGAGCCGAACTCCGAGTGGAATCATCGGTTGATCGAGGGTGCTGGTGACGCGCTGTGTACCATCACAGACCACATCCTCACCGGCGGTAGTGTTCACGCGGAGACCGATCCGGCAGAGCTCTACCAGGCCTTTATGGGCTACCCAGCGGTGCTGATGGAGCGCTACCGTGCCCTTGAGGCCAGCATGCGCGAAGCAGGCATCGAGGATCCCCATCTCGCGATCACCGAACTGCAGCTATTCGCCCACTTCCGAGGAGAGACTGCCCCCGAAGCGAGGCTCAAACCGGAGATGGTCCCGAGCCCCGACACAGTGGCGGAAGCGCTCTCCTTGACCCTGATCGTCAACACGTGCGTACGGCTCGGCGACTTCGTGGAGATGCTGACACATTCAGCGACCGTCAACCACGGCGGCGGACTGCGAAAGGAACGCGAGGTCGTTTACGCCAATCCCGTCCATTACGCTCACGTGTTGGGCCACGCCTTGGCAGGCGCGACGCCGGTCGCGGTGCAGTTGTCCTGTGATACCTTCTCGACCCAGCATACCTTCGGCCATATTCCACCGCTGAGCGAGGTACCGATCATCGACGCGATGGCAGCGCTATCGAAGAACGGCGACCTGATCCTGACGCTCGTTCACCGCGCCGGCGATGTCGGGCCGGTCGGCGTCGCAGTTTCTCTGGAAGGCTTTGCAGCAAGCGACGAGGTCGGGGTTATCACCTTGAGGGGTAAGACGTGGCACGATCGAAACACCCTGGATGAACCTGACCGTGTCGGGCCCCAGAAGTCGCAGATCGAGCTGACGGCGCCGGACCGTCTGGATATCACGCTGCCGCCGTTCTCAGTCACCCAGGTCAAGCTCACACCTGCGTGAAGCAAGGACTGAGGTGCGACCCACCTCGTCTGGTGCGATCCGCCCGTCGGGTGCGACCCACTTGCCGTTAGTGGGTTGCACCTGATGCGCCAAGACTTAGGTGGGGCGCAGTAAAAGCAACTGCACCCACCGGATTTCAATAAGGAGGCCAAATGAGAGCCGTGCTCTTCCCAGGCGACCGAGAAGTCGTTCACATTGAAGCCCCCACCCCGACCCCAGAACCGGGCGAAGTCGTCGTGCGCGTCAAGGCGTCCGGCCTGTGCGGCAGCGAACTACATAGCCTCTACCAGGTCAGCAAGGAGCGCAAGCAGCGAAGCAGCTTCGCCGACATCATCCCCGGACACGAACCGGCGGGGATCGTCGAATCCGTGGGACCCTGCGTGGACAACGTCCAGCCGGGCGATCGTGTGACGGTCTACCACATCGCAGGATGCGGGTACTACCGGTACTGTCAGGCCGGGTGGATGATCAACTGCAGCACAAACAAACGCAGCTACGGATGGGACGCCAACGGGGGTCACGCCGAGTTCATCCTCGTCGACGCGCGCAACTGCGTCCCGCTGCCGGAACCGCTCACCTTCGCCGACGGCGCGCACTGCGCCTGTGGCGGCGGTACGGCTTACCAGGCCCTCTCCCGGCTTCAGGTTTCCGGGCGCGACAGGCTCGCCATCTTCGGCGTCGGCCCCGTCGGCCTCGGCGCCCTTATGCTGGCGAAAGCCATGGGCGCCACGGTCTACGCCGTCGACCTGGTGGACGAACGCGTGGCGCTGGCTGCGGACCTGGGCGCCGATGTGGCGATCAACGCGGACGAAGAGGATCCCGTGGCGGTGATCCGCGAACTGACCGGCGGAGAGGGCGTCGAGACCGCTATGGATTGCTCCGCCGATCCCGTCGCGCGGAACAACACCCTGGACTGCGCCCGCATCTGGGGGCGCGTGGTCTGGGTCGGCGAGGGACATGCCACCACCATCAATCCTAGCCCCCAGATGCTGCACAAACAGCTCACCGTGATGGGCACGTGGGTCTGTGGCCTGACGCAACTTGAGGAGCTCGTTCGCTTCATGGTGCACCACGACGTCTCCTTCGAACGCATGGTCACCCATCGCTTCCCCTTGTCACAGATCGAGAAAGG
>JBNGDU010000141.1:0-19115 GCA_049975025.1 Anaerolineae bacterium
TAACGCCGAGGGGTCCAACGGTATCTCGATTCGCTCCCCTGAGGGGTTGACCGTGCGGTACGCCCACATGAACATCGAGACGATCGATCCTGCTCTGACTGTTGGGGCGGAGGTGAAGGCCGGGCAGGTACTGGGTAAGACGGGGTGCACTTGGAACGGGTGGCGATCTCAATGGGCCGATCCGCATCTTCACGTTGGGTTTACCCGCGAGACGCCGGACGGTGACGTGCGCATAAGCCCCTATCCCTTCTTGGTGGCGGCCTATCTGCGGACCTACGATGACCCTGTGCTGCCGGTGGCCGGTGGTTACTACTTCACGACGGTGGGCCGACCGGTGACGTTGGATGCCACGCGCACAGTTCTTAGCCCCGAACACGACGTCAGGTCCTTCCTCTGGCGGTTGTACGACGGAACTGAGGTGCCTGGACCCACCGTGGACGTCGTCTATGATCGATCGGGCCAGTACGCGGAGATGCTGGAGGTGAGAACGGAGGCGGGCCTTCTGGTGACGGACTTCGCCCAGGTCCGTGTCTATGATCCGGCGCGTGATCCCGGCGACGAACTCGCCCACGGTTGGGCTTACTACTCACCGTTACGCGAGATTCATCCCGGGACGCCGGTGACCTTCTGGAACCGTCTCTTGGATACGCAGGACGTCATGATCGACTATGGTGATGGCAGCGTTTCGGAGGTGATCGCGGAGAAGGCCGAGCACAGGTTTGGGGCGCCCGGTCGCTACATCGTCACCCTCCGAGGACAGGGCCTAGCGGGAGAACCCGTGATGGCAAAACTGGGCGTGGTGGTCGAGAGCGTTTAGTGGGTCGATAAAGCAAGGAGGGACGTATGGAATTTGGGTTAGATACCGCCGTTGCCTACGGCAATGCCTGTGAGACGACGATCGATGTCGATGGAGAGACGCTCGTGGTGACCTTCGCGCCGGATCCTCATGGTGGTCCGGAGACGCTCTGGTTTCGCTTTCGTCTGCGGCGCCGGGGGGATGCTGATCCCGAGGGTGACGTCACCAGGATCCGGCTGGTTCTGAAACACGCCTACAACATGCTTGGTGGGAATGACCTGCTGACCATGCGCCCGGTCGTGCG
The DNA here is from genome assembly GCA_049975025.1 of Anaerolineae bacterium. Taxonomy (GTDB): domain Bacteria; phylum Chloroflexota; class Anaerolineae; order B4-G1; family SLSP01; genus PWVB01. The sequence goes on from JBNGDU010000141.1 coordinate 1,101, forward strand.
CACCGAAGCGGTCGGCTGGAAGCGACTGCCGATGGGAACAACTCACGACCTGGCGGATGGACGTTCCCAGGTAGCCTGGACCGTGGATGCGCCGGAGGACTACCTCGACATAGCCTACTGCTACCCCTACGGGATGGACGAGATCGAACTTCTCTTGGAGGAGACCGATGGTTACTGGCGCCCGGACACCATCGGGGCGAGTCAGTCGGCTCGTCCGCTCGTGCGACTCAGCAACAGCTACGGTGAGGAGAACGGTCAGCGTCCGGGTCTCTACCTGCTCGCCCGACAGCATGCGGGTGAGGTGTCGGGCTCCTGGGTTCTGGATGGATTTCTCCGCCATATCGCGACGTTGGGTGATGACGCACCGCTGGTCTGGGCCGTGCCGTTGACCAACATCGACGGGGTCGAGCAGGGCGACTACGGGAAGGACAACTTCCCCTACGACCTGAACCGCGCCTGGGGGCGACCCCCGATGCGCCACGAGGTGCTGGTATTCCAGAACGACATGCGGCGGTGGCGGGATCGCTGCAAGCCTGTGCTGGGCATTGATTTCCACGCCCCCGGCGCCTGTGAGAGCAGCGGTGTCTACGCCTATATCCCCGATCCAAACGTCGATCGGGCAGCCCACGATGTGGTGAAGAGCTGGAGTGATCGTACGCAGGCGACGCTCTCGCCTAAGTACGCCGCCGAGGATTTCGCTCGTGTCGCGCGGTATCCCTCCCGCTGGGAGACGCCGAGCTTCCGTTCCTACGGTTGGTACCAGTTGGGCGTCCCCTGTATCACCTACGAGAATCCCTATGCGATGGTGGGCGACCACGTGTTGACCATTGAGGATTACCGGGAGATCGGTGCCCGGATCGCGAAGGGCGTCGTCGGAGCGCTATGAAGATAACGTCTTGGGAGGTGACCGGTGTCTGGACGTGAAAAGGGCCCTCTCCCCCTGCTTGCGATCACGCTCGGCGATCCGTCGGGCATCGGCCCGGAGATCGTGTTAAAGGCTCTGGCTGATGAGACCGTTTATCGCCGCAGCCGACCGCTGGTGATCGGCGATCGTCGTATCCTGGCACGCGCTTCGGCGTTCGATCGGGTGCCTCAATTGGCCTTAAACCCTGTCTCATCCCCCGCCGAGGGCCGTTATCAGCCGGGACACGTGACGCTGCTCGACCTCGAGAATGCAGCGCCGGAGGCTTGTCCCGTCGGAGAGGTGAGCGCGGCAAGCGGACGCGCAGCCGTCGAGTACGTGCAGCGGGCTTGTGATCTCTGCCTCGAGGGGATGGCCCGTGCGATGGTGACGGCGCCGCTCAATAAGGACGCGATGAACCAGGCGGGCTTCGCCTACGCCGGTCACACCGAGCTCCTGACGGAGCGCACGGGCGCCGAAAAGGTCACGATGTTGCTGACGAGCCCGACGTTGCGCGTGGTCCACGTGAGCACGCACGTCGCGCTTGAAGAGGCTGTGCGGCGTGTTACCCAGGCCCGTGTGGAATCGGTGATTGACCTGGCTTTCCAGGGGTGTCGCGCGCTGGGTATTGAGGCGCCGCGAATCGCCGTCGCGGGCCTGAATCCTCACGCCGGTGAGCACGGGCTCTTCGGCGAAGAGGAGGCGCGCGAGATCATGCCGGCCGTCGCATCGGCGCGGATGCGGGGTCTCGATGTCTCCGACCCTCAGCCCCCGGACACCGTCTTCCTGCGGGCGAGCGAGGGAGCTTACGATATCGTGGTGGCGATGTACCACGACCAGGGACACATCCCGATGAAGTTGTTGGCCTTCGATAAGGGCGTCAATGTCAGCCTTGGGCTCCCCATCATCCGCACCTCTGTCGACCACGGCACGGCCTTCGACATCGCCGGCACCGGAAAGGCCCGTGAGACGAGCCTCCTGGCCGCGATTGACGTTGCCCTCCGGATGATCGCCGCCGGCGAGACCCGGTAGCTATGCCACGTGTCGTGGTGGTCGCCGATGATCTGACGGGCGCGGCGGACACCGGTGTGCCCTTTGCTCAGTTGGGGATGGCGACCCGGGTCGTCTGGGACGTGGCGCGGAGGCCCAAGGCCGAGGTCCTGGCGCTGTCGACGGAGAGCAGGGAATGTGACCGAACGGAAGCCGCTGAGCGGGTAAGGCACGTAGCCCATGTGCTCGCCGCAGATCCGGAGATTGACGAGCAGCGCCCCTGGATCTATAAGAAGGTCGACTCAACGTTGCGCGGGCATCCCGGTACCGAGTTATATGAGCTAATGGAGGGGATGGGTGCCGCGCGAGCTCTGGTGGCCCCGGCTTTTCCGAGCCAGGGGCGCACGACCTCAGGAGGTTTGCACTACGTGCACGGCGTGCCCCTGGCGAACACGGCTTTTGGAGAAGAGGTGCCGGTCTCGGACGTGCGTGTCCGGTTCGCCGGCGGTCTTCCAGCGAGATCCATCGCCCACGTGCCCATCGCAGTGGTGCGTGAAGGCGTCGAGGCCGTGGTCGATACGATCGACACGTTGGGTTTCCGGGTTTTCGTAGCCGATGCTGAGCACGACGCAGACCTCGTCTGCCTTGCGAGAGCTGCCTGCGAGTCCCAAACCCGTGTGTTGTGCGGGTCGGCTGGGTTGGCTCACGCGTTGGCGGAGGTGGTCTCGGAAGAAGACGTTTCTGGTGAATACGCTTCTGATGAAGGCGCTGTCGATACCAGACGGTCGGAGTTCGATCTACCCGATTGGTGGGGCGATGGCGTGCTGGTCGTCGCCGCAAGTCGTCATCCGGTGACTGTCCGACAGATTGAGGCTTTGGAGAGAGCCGGCGTGACCGTTGTCCGCCCGCCGCTCGACTGGTTCCTGCACGACCTCGAGGCGGATGATCCGGTTGTCGCTTCCTTGCGGTACCATTTGGCCTCGGCCGGGGCCGCGGTCCTCACGACGCAGGGGCTTCCCGATCTGCCTGGGAAAGGCGTTCTCCTGGCCGAACATCTGGGAAGGGCTGTACGGACGCTGTTCGAAGGGACGTGTCCGGCGGGGCTGGTACTGACGGGCGGGGCCCTCGCCATCGCCGTTTGCGAGGCGCTGGACGCGGAAGCCCTACATCTGGTAGGTGAGGTGGAGGCCGGCATCCCTTGGGGTCATCTCGTCGGCGGAGTCTTGGAGGGCATGCCGTTGGTGACGAAAGCCGGCGGCTTTGGTGAGGGCGACGCGTTGATAGCTGCGGTGCGCAGACTAGAGTGAGGCAGGAGGATGGAGATTGCTACAAGACGATCTCGCATGATCGCGGGGAGAGCTGGTCAGCGCCGATTGAGTTCCCACTGAGGGACGATTCTATCTTAAGGAGGTAACGACCGTGAGGATTATGGGACGGACGCAACCCTTAGCGCAGTATCCTGTGCTTCGGGCGCTGGAGATCATTGACGGGCTTGGCTTTGACGGCGTGGAGATCTGTTTGGAAAACGACGATATGGCGCCGGAGATTCTAACGCCGCAGAAGATCGAGGCTGTACGGCAACTTGTCACGGATCTGGGTTTATCACCCTACTCGATCAGCTACCATCAGGACTATCTCTACAATGACGCCTACTTTGAGACGACAAAGCAGGCCGTTGAACTCACACCTGAGTTCGGCACCGATATCTTTGTCTTCTCCGGCCCGGCAAAGCGCAGCGGCGACGAGCGAGAATGGTCGCTGATGGTCGATAGGACGCGCGAGCTGGTCGAGCTCGCGGAGCTGGCGGGCGTCGTGCTCGCCGAGGAGTTCGAGCCCAATTTCGTGGTGGGTTCGACCGCTGATCTCCTGCGCCTCTTCGAGGAGGTGGACTCACCCGCTTTGGCTGCGAATCTGGATCTAGGGCACGTTTTCCTCTGCGACCCCCACCCGATCGAGGCCATCCATGCGGTCGGTGATCGGATCGTCCACTGCCACATCGAGAACATGGCCGAGGGCGTGCATGATCACCTGCTCCCTCAAGAGGGCGACATGGATCTTAAGGCTTATCTGGCAGCGCTTAGAGATATCGGTTACGAAGGAGGACTTTCTCTCGATCTCTACAAATATGAGTACGAGAAGGTCGCGGGCGATGCCATCGCTTATCTGCGCGATCTGTTAACGTCTTTAGAGGGGGAAGGAGCGACATCATGAGAGGTAGAGCCAAGAGCTACGATGAATTGCGTGACTTCTGTGAGACCGTCCCGATCGTGGATTGCCATGATCACTCTGGGACCTGCGGCCCGAAGTATGAGGATCCTATCGAGGTCGTGATCAGCGGTTACTTCCACAGCGACATCCATAGCGCCTCCTCCGATGAGGCGATCGAGACGCTACAGGACAAGGAGCTCTCGCTCGAGGAACGCTGGCCCATTCTGGAACGAGCCTGGGCGCGAACGCGCCACACGGGATATGCCCAGGTGACCCGCCGGGTGCTGAAGAAGTTCTACGGCGAGGAGAAGCTTACGCTGGACGCCCTTCATCGCATGAAGGACAAGCTGCTGGATCTGAGTGACGAGGAGACCTTTGAAGCTATATTGGAGGAGGCCGGCATTGTGGGGCGAGTGCTCGACATCTGGCCCGATGTCAAGAAGGTCCTCGACGGATCCCTCGAGCTCACGCCCCGTGGGTACCTGGCGATCTCGCTCCCGGCATACCACCGGATCTGCAGCTACAACGACGTTCAGGAGCGGGTAGCGCCCTTAGGCACGACCGTGACCTGTCTGGATGAGTATCTGGAGGCGTGCTGGGAGATATTCGAGGGGCACAAGGCGTATGGCGCGGTCACCTTTAAGGACCAGTCGGCCTACACCCGACCCCTTGACTACGGCAATCCTACCCGCCAGGAGGCCGAGGCCGTCTTCAATTGGATCATTGAGGATCCGAGGCGATCTGCTGCCTATCCTGATGGTATCAAGCCGCTGGATGATTTCCTCTTCCATGAGTTCATGCGAATGGCGCGCGACCTCGAGCTGCCCGTGCAGGTGCATACCGGTCATATGGCGGGCATTCGCAACGATATCGTCAAGACCAACGCAGCCGGTTTGACAAGGGTCATCGAACTTCACCGCGATGTGCAGTTCGATCTCTTCCACGCCAACTGGCCCTATGGCGGCGAACTGCTTTTCTTGGGCAAGAACTTCCCCAACGTCGCCCTCGATTTCTGCTGGGCCAACATCATCGACCCCGTCTACTGTCATAATCTCTTCAAGCAGGTGCTCTCGGCGGTGCCCCACGGCAAGGTGCACGGCTACGGCTCGGATTTCGGCGGGAGCTCGGATCGGGCTTGGGCCCACGCTCAGATCGCCCGGGATAACATCGCCATCGCGCTCTCGGATATGGTGGAGCTGGATTATCTGGGACTCGACGAGGCGAAGGAGGTCGCGCGTTCCTGGCTCTTCGGAAATGCCAACGATTTCTTCGGCCTGGGCTTGGAGGCTTAAAGTAGACAGATGTATAACTAATGTTGTCATACCTCCTTCGAGTGGTATAATTTGGGTGACACGTCGCATAGTGTGACGTGTCTATCCTCTATCGAAAGGAGGACGACGTGAAAGCCTATGAACTGACGACAGGCTACGAGATGCCGGCGCTTGGGTTGGGTACGTGGCAGATGCGAGGTGGAACGTGCACCCGGGCTGTGCAGACCGCGTTGGAGATGGGATACAATCACATCGATACCGCCGACGCCTACGGCAATCACCGCGCTATCGGGCGCGCGCTTCAGGACTTCGATCCTGAGGAGATTTTCATCACCTCGAAGATCCCAAGGTCGGACTTGCGCCGTGACGATGTCTTGTCGATGTGCGATCGGGCGCTCTCCGAGCTTGGCGTGGACTATCTCGATCTTCTGCTCATCCACTGGCCCAATCCCCGGATTCCGCTCTCGGAGACGCTGCCGGCCATGGCGGAGTTAGTGGAGCAGGGGAAGGTCCGCAGTATTGGCGTGAGCAACTTCAGCATTCAGCACCTGGAGGAGGCCCTGAGGGTCACCGAGGTACCGATCACGGTGAACCAGGTGAAATACCATCCCTACCACAACCAGCAGGAGCTCCTCGACTATTGCCGTGATCACGACATCGTTATCACCGCCTACTCGCCTTTTGGCACCGGGCGGCTGATCGACGATCCGTCCCTCAAGCGCATCGCTCAGGACTATGACAAGACAGTGCCCCAGGTCATTCTGAGATGGCTCGTGGCGAAGGATCTCGTGGTCATCCCGAAATCCTCAGACCCGGATCACATTGCCGACAACATGGACATCTTCGGCTGGGAACTGGCGCAGGAGGACTTCGAGACTATAGACAAGTTGGATCGTGGCTGACGAACTGCTCAGTGGCCAAGGGTTCCGTCAAAGTTGGCGGTCCGGTCATTTTTGAAGAGAGGTCGTGTCTGCCGAAGTAAGTGTACGCCTACCATATACATAACACATAACCGGCGCTGCAAGGATGAGGTCGTCTGTCGATGGCTTCTTATCCCTGCAGCGCCACTGTCAAAGAGGTCATCAATGTCGCATCGATTCGAGGTGGAAGGCTGGAAGCAGTATGTGATGAACTGGTATGCGCCCCATCGCCAGCTTGAGGCTCTGGAAGACGAAGACGCCGTGGTGCATGAGGCATTGTCAACGCTGGTGACGTTGGGCGTCTTGCCCCACAGTCGGTACGATAAGGAGAAGTTTTCGGCCCATCGCTCGGCGGTACGTGAGAGCTTTGACATCCCCTGGACCGCGATCACGCCGCGGATGCAGCGGTTGCTGTATGCTATCAACGCCATCGCCCAACCACAGGTGATGGTGGCGGTGGGCATCTTCTGTGGCAACACCTTTATCTCCAACGCCGGCGCGGCGCTGGGTCCCGGCGCTTGCTATGACGCGGATAGGATGGTGGGTCTTGAGATCAGACCCTCGGAGGCCGACCGGGCCCGCAGGAACGTCGCGTCACTGGATCACCACGAGGTGGACGTTGCAATTCTAGGGGAAGATGGTATTCCATGGTTGCAGAACTTTGACGGTACCATTGACCTGCTTTACTTGGATGCAGACGGTCCGATCGGCACGGGTAAGTCGATCTATCTTAATATGCTGGAGGCCGCACTTCACGCTCTGCGTCCGGGGAGCCTTGTGCTCGCTCACAACTCGGTGAACGCAGCACGCCAATTGGCCGATTATCTGGACTACGTGCGTGCCCCCGATCGATTTGTGGAAAGTGTGAACCTCGTCGTGGACGATCAGGGTTTGGAGGTTACACTCTGTTGACCGAGGCTCCTGCGCTGACGACGACCCAAACGATGACTTCGTGACCGAATCCCCTCAATAGGAGAGTTGAGAATGACATCCTACAACGCACGATCCCTGGAACTGGACCAACTTCTGGCTATGCATGTCGATCGTTTCGGCGATCGACTCCAGCGTATTCGGGCCGAGATGGCATTTGCGAATCGTCTCCGCGCCGCTCATCCCGATCGGGCTGCGGAATGGCAGCGTCTCATCCTTGAGGCCGGTCGCTTAGTGCACCAGGGATTGCAGACGGGCGATGTCAATGTCGAGGCTCTGACTTCGGAGGCGGAGGCGATTCTGGCGCCGATCTCTCAGACCGCGAAGTCGTACACGTTGTTATGCGTAGGTCACGCGCATATCGATATGAACTGGCAGTGGTCGTGGCCGGAGACCGTGGGATTGACCCACGATACGTTCCAGACGATGTTGACCTTGATGGACGAGTTCCCGGACTTCATCTTCTCACAGAGTCAGGCGTCGGTCTACGCGCTGATCGAGAAGTACAACCCCCAGATGTTCGAGAGGATCCGCGAGCGGGTGGTGGAGGGGCGCTGGGAGGTGACGGCCAGCCAGTGGGTCGAAGGGGACACCAACATGGCCGGCGGCGAGAGCATCACGCGCCATCTGCTCTACACGCGCGAGTACTTCGCTGATAAGTTCGGGTTGTCGCCGGAGGACGTGCGCATCGACTTCGAGCCCGATACCTTCGGGCATCCGGCGACGCTTCCGACGATCCTGACGCGTGGCGGCGTCCGGTACTACTATCACTGTCGTGGCAGCCGGGGGCCGCACCTCTATTGGTGGATCGGCCCCGATGGCTCGCGTCTGCTGGTGCTCAACGATATCCAGTGGTACATGCACTTCGACGCGCCACACCTCCACGTGGCTGTGGGCCCCAATATGGCCGATCCGCTGATTGACTTCAGCCAGGCCACGGGATTGCGCCAGATGCCCGTCCTCTATGGCGTCGGTGACCACGGGGGCGGTCCTACGCGCCGCGATCTCCGGCGGCTGCTCGATATGGACACCTGGCCCATCTATCCCCGGGTGGAGTTCTCCACACTCCAGCGGTTTTTTGAGATCGCCGAAGCCAACGCTCAAGGCCTTCCCGAGATCACCGGGGAGCGCAACTTCGTCTTCGCCGGCTGCTACACGTCGCAGGCGCGGCAGAAGGAGGCTAACCGTCACGGGGAGAACCTTATGTACGCCGCCGAGGCAGCGGCGACCTTGGGGCGGCAGATTGCCGGTGTGCCGTATCCTCGGGAGAATCTGGAGGAGGGCTGGCGTCATCTCCTCTTCGACCAGTTCCACGATATCCTGCCGGGCTCCGGCGTTCGCGCGACGCGTCACTATACGCTGGGGCATGCGCAGGACACTCAGGCGGCGGCAGGCATGGCGCGCACAAATGCTTTGCGCGCTTTGAGCCGTCGCGTGAACACTCAAGCCCTTCGGGAGGGTTTTGTCGTGGACGGCGAGCTTCGCGCTTACAAAGACGAGATCGAGGCCGGCGTCGGGCTGGGGGCCGGCGTGGGCAATGCCACGTCCGTGGGCGGCGAGTCGGCGTTTAGCATGACGCGCACCAGTGACAGAGCCTATCTCATCTTCAACCCGTTGGCCCACGCGCGCATGGAGGTGATTCGGACCAAGCTCTGGGATACACAGCTGGATCCTGCGCATCTGGTGGTGACGGGCGACGGGATGGATCCGGTTCCCGTTCAGGTTATGGGCAGCGGGGGGTACGCCGGTCATGAGTTCCTGGAGATCGCGTTCCCTGTCCAGGTCCCGGCCCTGGGGCATCGTGCCGTTTGCGTATCGGATCGTCGTGTCGAGCTTGGGTTGCCGGCGCCGGAAGCGCCCAGCCTGTGGGATGGGACCGGCGGCTCACTGCGCACACGCAGGCCTGCCGAACCTGCGATGGAGAACGAGTTCTTCGCGGTGCGGCTGGATGAGGCCTCTGGCAGCATCGTCAGCTTGGTCGATAAGCGCAGCGGACGGGATCTTGTTCCGTCCGGTCAACATCTGGGCGTGCTCGAGTATTGTCTGGAGGCCAACGAGGGCATGACGGCGTGGGTGATCGGGCAGTTCATGGAACGACATGAGATTGTCGAGGGGGGACGGTTGGACAAGATCCACGACGGCCCTCACGTTGAGGCTTTCCGTTGGACCCGATCGCTCGGTGACACGACGCTGACGCTTGACGTGACCCTGTCTCGTGGGGTGCCGCGCATCGACTTCCTGCTGCGCGTTGATTGGCGGGAGGTCGGTGATCGTGATCACGGTATTCCGAATTTGCGGGTTAGGTTTCCTACAGACATTGCAGATCCTGTCGCGCGCTATGAGGTGCCCTTTGGCGTGGTCCGACGCGACCTCTTCGATGGGCAGGAGGTGCCGGCCCAGCGTTGGGTCGACATTTCCGAGTCCGAAGGTCAAGGCCTGACCTTGGTCAATACCTCTAGGTACGGCTTCAGCGTGGAGGATACCACGCTGACGATGACGCTTCTGCGCGCCAGCATCGATCCCGATCCCTTACCGGATCTCGGCGAGCATCTCATTCAGTACGCGCTGGTGCCGCACCATGCCGTGTGGTCTGAGGGAGATATGATGCGGTCCGGCGAGGATCTCAACGTCCCGTTGGTGGTGATGAGCACCGATCTCCACGAGGGCGACCTGCCGCCTGTCCATTCGTTCGCGTCTCTGTCGCCGGACAACGTCCGTCTCGTAGCGCTCAAAGAGGCTGAGCGCGACGGCGGCTTCATCGCCCGGTTTGTCGAGGTTGAAGGCACGGCATCAGGGGCAGAGCTTGAACTCTCCCGTTTCCTACTGGACGAGGAGGCCACCGCCGTGGTCGTTGATCTCCTGGAGCGGCCTCTGGAGGGCAAGACCGCGCGCCTTGAAGGCGGTGCGCTTCACGTTGCGGTCCCGGCCCACGGTGTCGTGACCGTGCTTGTCACGCCTTAGGTTAAAGGTGACGCTATGGACATACAAGTTTTGACAGAGGAGCAGATCGGAAAGATCCACGACGCCTCTCTTGCGTTGCTGGCGTCTCCGGGGGTGCTCATCCCGCACCCGGAGGTTCGCCAGTTGTTCCTCGAGTCCGGCGCCGAGGTGGATCAGGAGGCGCAGGTTGTCAGGATCTCTGCGTCTCTTGTGGCATGGGCACTGGACAAGGTCGGTAAGTCCTTCACTCTCTTCGGTCGTGATCGCTCGCGACAGGCACGGTATGGCATGGGCGAGCGCAACTACAACTCCATCGCGGGCGAGGCGTTCTGGGTCGATGATGCCTGCACGGAACGGCGTCCCGCAACTCTTGACGATGTCGAAACCGCGACCAGGCTGGGCGATGCCCTGCCGCACATCAACCTGGTGGGGGCGATGACGGATCCCCAGGACGTGCCGCCAGCCTACCGCTGCGTGGCGACCGCGGCTTCTCAAGCCAGATACACCACCAAGCCCTTCCACTTCTGGTTCCACGATCGGGCTTCGGCGCGTTACGTGCTGGAGATCTTGACAGCGTTGGCGGGGAGCGAGGCCGAGGCCGCGCGCTATCCGATGACCTATCCCTTTCTGGAGCCCATCAGCCCGCTGAAGTTCCCCTACGACGGCCTCGATCTCCTCTTCGAGACCGCCCGACTCTCATTGCCGGTACCGATTGGCCCGATGGCGCAGGTCGGCGCCACCGCCCCGGCGACGCTGGCGGGCACGTTGGCACAGGAGAACGCCGAGATCGTGGCGGGGATATGTATCACCCAACTCATCAAACCGGGGCTGGCGGTCTGCTACGGCGGTATTCCCCACGCCTTCGATATGCGGACCACCCAGATGATTTTCGGAGGTCCGGAGCAGGCGTTGATGGCGATTGCGATGACGCAGATCGGCAAACACTACGGTCTTCCCGTCTATATCAACGTGGGCCTGACGGACAGCAAGGTGCCGGACGCTCAGGCAGGTATGGAAGCCGGGATCACCCTGGCGCTGGGCGCGTTAGCGGGCGCTGACATCTTTGGTCATCTCGGCATCAGCGGCGTCGACCAGGCCACATCGACGGTGATGCTGATGATGCAACACGAGATCGTGGGCTACCTCGAGCGGTTCCTACAGGGATTCGAGGTCACCGACGAGACCCTGGGGCTGGATGTCATACGCGACGTCGGGCACGACGGAAATTTCCTCGGTGAGATGCACACCCTACGGCACTTCCGGAAGGAACTTTGGTTCCCGAAACTGCTGGATCGGGCCTTCTGGTCGAACTGGGTCGAGGAGGGCAGCACGACGATGCACGAAAGGTGCATCGCGGAGAAGGACAGGCTGCTGACCGCCCACGAACCGGTGCCGCTGGACGAGGCGACCGACCGCGAATTGGATCGCATCGTGGATGCCGCTCGACGGCACCTCGCTTCGTGATGACCGAAGAAGAGGGGCGGCAGTCGCCCCGCGCCCTGCCGACGGCGCGTGCGCAGCCCACAGGGCGTGGGCTGCGTAACGTCCTGGCGTTGATCGGCGATTTCGTCTTCTTCTCAGTGGGCTTCGCATTTTACGATCCGCTTGTGGTCGTCCCGGCCTTTGTCAGCGAGTTCACGGGCTCCGAATTACTGGTTGGACTGCTCTCGGCCCTGCGGGTTCTCTTTATCACCGTACCGCAGATCTGGGCCGCCAGTGTATTGGAAGCCCAACCTCGGATGAAGCCCTTGTTGATCTGGTCCAGCATCGGGGGCCGCCTGCCCATCTTGTTGTTAGCCGGCGCCGTTATGTGGTTAGCCGATGAGCACCTCGGTTGGGTCATCGCGACGCTGGCGCTGTCGGTGATCTTCTTCTATACCTCGGAGGGCCTCAACGGCGTATCCTGGCCTGCGCTGGTGGGTAAGGTGGTGCCCGAGCGATTCCGAGGGCGCTTCTTCGGGATAGGGCAGTTGATCTCCAGCCTCGGATCCGCCGGAGCCGGGTATCTGGTCAACCAGATCCTCGCTGATGAGGGACTGCCGCTGTCGACGCGCTGGGCCTTGCTCTTTGCCCTGGCGTACGCCGGATTGCTGCTGTCGGTGGGGAGCATGACGTTCATCCGGGAGGCGCCGGAGGACAGAGAGCCGGGCAAAGTCGATGTGCGGAGGAGCCTGGGGAAGATGTGGGCCTATCTGCGCCACGACCGCTGGCTCCGGCGGATGATCCTCACCCAGCTCATCGTCTTCACTGCCTCGGCGGTCTTCGGCTTCTTCGTCGTCCGCGCCCGCCAAATCGTGCCCGAGGGCCGGTCGATGGTCGGCACCTTCGTCGTGCTGCAGAGCGTCGGAAGCGCGGCTGCAGCTCTGGTCGGCGGCACCCTGGTGGATCGCGTCGGCAGTTGGGCGGCGATTCGTGGGGCCGCTTTCGCCGAGCTGCTGGCTCTGGTGGCAGCGACGTTGGCTGGTCTGAGCGGGATCTCGCTGCCGCTCTATCTGACAGCCTTCTTCCTCATGGGGTACGTCAACGGCACGTCATGGTGGAGCTTCACCGCTTATCTGTTGGACGTGGCACCGGAGGCCCGGCGACCTATCTACCTGGCAACCAGCGGCGTGCTCGTGAGCGTGACGGCGCTCAACCCGGTGATCGTGGGCGCTCTCTTCGAGCTTCTGCTACCGGAGGTTCTCTTTGCGGGCGCCGGGGTGCTCGCGCTGCTCGGATTGGTCGTGGCCTGGACGCTGCGCGGCGGGCGCCGCTTCACGTGCCCTTGATGCTGAGATAGTCGAATTCGGCTCGATACCCCTTATCTGTGGGGCTGCAGGCGTAGAGACCGCACAGCACTGCTGTTGTCGCGGGATTTGGAAGGTGCGCCACTCTGATCTGCGTCCACCCGGTATTTGCATCCGGGAGCGGTGCGTAATCGACGATGTAGTCGTCTCCCCGCCGCTGAATCCGCAGCCTGATCTCATTGGCGTCGCGCGGGTAAGCCTGAGTGGACCAGTCGGAGTATCCATGCGCCGTCACGACGGCGCCGAGTTGGCTGGGGCCGTCCGGCTCGTACTCGACGGACGTCTTGATCCAACGTTCCGCGTCGATGCGGACCATCAAGCCGGCTTGATCGTACTGGTTTCGGGGGTAGAAGCGGATCTTGGTCGACATCACGAAGTCCCTGTCGACGGGTGTGTACAGAAAGTGACCGTTGTCCGCAGAAAAACCATAATGCGTCTTCTGCCAGTAGTCGGTCTTAGCGCCGGGTTCGATCACCAGATGTGAGTCGACAATACGCCAGACCGCGGGCTCGCAGTACCACTGCAGTGCGGGCGTATAGCTATCCCCGTCAAAGGGCTCATGCAGGATCGTGTCGGCAGCGCTCATGGTCTCCTCAATACTTATACGTTGTTTTCGGCGCGTTTATCCCCAGCGGCAGTATAGCCTCTCTTTTCAGAGCTGCAAGCTCACGTATTGAGAAGGGTGTGTTCCAAAATGGGGCAAATAGGTGCTGATTGGTTCAGCGAGGAGCCAGCATATGGAATCCGTTTCCATTTTGGAACACACCCGTTCGTTTGCACTACCTGGACTTCCGTATATCCTCATTTAGCATTTGTGGGATGATGACAAGGAGGGGTTGATGGACTTCGAACGCGACTACGATGTGGTCGTCGCCGGGGCGGGGGTGGCGGGTGTTGCTGCAGCCCTATCCAGCGCCCGGGCGGGTTTGCGGACGGCATTGGTCGAGAAGACAGTGCTGCTAGGCGGGTTGGCGACGACCGGGCTCGTCAATATCTATCTACCACTCTGTGACGGTCACGGTCATCAGGTCATCTACGGCATCTCAGAGGAGCTGTTGCACCTGAGCATCAGATACGGCCCGGGCGAGGTGCCCGACGGCTGGGCGGGGGGGTCGGCGGATCAGCCACGAAAGGGGCGAGAGCGGCGCTACAGTACGCCTTTCTCACCCGCTTCCTTCGTGCTGGCTCTAGACGAGGCGCTTGTCTCAGCGGGCGTGCACATCTGGTTGGACACGCTGGTCTGCGCGGCGGTCGTGACGCAGGGCCGGATCAGGGGCATCGAGGTGGAAAACAAGAGCGGTCGGGGAGCGCTCCGAGCCGGTGTCGTGATCGATGCTACCGGGGATGCCGACGTGGCATATCGCGCCGGCGCACAATGCGTCACTTCGGACAACTGGCTCTCACTGTGGGCTGCCCAGACCTCTCTGACACGGGCGCGCAGGGTGACGGCATCTCCCGGCGAAGCCACGCTTCTGGACATGGTTCGCGTTGGCGGTGGTGCTTCGGGGCGGGGCCATCCTGAGGGCCACCCCAAGTATGATGGAACCGACGCCGCAGAGGTGACGCAATTCATCCTAGAGGGGCGGCGCCTGCTGCGCGAGCACTATGCGGCGAAGCAAGCCGAGGGAGGCGAGACGAGCCGCCACCATCTCTTCCCGGTGGCGTTGCCGGCCATGGCCCAGTTTCGGACGACACGCCGCATCGTGGGGCGGGCGACGGTGTCACCTGATGCCGATCATCAACACATGCCGGATTCCATCGGCATGGCGCCTGACTGGAGAAGGGCGGGGCCGGTTTGGGAGATCCCCTGGGGCGCGCTGGTACCTAGAGGGACCCGGGGACTGTTGGCTGCCGGGCGCTGTATATCCTCCGAGGGTGACGCGTGGGAGATCACCCGTGTGATCCCGCCGGCCGCGCTCACGGGCGAGGTGGCGGGCATCGCGGCGGCGTTGGCCATTGACCAGGGCAAGACGCCGGACGCGCTGCCGGTATCGGCGATCCAGGAAGCCGTGCGCGGGCAGGGCATCCCGCTTCACACATCGGAGATCATGTAAGTCTCTCGCTTGCGTTACTATCAAACTAACATAGGAGCTTGCTTGATGCAATCATCTACACGGACGTCCTCGGACCGCCGTCTCATCGCGCTCTACATCACGGCGGTCGTCTTTTATTGGGCTTCGCTTTACTTCTACGTTCCGACCCTCTCCGTCTATGCCGAATCCAAGACGACGAGGTTGGCTCTGGTGGGCGTGGTGCTTGCGATGTACGGACTCTGGCAGGCTGTGATTCGCCTGCCGCTGGGAATTGTGGCCGACTGGGTGGGGCGCCGTAAGCCCTTCATCATCGCGGGATTTGCGCTTGCGGGATTGGGCGCACTGACGATGGGGTTGGCGAATGACATAGAGGGATTGATCGTGGGGCGGGCGCTCACCGGTTTCGCCGCCGGAGCGTGGGTGCTTCTGGTGGTGGCCTTCAGCGAACTGCTTCCGCCGGAGGAGGCCGTGCGAGCTTCAGCGATCCTTATGGCAACGGGCGGCATCGCGCGCATCATCGTCACCAGTGCGACCGGTTCATTGAACAGGTTAGGCGGCTACCAACTCCCCTTTTTCTTCTCGGTGGGCGCCGCAACGCTTGCGGTCGTCGTGATGCTTCTGATACCCGAGCGGCGCCGAGCGGTCACCCGGCATACCTTTGGCGAGATCGGCGCGCTTATTACGCGGAGGGACGTGCTCATTCCGCCCCTCCTGGCCCTGGTGTTGCAGTACGTTATCTGGTCGTCAACCTTCGGTTTCACCCCTAATCTGGCCAACGACCTCGGCGCCAGCGACGTGGCTCTGAGCATTCTCCTCAGTATGAATATCGCCCTGGTCACCCTCGGTAATGTGGCGACCACGGCGTTAGTCAAGAAGGTGGGGGCGCGGTGGATGGTGGTGCTTAGCTTCATTCTCATCGGGCTCGGGATGGCCGCTCTGTCGCTGGCCCGGGACGTGCCCCTCGTTTTCGCGGGCCAAGTCTTGATGGGATTGGCGAGCGGCTTGGGGTATCCGGTTCTGATGGGCTTGGCCATCCGCTACGTGGATAATGCGCAGCGCGCCACGGCGATGGGGCTCTATCAGTCGGTCTACGCGATCGGGATGTTCTCCGGCCCATGGCTCAGCGGTATCTTCGCTGACGCGGTGGGGATCCAACCGATGTTCGCCGTCACCGGCGGTGTCTGCCTGGTTCTGGGCTTGATCGGTACCAGGTTACTTGAAGTTCGAGAGTGAACGGGCCATCTCGCGTGGTTTCTGGTGACCGACGACTCTGCCGTTCGATATCATTCGCTCTCTAGTGAGGCGTAAGGAGGCTGCATATGCTGATCAAACAGTCGGTATGTTATCCGATGTTGAAGCCCGCTGACATCCCGTTGGCGGACTTCGTGGCCAAGGTAGCGGATATGGGCTTCGCCGCTATCGAGCTGTGGGCGCGCGATGACGACTTCGATCGTGTCGTGGCCCTGGCGGACAGGTACGATCTGACCATCGCGACGATGAGCGGTCACGATAGCTTGGCGGTGGGGCTCAACGATCCGGCGCAGCACGAGCGCATCGAAGCGGAGCTGAGAGCGTCTATCGACGTGGCCGCGGACGCAGGCATTCCCGGCGTCATCTGTTTCAGCGGCAACCGGCGTGATGGCGTCTCTGAGGAAGAGGCGATTGCGATTACCGCAGAGGGCCTGAGCCGGGTCGCGCCCTACGCAGAGGCCAAAGGGGTGAACCTCAACATGGAGCTGCTGAACTCCAAGGTCGACCATGCCGGTTACCAGTGCGACCACAGCGCCTGGGGACTCGCGGTCTGCAAGCAGGTCAACAGTCCTAACGTCAAGCTGCTCTACGACATCTACCATATGCAGATCATGGAAGGCAACGTCATCCAGACGATCCGGGAGAACATCGATTGGATCGGCCATTTCCACACCGCCGGTGTGCCGGGACGGCGTGACCTCGATGACACTCAGGAGCTCAACTACGCCGGCATCTGTCGCGCCATTGCCGAATCGGGCTACAATCTCTACGTGGGTCATGAGTTCAAGCCCAAGGGCGAGGTCTATCAGGCGCTGAAACAGGCGTTTGAGACCTGCTATCAAGGGTAGTTATCTGTTACAATACGTGATGAAACGAAGGCCATCTGGTGATATCGTGATACACACCCTAGGAGGATAAACATGACGTCATTTCCGAGAACGAACGTTGGCGGGGTCTCGCTGCCCCGATTGCTGATCGGCTCGAACTGGTTCCTGGGTTACTCCCATACCAGCCACGCGAAAGACAAGTTCATCAAGAGCTACCAGGATAGGGATAGCGTCGCCGAGATCCTGGAGGTCTTCTTGGAGTACGGGGTCGACGCCGTGATGGGTCCGATGTCCGATAAGCTGGAGGAAGCGGTCCTGGAGGCCGAGCAGCGGACCGGCAAGGGCATCATTCGCATCCTGACGCCCCATTTCAACATCCTGCCCGGTGGACCTGAGGAGATGGAGCCGGAGCGCGTCTTCGATGCGTGCAAAGAGATGAACGCCACCTTCTGCATGCCCCATCAGGCGATCACCGACGCCTTGATGGACCGCATGCACAAGAAGATTCGGGATATCGACAAGTACACGTCGATGATCCGCGAACGAGACATGATCCCGGGTCTCTCGACCCACATGCCCGAGAGCATTATTTATGCGGACAGCACCGGCGCCGACGTAGAGAGCTATATCCAGCTCTACAACGCCGCGGGGTTCCTGATGCAGGTGGAGGCTGACTGGGTCATGCGCATCATCCAGAACGCCAAGAAGCCGGTGATGACCATCAAGCCGCTGGCCGCAGGTCGTCTGCTCCCGGTAGTGGGCTTGGCCTTCGTCTGGAACACGATCCGAGACTGCGACATGGTCACGATCGGCACCACGACCCCCGCCGAAGCTCGTGAGGTAGTCGAGATATCGCTCGACCTGCTGGAAAAGCGCCTGCCCGAAAACGAACTGCAGCGCACCCGGAGCAAGAGCTCGCTCAGCTGAGTAGCCACACGGCGAGCGTTGGTTTTGGTGG
>JBNGDU010000141.1:19215-21993 GCA_049975025.1 Anaerolineae bacterium
CGGAGCAAGAGCTCGCTCAGCTGAGTAGCCACACGGCGAGCGTTGGTTTTGGTGGGCAACAGCAGATCTATTGCAAAGGTCGCAAAGATCGCAGAGATAAATCGATGGTCTCTCAGTTCCGGCGAGGTGTTGGAGCTAGGGAAGCAGAACACATCACGCTGTTTGGGCTACACGTGGGGGCCGGTATCGACAAGAGGGAGATGCCGGCCCCTCGTCATTACCGATCCGGTCGATCGGTGCTAAAGCGTACCATTGGCTCCAGCGGATCAGTCCCGGCAATGAGGCTTCGCTCGCTGTGCGGCGATAGCGGTCAGAGTATCGACCTGTGTCCGAGTTGATTTTTCAGGTTTCGCGGTATCCGTTCATTCTCACTAAGAACACTGGAGGACTCCTATGCTAGATCTTCATCAGATCTTCCCCGAACCTGTCGAGGTAGCGGCGGTTGAGGCGCTGCGATTTGATGATCATTACCTCGTCAAGACCACCTCGACCTCAGGCGCCACCGGCGTCGTCACGGTCAACAACCGGCTCGCCTACCTTTGGCCGATTCTGGAGCAGTTTGTCGCCCCTTTCTTTGTCGGTCAGGACGCTCGCGATCTGAATACCCTGGTCGACGACGTCTACACCTACAAGAGTGTCTACAAACTCGCCGGCATCGGTTTCTGGAATCCGGTCGCCTACGTCGAGCTGAGCCTGCTGGATCTGCTTGGAAAGCTGGCGGACAAACCGGCGGGCGAGCTGGTCGGTGACGTTATCCGCAAGGAGATACCCGTCTACCTCTCCAGTTTGCGCCGGGACACGACGCCCGAGGAAGAGGTCGCCTGGCTCCACGAGCGGCTGATCGAGACGCATGCCGACGCGGTCAAGCTCAAGATCGGCGGGCGCATGAGCCACAACGCCGACGCGTTCCCCGGTCGTACCGATGAGCTCATCCCCCTGGCCCGCAAGACCTTCGGCGATGACGTGACGATCTACGTGGATGCCAATGGCTCCTACGATGCCGAACACGCCATTGAGGTCGGGGCGATGCTGGCGGATTATGATGTCGCGTTCCTGGAGGAGCCATGCCCCTGGCAGGAGTATTGGGAGACCAAGCGCGCCGCGGATGCGCTGATGTTGCCGGTGGCCGGCGGCGAGCAGGACTCCAGCCTGCCGATCTTCGAGTGGATGATCCGCGACCGGGTGGTCGACGTGGTCCAGCCCGACGTGATGTACAACGGGGGCATGGTTCGTATCCTGCGCGTCGCGGCGATGGCCGAGGAAGCGGGCATGTCCATCATGCCCCACAGCCCCAAGGTCGGGGCCGAGGGCGCTGCGGTCCTGCACTTCTGCTCCGTCGCGCCGAACCTCGGCCCGCACCAGGAATGGTGGGGGGAGGCGACGCCCCCGGTGTCCTGGACTGCACCGGATTTCGAGATCGAGAACGGCACCGTGCGGGTGCCCGCGGGGCCCGGTCTGGGCGTCGAGTACGATCCTGGGATATGGGAGAAGGCGGAACCTCTTTATTGACAGATGCAAGCTCACCGCAAAGGCCGCAAAGTACGCCAAGAGTTCATTAGTGGTTTGGGGAGCGTCTCCGAACCTCCTGACGTCTTAGTCTTCTCGCGAGGGTCATTTCGACCCTCGTTGGGTTTTGCACAAATGAAAGGACCTAACTATGAAACGCATGCGTGTCACCGATCTTGAGCCCAACCCTTCTTACCTGATGCCCGATGCACTGGGCGACAAGAAGATCAGCCACGGAGGGGTCTACGTCTTCAAGCCCGGCGAGACGGCGCATCCCGAGGCGCGACACGTGCACGATACCGACGAGGTCTTTATCTTCGTTCAGGGCCGCGGCGTTATCCCCATCGACGGCGTGGACTATCCGGTGGAGACCGGCGATGTGGTCATCGTCGAGGCCGGAGAGGACCATCACACGCGCAGCTCCGAGGACGATCCGCTGGTGGCGGCTTGGTACGTGATGGGTAGCGAGTGAGCGAGGAAGCGAAAAAGCGAAAAAGCGAGAAGGCGAGAAAGCGAGAAGGCGAGGAAGCGAAGTTGTTATGGAGTCTCTTGGATGGGAGGCATATCGGATGGGGAACGTGTTGGTCATCTATGACAGCAAGACGGGTAATACCGAGAGGATGGCGGAGTACGTCGCCGAAGGTGCGGCGGGGGTACCGGATATCGAGGTGCGGCTGATTTCGGTCGACGATGCGACGGCTGAGGACGCGCTCTGGGCCGATGGGATCGCCTGTGGGGCGCCGACCTATGTGGGGCTCGCCTCTTGGAAGATGAAGAAATACTGGGATGACATCTCCCACCCGGTGTGGGGCAAGATGGACGGCAAGATCGGGTGTGCCTTCTCCACCTCGGGTGGTTGGGGCGGCGGCGCGGAGCTGACGTGTCTGTCGATCCTGACCATGCTGATGAACCTGGGCATGCTCACCTTCGGCGTTACGGACTACACCGGTCACCAGTTCACGTTGCACTACGGCGCGGTCACCGCCGGCAAACCCCAGGAGGACGCCGAGGTCGCGGCGGGTCGCCGTCTGGGCAAGCGGCTTGCGCAGTGGGTGGCGTATTACGTGGACAGACGCGAGGATCAACACCCAGGACCCATAAAGGGGCGAGGTTGAACCAGCATGGCCGTGTTGGCAGTGCGTCCGATTTCGCTGCTGCGATGTGATCCAGTTTGCACACAAGAAAGGAGTAACCGATGATCCGCAAGACTGATAAGGGTCTAGTACATCTCAGCGGAAGTGAAAGTCTGGTAGAATACTGAGCTTGCATCGC
>JBNGDU010000142.1:0-6399 GCA_049975025.1 Anaerolineae bacterium
CGTGCTCAGGCCGCCCCGAGGACGGGGCTTTGAGCCTTAGATGCGATTGCCCTAGACCCCGATGCAATACCTCCAGCGCAAGCCGGCCGCTGCGACGCACTCGTCGAAGATCCTGGGTAGAGCTTTCAGTCCATTGCATCTGACCCGCTTTCGATCCGTCTACCGTGGTCAATGCGACTGCCCTACAGCCCGACGCGGACTCAACGCCCGGCGCTACCCCCGGGCGCAAAATGTAGTATCCTTAATTGGTACCCGTTCTAGCACACAAACTCGCGATCGACAACAGCATCTCTCTAGCGTATCCTAACCAATAGACAAGAAAGGTTTTCAATTGATGGCTCCACTGCGCGAGCAGATTGAACAGTGGCGTGAATACAGCGAACTCTCGAAAGCCGGCCAAATCGCCCGCCGGGCCTTCGCGAACAACTCCTTTGACGGCGTGTTGACCATGGTCGGCGTAGTGATGGGCAGTTTCGTCGTCGGTGTGCAAGACGCCACCGTGGTCCTCGTCACCGGCCTGTCCACGGCATTAGCTATCGGCATTTCGGGCGGATGGGGTGCCTGGCTTACGGAATCCGCGGAGCGCCGGCACGAGATGGATGAGCTGGAGCAGTTCACCCTGACCCAACTCCGGTTCACGAAGATCGGTCGGGCATCTCGGATGGCCGTGGTGATGGTGGCCGCAGTTGATGGGCTCTCCCCATTCCTAGCAGCGTTTATCGTAGTCCTCCCCTTCTTCTTTGCGCCGCTACTGCCCTCGATTGAGTATGCCTTCTACGCTTCGCTCGCTATGGCATTGATCGCGCTGTTCGGCCTGGGCATCTATCTGGGGCGGATATCCAGGGAGAAAGTCATCCCCTACGGGATCAAGACCACGATCGCCGGCATCGTCTGTATCGCGCTCACCTACTTCCTGGAGCGCATATCTCGATAGCGTAGGTTCGTGGCTGTGAGACGGCTTCAATAGCTTCGCTCCAGATAGCGGTCCGCGCGATGCGCCGGTACTCGCCCCCGGTGTTCCGCTCTCTACTCCCCACTTCACGGCGCCTGAGATCGCCTGTGGACACGGTGTAACATCGACAGGGCACGCGTCAGATTCTCGCAAGAACGATGCTCGATCTCATCCGCGATACCGCCCGCCCGGCGCAGCCGGGCTCTGACCGTCGAGGCAATCGCTCATCCGCCTCGCGGAGGGTCGAACCGAACGGCGGCCCGTCTCCCGAGACGGTTGGGATTCGACCTACGTCTGACGTGCGCCAAGTTGGTGATCGCGGACAAGTGACCCACACCCACATCGACAGTCGTCATTGTATCCGCGGGCCGATTCGGATACAATGGGGTAGCAGTTACCATTCCTATGGTTCGCCCTTTCCAAGGAGGCAAGATGTCCACAGCACAGTCAGGTAATGGTGCCTACGCGTCGTCGGTCAGCCGCGATCTCAACAACGTTCAACGAGTACAGCGAACCCTGATCTGGTTCGGCCTGTTCATCCTCATCGGCATCCTCACGGCCCTGGTGTCGCTGTTGCTCGCGGCCGTCCAGCCGCCTTTAGGCATCGTCAGTCTCGTGGTTGGGGGCATTATCGCGCTTGTGCTCCCAGCGATGGTTAGCCGTACCCTTTACATCGTCTCGGAGTACGAGCGAGTGATAGTCCTCAAATTGGGCAAGTTCGTGGGTGTGCGTGGTCCGGGGCGCTTCTGGGTGATTCCCTACCCGCCCTTCAATGAGTCTGCTGCCGCTATCATGGATCTCCGAGTGCAGACGCGGGTCATCACGGCGGCCCAGACCTTAACCGCCGACAATGTCCCGGTGGGCTGTGAGGCCGTGCTCTTCTGGCGGGTGGAGGACCCCCGCCACGCGGCCCTGAGCGTCGCCAACTACTGCGAAGCCGTCTTTCAGGCTGCCAACAGCGCCCTCAAGGACACCATCGGCACGCTGGAGCTTACCGAGCTCCTGGGTGCCCGAGATAAGGTGTCGAATGAACTCAAGCGGATCATCGACTCCGCCGCCTCCTCCTTTGGCGTCGACGTGACGTCCGTGGAGATCACCGACGTCCACGTGCCGGCTGATCTCGTCCAGGAACTGAGCGTCCTTGCCCAGTCCCGTCGCGCGGCTCAGGCGAAGATCGCCGAGGCTGAAGCCGAGAAAGCCATCGCCGAGAAGTTCAACGAGGCCGGCGAGATGATGAACGAACGCGCGATGGAGATCTATCGCCTCAACGTGCTTGAGCGCATCGGCCGTGAGGAGGGCAGCCAGATCATCGTCTACGGGCTGGGCGGTAGTAGCACGCAAATGGATAGCACCATCGCGGCAACCTCCGCGGCTGCCGCGACCGCCAGAAAGCAATAGGAGGTCCGGGCGCCGACACTGCGCACGACCATATGGCCAGTAGCACACCGCTGCAGACGCTCGAGGGCACCCTCGAGCGTCTTACCTATCAGAATGAAGAAAACGGCTACACCGTTGCCCGGGTGATTCCCGACGGCAAGTCCTATGAGGTCACCGTCGTCGGACCGCTGGCGGGTGCGAACGTCGGCGAGTCCCTTCGCATCCGGGGCGTCTGGACGACCCATCCGCAGTACGGGCGCCAGTTTGAGGTGCAAGACTATACTGTGAAGTTGCCGGCCACAGTAGAGGGCATTCGCAAGTACCTGGGCAGCGGCTTGATCAAGGGCGTTGGCCCCGTCACCGCCCGCCGCATCGTCGATTACTTCGGCCTCCAGACACTCGACATCATCGAGGAGGACGTCCATCAACTGCGAGAGGTGCCCGGCGTCGGCCCCAAGCGCGCGAAGCAGGTCGCCCAGGCTTGGGAGGAGCAGAAGCAGATCAAAGAGATCATGCTCTTCCTCCAGAGCCACGGCGTAAGCACGAGCTTGGCCGTGCGCATCTACAAGCACTATGGCGACGAAGCCGCTCAGGTCGTCCAGAACAGCCCGTACCGTCTCGCCCGCGACGTCTACGGGATTGGTTTCAAGACCGCCGACCGGATCGCACAGAAGATGGGCATCCCGGTCGACGCACCGGAGCGCATCCAGGCGGGACTCCGCTACGCGCTGAGCAGTTTCAGCGATGACGGACACTGCTACGCAGCGCGAGAGGCCCTCGTGGCCTCGGCGGCGGAGCTCCTGGAGGTGCCGGGTGACACGTGCCGGACCGAGCTTGACAACCTGATCGGCATGGAAGAGGCCATTGAGGTGCCGTTGGACAATGGCCCTGCCACAAGCGCCATCTATCTACCACCCTTCTATTACGCGGAGCAAGGCGTCGCCGGCAAGATACGGCAACTCCTCGACACGCCCCGCGATCGACTGGCCATGTTTCAGGATATCCCCTGGGATATCGCCTTTGGTTGGCTTGAGGAGCGGCGGCCGCTCCAACTGGTCGAAGCTCAGCGCGCGGCCATCAAAATGGCCCTGACGCAACGCTTCAGCATCCTCACCGGTGGGCCGGGGACCGGGAAGAGCACCATTACCGGAAGCTTGATCGACTTGCTCCGAGCCAAAGGCTGCTCCGTGCTGCTGGCAGCGCCCACCGGGCGTGCCGCCAAACGACTCAACGAGACCACCGGACTCCCCGCTAAGACGATCCATCGGCTGCTGGAGTTCAAACCCGGCCTCGGCAACACGTTCCTGCGCGACCGCGAGAATCCACTTGACGCTGACCTCATCATCGTCGACGAAGCCTCTATGATCGACATCCTGCTGATGAACCATCTCCTCAAGGCTGTGGAGGCCGGCAGCCACCTCCTGCTGGTTGGCGACGTCGACCAGCTGCCTTCGGTAGGACCGGGGAACGTATTGCGCGACCTTATCGGGAGCGGAGAGGTACCGGTGACGCGTCTGGAGACGATCTTCCGGCAGTCCGAGGACAGCTATATCATCGTTAACGCACACCGCATCAACCAGGGGCAGATGCCGATCGTCACGCGTGAGGCGGCGGATTTCTTCCTCTTCAAGCAGCCAGATCCCGAAGTGGCCGCGGATCTCGTGGTCGACATCGTCGCGCGCCGCATTCCAGGTAAGTTTGGCCATGATCCGCGACAGGACATCCAGGTTCTCAGCCCGATGCACCGAGGCGCAGCGGGTGTCTCGGCTCTCAACCAACGCCTCCAAGCCAAGCTCAATCCACCTGACCATCGTAAACCCGAGAAGGACCATGGCTCCCGCGTCTTTCGCCAGGGGGACCGCGTCATGCAGATACGCAACGACTACGAACGGCAGGTCTTCAACGGCGATATGGGCGCCATCACCAACATCGACCTGGAGGATCACCTCGTCACGGTGGACTTCGAGGACAATCCAGTCGCCTACGAGTTCACGCAGCTGGACGAACTCGTTCACGCCTACGCCGTTAGCGTCCACAAGTCGCAGGGATCCGAGTTCCCGGCTGTGGTCATCCCCATCTTGACCCAGCACTACATGATGCTCCAACGCAACCTGCTCTACACAGCCGTCACCCGCGCCCGCCAGCTCGTGGTGCTCGTGGGCACCCATCGAGCCATTGCCATCGCCGTGCACAACAATCGCATCGCACGCCGCAACACGCGCCTGGCCGAGAGGCTCATTGAGACCGCCGGTCGCTCCAGCGCCGCCCCCTACGCCGGCTGAGGGCCAGTGCCGGTTAGCGGTTTCCGGTTGCCGCCTCCGAGTGGCCCAAGCTGTTGTGAGACTAACGCTGGATACCCAAGGGAGGACAGACTGAGGCCCGGCTTCCACCTGCTGCCCCGCTGTCGCCCACCTGTTACTCGTTCATCGTTACTCGTTTCTTGGGCCGCCAAGTTTCACGTCTTCACGCTTCGTGTCTCAATCGGGGCCAACCTTGCGCTTTCGCAATGACATGCTATAATGTTTAGCAGTTCGCATACAAGCGGGTGTAGTTCAGCGGTAGAACGTCAGCTTCCCAAGCTGAATGTCAGGGGTTCGAGTCCCCTCACCCGCTCCATAAAGCGCCCCATCCAATTGGATGGGGCGCTTTGCTGTGTCGCTGGAACCTACCAGCCGGGACGGGACGGCAAGACGGCTTGGCCTTGCGCATCCGAATCAGCAATACTAGACGATGAAGGCAACGCCGATACCGGTGCCCAGCATCAGCAACAGACCAGGCCATAGCACCCGTCGTAGCTTCGGGGAACCCGATGCCAACGCGAAGACACCCTTAAACAGCGTGTTGGCCATCGCCGCTATAACGATGGCGTGCGTGGCCACGACAGCGTCAAGCCCACTGGCACCCTGGGTCAAGTCCACCATTGAGAGAGCAATGGCATCCACATCAGCCAGGCCCGAGGCGAAACTGGAGATGTAAACGCCTAAGTCTCCGAAGTAGACCTGGGCCGCTCTCGAGACCAGCAGCACGACCGCGTAGATCGCGCCGAAGCGAATGGCGGGCCCCAGCTCAAAGGGGTTGGAGAACTCGATGGTGTCGCGTTCCCGAGACCGTTGCACCAGATAGAGATAACCGCTGTAAATCGCCCCGACAACGGCTGCGCTGACCAGGGGTATGACAAGCCGCCTTGCCAGATTTGGCGCCAGCGTGAAGACGATGATGAGCACGCGGACGAACATGACCGCCCAGGCGACGAGGATGGCTAGCGCGAAGGGCCGAGCAAGCTCCTCACTCTCGCGACTGCGCTGTGCGAAGCTGAGGGTCACGGCGGTGCTTGAGGCAAATCCGCCGAGCAAGCCTGTAAGGCCAATGCCACGCCGCGCCCCCACGATCTTGATAAGGATATACCCCAGGAAGCTGACGCCGCTGATGAACACCACCATCAACCAGATGCTGTAAGGGTTGAATATGTCGAACGGCGGGGGACCGTAGCTCTCATTGGGCAACAACGGGAGCACAATCACGCTGATCACGGCGAACTCTACCGTCGCGTACATATCCTCCTGCGTCACTGCATGCGCGAAGCGACGGAACTCAGGCTTGAAAGAGAGCAGCGCCATCACTGCCACGCCGATGGCCGCCGCCAATGCCTCCATGCCCCAATAGCACATCCCGCCCACTCCATAGGCGACAATGGCTGTCATCTCAGTCGTCATGCCGGGCTTGCCGATGATCACGTCAGCATGGTACGCTAGGACCAGAAGCGCGCCCATCGCGATCAAGCCCGCCAGGAAAGGCAGCCCCGAGTCGAGTTGGGCGCTCGCCAACGCCAACACATAGCCAACGAGACTGTAGAGAGGGAAGGTTCTGACGCCGGCGAAGAGCTTGCCCTCGGGTTCGTCATACGCCGACTCGCGCTGAATTCCGATCAGCAGCCCGAGGCCAAGGGCCAGCGCGAAGCGGTAGAAATAGACTGACGCCATCATAGGTCGTCCTCCTCACAGCCGACAGCAACGTTCGGTTCTCGGCACCAATCCGGGTCGGTGAAGCGCTGAATCTCGATGACGTAGCCG
>JBNGDU010000142.1:6499-11457 GCA_049975025.1 Anaerolineae bacterium
CGGTTCTCGGCACCAATCCGGGTCGGTGAAGCGCTGAATCTCGATGACGTAGCCGTTGGGATCACGGACGAAGAAATGGTAAATGCCGTAGGTCTCGTTGAGCTTTGGCGGGCTTTCGATCTCCACACCGTGACGCCTGAGATGACTGTACCACGCGTCCACCTGATCGGTCACCAGCGTGTACAGAAAGCTTGCAGGAGGCGCGTGCGTCGCGCCGTGGGCCTTCTCATCGTCCCATGTCTGCGGAGCGCCGGTCCGTTCGCAGAAACCAACATAGGCGTCGCCGCAGGTGTGGTAGATGCGGCAATCCCCTTGATCGAGCACCATGGGCAGAGACATAATGTCCTCATAGAAGTGCGCGGTAGATGCAAGATCGCGGGTGTAGAGAAATGTGATCTGTTGGTCAACGTTGGGTCGGGTAGCGGTAGCGATGCAGCACCTCCTGTGAACTGATCTGGCTGGCAGCTGATCATCAAGCTTGTCCCGCCAAGCAGCGACCCTCGCGGGGACGGCGTCTGTAGGACAAGCTAGACGCAGGATCGCCCTGGCGCCGACCGTGGCACGCGCAAGGCGACCCTATTCCCAGGTACGTCTCGTCGCTTACGAGCTGGCTGTGCCTGGAGCGCTCCGCGGTAGCGGCAACTCCTCTGGCGCCCTCAAGGAACCGCGCCACAGACGCGCCAACAACAGACGCCACCGCAGTCGCCACCACATCCACGTCATCTCCCAGCGCACCCTACGCGTGACTTCGGAGTCAGGGCTGTACCATACTTTGACGTAGAAATCCATCAGGTCCCTGACCTCCAACACGGCGAGATCCAACTGATCCGTGCCGAACTCACCACGAGGTTTGGCCATAGCGGATAGCTGATCTTCGTACGCTTGAGCCAATTCGTAAGCCGTGTCACCCTGGCGGATCGGGATACGTAAGCGCTCAGCGTGCTTCCTCAGCCGTTTGCGCAGCGTGCGCACCATGTCCTCAGCGGAGCTCAGCATCAGCCGGGCACTATCGGCGACAGTGTAGAGTCCCACTGCCAACAAGACTGTGCCGACAACGGCCGACACCCAAAGACCGAAGACGATCTGAGGTCCGCCGGACCTCCTATCCGACACCAACGGATCAGGGCCCATGCCCTCAGGCCAGACTATCGGGTCGTCGCCGGAAGCTGAAGGACGTTGAATCGGCGGACGACCGCCGGTGGGTTCGAACTCTACCCATCCGTATCCAGGGAAGTAGATCTCAGGCCAAGCGTGTGCGTCCGCCTCGGTGACGATATACCGCGCGTTGAGCGGGTCATACGACCCGTTGATGTAGCCGACCACCAGCCGAGCGGGTAGTCCAGACGCACGCGCCAGCACGACCATCGCCGTAGCATAGTAGTCACAATATCCTTCCTGTAGCTCGAACAGGAAGTAGTCCGCAATATCACTGGTCGTGCCCGATGTGGGCACATCGAGATTGTAGGGGAACTGTCTCAAGTAACTCTCGATCGCGAGCGCCCGGTCGTAAGGCGTGGGCTCTGTGGCGGTCAGGTCGCGAGCCAGCGCCGTGACCCGCTCGGGCAGGGAAGCGGGCAACTGAAGATACCGCTCCCTGATCCAATCCGGGTACTCCGTGGAGACTTCTCGTAGGCCTTCCTCGGTCACGACGGGGATCAACGAATCAGCGCGGTACTCCGACACTCTGGTCGTTGCCGCAAAGATCTCCCCCGGCGGACGCCACGAAACCTCATAATCCTGATCCACGGAAACCAGAGTCCCGTCCACGTGGATCAACCCGGCCGCGGACGGGCCCGCGTAACGCACGGTCTGACGCAGGACCCGGGCATGGGGCACCTCCGGATCGACGGCGATCTCACCCGCTTCGTACTCCACATCCTCGGTACCACTCGTGGCCCAACCCCGTCCGAAATAGCGGTCATAGGTTATCGAACGCCAATAGTGTCTTGGCACGGTCTCGTCCATGACCGCTTCCGGGACGGGCGGAAGCTCGCCGGTCTCAATGATCATCACCACAACCCTCGATAGCTCAGGCCCGGACCCGATCAGGTGGCGACGGGGAAGTCCTGTCGAGCGGAC
This sequence comes from Anaerolineae bacterium, assembly GCA_049975025.1. Lineage (GTDB taxonomy): Bacteria > Chloroflexota > Anaerolineae > B4-G1 > SLSP01 > PWVB01. Next base: position 8,579 of record JBNGDU010000142.1, read on the forward strand.
GGCCTCCAGGGGGCGCACGGGCCGGGGTACCGGTTTCTGTTCAAGCCCCAGACCCTCAGCTACCTGCTCTGTGCGCGTCGGTTCGTCTCGGTCCGTGACCTCGCGGACCCAGTCGGCGATCTTCTGGGCCGATATCGAGGGCGCGATAGCTGCAGCTACCACCAGCGCGATGGATAGGCCCGTCGCGACCAGGGCGATGTCGCTCCAAAGGCCTTGCGAGAAGTCCACGCCGATGAAAGACCACCGATCCTCCCGCGCCGTCTGGCGCATCAAGGCCAACAGGACCAGGCTCACACCCAGAATCGGCAGGAGGACATATGGATTGGAATTTGTGTAGGAGAGCACAAAAGCCAGAAGCAGCCCCCCAGGCAGCACGCCCAGCACCGGACGGTAGTAGCGGCGTGTGATCATCCCGTACCAAAAGCTATACAGCCAGATGCCGAATCCCCAAGTGAGCGCGATGCCCACGACGTCAAAGGCATCACCGCCGCTGACCAGCGAGGCCAACCAAGTGCCCGTCCGATTCAGCAAGGTGGCCATATCCGTCCATAGCTCAACGTAGATCTGGGGGATCAACGTCCAGTTCGGCGGCTGTTCCGTCCAATACCAGGATATCAGCTCTCGGCTCACGGTGCCAAAGGCACGGACTAAGCGCAAGAGCGTGTCGCCCAGCCTCCCCACACGGATCAGCAGATATTCAAGGCCGAACAACGTGCCAAGCACTGCAGCCATCCCGACCGGCCCGGGCGCCATCCCCAATATCCAGCCGACCGTCAAGGCGATTGAGGTTACCGAGAAGACAAAGACGCCGTCCAGATCCTCAACAACCTCGGTGAGTCCAGCACTCATGCTGAACCCCACCACCATCAACAACACCCACATGACAAGCGCGCGCGGTCCCAGTAGCCGCACCAATTGTGCAAGAAGACCGACATCGCGATTCCTACGGTATTTCATGCTAAGGTCCTCCAAGGCACGTCATCCTGCTTTTCGACAGCAACGACCTTGCCGGTGCCAAGCACCCGCCATTCCCAATGTCCTCGGCGACCGGGCTTGGTCTCCGGAACATTCAACAGCTCCCTTGTGATCTCGTAGTAGGTCACACCCAAGCTGGTCAGAGACGCCTTCACGGGATCCATATTGCCTGGCCCACCAAAGGACTTCGGATCCAACAGCATGACCGTCGGGACCGCGCCGCGCCGGACAAGCGGCACAAGCGCCTCAACCCACGAGGTTTCGGGCGACGGCGTGATCAACACGATGCTCGCATCGCGCCCGATGTTCGGCCCCACTCTGGTGAGCATCTCGGAAAGCGGTCGGTCACCTCTTGAAACCAAGGCTAGGGAGCGTAGGATTTCCCACCGCTGTCCCTCCCCCTCCTCAGGCGGCATCCACACCAAGTCCTCACTATGAGCTACCAGCCCCACGGCACGGCGAAATCGCACCCCGCGATCCGCCAGCGAAGCTGCAAGGATAACACCATGCTCATCGGTAGCGTCGTACCCCTCCCCTACCTGCACCTGACGGTCCATATCCAGCAGGATCCACCAATCGCCGGCGGGCGTGCCCTCGAACAGACGCACGTAGAGACCGTCCCGTCGCGCGGTCGTCTTCCAGTGAATCCACCGACGGCTGTCACCGGGCATGTACTCCCGAACGCTGGCCGCGCTCACCGTGCGATCGATGGTGTTAGACCGGGGTCGAGCGTCCCCCGACCGCCCACCCGGAGCTACCTCAATGCTTGGAAGTGGGACGATTGGCGGCAAAACCAGCAACGGCATCGAAGCCTCAAAATCCACCGTCACGTCGAACAACCCAAAGGGGTCGCCGGTCTGGAGCTGGGTAGGACCCAGCATGAAGAGGCCGCGCCTGAGGCAGATAGCCTCGGTATGCCAACGTATGGAATCGTAGCTTGACACCCCGGTGCCGCGGCTCACCTCGTAGCCGGGTAGTGTCCCCTTGTCCAAAACCTCAGCCCACACCGCCGGCGCCCAGCCGCCGTTGCGGACCGTGAACCGCTCGACTAGCCGGTCGCCCACCTGCGCCCACCCAAAACGCATCTGACGCGTCAGATCCAGGTGGCGAGCCAGGGACATCGACCAGAACCAACTCAGGATGAGCGCGCCCCCCAGGCCCACGATCAGAATCCGCCAACCCCGATAGGGTGTCAACAGCTGCGTGATCAAAACGACAATCACCAGAACGGGCACCCACCACGCCTGCAATCTGACCTTGCCCTTGCGCTTCGCCCTATTCCACGGAAGCTTGACCAAGTGTCACCTCATCTCTCTACGGCAGCAACCTGCACAACCCTTAGGGACTCAACCTTGCACCAGCCTCTATGCCGCTGCTGTCGCCTGACGCTCAGGCGCCGGTTGCCCCCTCTCGGGTTCAGGCATTGGCACTTCGTCGAGGATGCCCGCTACGATTTCGATTGGCTCGACGTTACGAAGTCGCGCGCTGGGGCTCACGATCAGGCGATGCGATAGCACATAGGGCGCGATGAACTTGACGTCGTCGGGCAAGGCGTATTCCCTACCTAGCATTGACGATCGGGCCTGTGCCGTGCGATAGAGAGTCAAACTACCACGAGGGCTGGCGCCCAGGTAGACGTCCGGGTGCTGACGCGTGTGCTGCACCACACGGACGATGTATTCCTTGACCGCTGGTGAGATGAAGATGGACTTGATGGCCTCTTGAGCCTCGATAAGCTCTTCCGCGGAGACCACCTCCTCCAGATCCTCAACCGGATGATGGTATCGCTGGCGATCCAGAACCTCGATCTCATCGCGCATCTCCGGGTATCCCAAGTGGATGCGCATCAAGAAGCGATCCAGTTGGGCCTCTGGCAGCGAGAACGTCCCCTCGTATTCAATCGG
>JBNGDU010000142.1:11467-21427 GCA_049975025.1 Anaerolineae bacterium
GTTCTGGGTGGCCAACACCATAAATGGGCGTGGCAGAGGATAAGTCACGCCGTCGACCGTGATCTGTCGTTCCTCCATGGCTTCCAAAAGGGCGGACTGGGTCTTGGGTGTCGCTCGGTTGATCTCGTCGACCAACACGATCTGACACATAACAGGTCCCGGCTGGAACTCGAACTCGTGGGTACCCTGATTGTACACTGAGACGCCTGTGACATCGCTGGGCAATAGGTCTGGTGTGAACTGGATACGTCCAAAGGAAGCACCCAGCGACCTGGCAAGGCTCCGGGCTAGCATCGTCTTACCGACCCCGGGCACGTCCTCAATCAGGATATGTCCCCGGCTCAAAAGTCCAATGACGGCAAGCTGCACCGCAGACGATTTCCCCACAATAACCCGCTCAACATTGCTGATCAGCTTACGACTGAACTCCTGAACGTCGACCATACACTCCTCCACATGAACGAGATTCTAGACAGCCTGGTCACGAGCTAAACCCGGCAAACCAACAATATGTGTGTAGCACGCCGCTTTCAGTTGCCCGTCCTACAGATTTGCTTTATAAATATAGCATAAAACGGACGAAAAGCACTAGGCTCAGGCAGAAGTCCCCGTCACCCTACCCCTAGAGTCCTAGCCTGGTCATCTGCGCAGGAATCAGCACCGGGCGCAACGGAACATCGAGGCAAAGAGGGTAATGCGCATGAAATCAGCAGGAAACTTACCTTTTCAGCAACTCACCACACACCTACCGGATGGGCCTGCAACGATCATGCGGCCCCCGGGCGTTCCCCAGCCGGGGCGATGCCATGAAGCGATCTTTGCGGCTGCGCGCCGCGTGCTGGCAGGCCGAGCCTTTGTCGTCGGCCCCGCAGCGGCCCCGACAGCCCTCTGGGCCGCGCGCTCGGGCGCAACGGTCCTTCACTGGACCGATAGCGCCGCTGAGGCTGAGGCCGTGGCCGCAACCTTCAGGGCTAACCACCTGCCCGCGCCCCAGGGCCACGTGGGACCTGACTGCACCTGCCTGGAGCCTGGTCAGTGCGACATGGCCCTGGTCCATCTGCCACGGGGACGTGACCTCCAAGGTGAGTACCTCAGGACCGCAGCGGCCATGGTAAGAGAAGGCGCCAAGGTGGTCTTTGTCGGCGCACGGAACGAGGGGGTGAAGAGCGCGCTGGCCGATGCCCAGGAGATCTACGGACGCGCCGGCATCGTCGCGCGCAAGGGGGGGTACCATGCCGGGATGGCATATCGACCGCCGGGTGAAGTCCAGCTCCCAACTGCCGAATTCAGGACCTACGACATCGTCGTCCGAGGCCAGCCCGCACGGTTGGTCAGCTGTACCGGCGCCTTTGCAGCCGACCGTCTAGACGCCGGCGCAGCAGCCCTCATCGCGGGTATGAGGATCGAGCCGGACGTAAAGGTCCTGGACTTAGGTTGCGGTACCGGGCTCGTCGCCCTAGAGGCGGCGAGACGGGGCGGCCGCGTCGAGGCCACGGACGTGTCTTCGAGGGCAGTGGCGAGCGCCCGCCGCACGCTATCGGCCAATGGATATTCGCGTGTGACGGTGCACCTCTGCAGTGGCGCCGCTACCGTGCCGGAAGACACGATCGACGTCGTCGTCACCAATCCGCCCTTCCATCGAGGGCACGACGTCAACTTCGAGGTCTCCCAACTCTTCGTCGATGAAGCCGCTCGAGTGCTAAAGGTGGGCGGGCGCATCTACTTAGTAGCCAACGCGTTCCTCGACTATGGTCGGTGGCTCAGGTCACACTTCCGAGACGTCGAAGTTGCGTGGCAGAACAAGCAATTCCATGTTTGGTCGGGTCGCAAGTTCTGATGGCGGGTGAGGTTGGGAGCGCTACCCACTGCCCTCCGCCGTGCTCACACTCCTCTGGGGATCAGCGCGAGGTCCTCTTCTCTTCATAACCTTCTGGACAAAAGCCCACGCTCGGCTATGATGTTACCGGCACACGTCAGCCCAAACGTTCACCCAACTGAGACGACGGAGAGATACGCAATGTCAGACCGACTCGGATACTTCTTTGATCCCAACGGCGTCGCCATCATCGGGGCCAGTTCCAATCCGGACAAGCTAAGCCACGGTGTCGTGCGCAATCTCAAGGAACACGGTTACCGGGGGCCGATCTATCCGGTGAACCCCAAGGGGGGCGAGATCCTGGGCCTCCGCGTCTACCCATCGATCCTGGAGATCCCGGACCCCATCGAACTCGCCGTCATCATGATCCCGGCCCCCTTCGTACCGGAGGTACTCAGGGAATGCGGGGAGCGGGGTCTTGAGGCCGTCATCGTCATCACCGGCGGGTTCAGGGAAGCCGGCCCGCAGGGAGCGGCGCTCGAAGCCCAGCTCGAAGAGATCGCCGAAGCTTACGGCATGCGCATCATCGGTCCGAACTGCGTAGGTGTGATGGACGCACACCTGCCGCTGGATACCACCTTCATCGCGGCGATGCCCGAGCCCGGTCACATCGGCTTCGTGTCGCACTCCGGCGCGATCTGCGGCGGCACCGTCGATTGGGCCCGTGAGGTCGGTGTGGGCTACAGTCGCATCGCGAGCCTGGGCAACGAACTCGACGTGGACATCGCGGACGGCGTCAGGATGATGCAGGATGACCCCAACACCCGCGTGATCAACATCTACGCCGAGGGACTCCCCGAGGGTCGCCGGTTCGTCGACGCCGCCCAGGCTGTCTACCGCGACAAGCCGATCGTCATGCTGAAGGCCGGCGTCACATCGGCCGGAACCCGCGCGGTTGCCTCACACACGGGAGCGTTGGCCGGCGATGAGGCAGCTTATCTGGCAGCGTGTCATCGGGCAGGCGTCGTGGTGGTGGATTCGCTGCAGGAGCAGAACGACTTGGCCATGGCGCTGGCCTCGCAACCCCTGCCGGCCGGACGAGGCGTCGCCCTCCTCACTAACGCAGGAGGGCCCGCAGCTTTGGCCGCCGACGAACTGGATCGCGGCGGTCTCAAGATGGCAAGCCTGAGCGAGGCGACCCAGAAGCGCCTGGCAGAGGTGACCCCGCGCGGGGCCCAGCTCGGGAACCCCGTCGATATGTTGGGGGGGCCGCAGGCCGAGATGTTTGAGGCTGCGGGTGCTATCCTGCTGGAGGATCCCAACGTCGACATGCTGATGGCGATTTTCGTCCCTCAGGCGATCACGCCCGTCATGGATGTGGCGAAGCACGTGACCGCTGCCGCCGAGTCGGCGGAGAAGCCAGTGGTCTGCTGCCTCGTAGGCGGCGAGAGCATCACGGAGGCCGTGACCTACCTCAACAGGCACGGCGTTCCATTGTATGACGATCCGAATCGCGCCGCGCGGGCCCTCGGCGGCCTCTGGACCTACAGGCAGCTGCGCGACCGGCCCGACCTGACGCCGCAACCGGTGAAAGACGTCGACGTGGAGCGTGCCAGGCGCTTGCTGCAGGACGCGTGGACGAAGGCCGGCGACGGCTTCCTGGTAGCGGAGACAGCAGCTCAAGTGGCCCAGGCCTACGGCATCCACGTGCCGAAGTCCGGGCTGGCCGCCACGGCGGACGAGGCTGCTGCACTCGCTGACCAGCTGGGCTACCCCCTGGCGATGAAGCTCATCGCCCCGGGCGTAGTGCACAAGGCCGATGTGGGCGGCATCGTCCTCAACATCAACGAGGAGAAAGACGTGCGCACCGCTTTCGAGGAGATCATGCGTGCAGACGCAGACCGCCGGTCTGGCGCCCATGTCATGCTGCAACAGATGGCGCCCGCCGGTCAGGAGGTCATTCTCGGGGCGCAGCGGGACCCTCAGTTCGGACCGGTGCTGATGTTCGGCATGGGCGGGATCTTCGTCGAGGTCCTGAGGGACGTGGTCTTCAGGCTCGCGCCGATTAGCGCCCAGGACGCAAGGGATATGATCGCCGAGACCGCGGCGGGCCAGATCCTAGAGGGTATACGAGGCCAACCGCCCGGCGATATCGAGGGTGTCGTCGACACGCTGCGCCGCGTGGGCCAGCTTATGGTGGACTTCCCCGCCATCTCCGAACTCGACGTTAACCCCCTCATCGTGGGCGATCCCGATCAGGGCGTATGGGCCGTCGACGTGCGCATCGCCCTCGACCAGCGCCCTGCTTGATAAGCATGAGGAGATAGCAATGGTCGATCGTTCACTTGATATTCAAGGTACCCGGAGGTTCCATGGACACATGTGTCCCGGCCTTGCCCTCGGCATCCGAGCATCCGAGATCGCACTCCGTGAGATCGGTGCCCATTCGGCGGACGAGGAGGTCGTGGCGATCGTCGAGACCGATATGTGCGGGGTGGATGCGATTCAGTACCTCACCGGATGCACCTTCGGCAAGGGTAATCTAATCCACCACGACTACGGCAAGAACGCCTTCACTTTCATCCGTCGCTCCGACGGTAAGGCGCTCCGTATCCTCGAGCGTCCCAACGCTATGGGGGATCCCGATCCTGAGCACATGGAGCTCTTCGCAAAGGTGCGCAGTGGCGAGGCAACCCCGGCGGAGCAGGCGCGCTTCCAGACGCTGCACGAACGACGAGCACAGCAAGTGCTCGAGGCCCCGGAGGAAGCGTTGTTCGACGTGCGTCCCGTCGAGACGTCCATACCTGAGCAAGCGCACATCCTGCGCTCGCTGAAGTGCGACGCCTGCGGTGAGATGACGATGGAGACACGCACGCGCAACTTCAGAGGCCAGGTCCTGTGTCTGCCCTGCTTTGGGGCCGCCGTACGCCGTCTATGACACGGCGTCGCTGGACCGCTTATGCGCTAGCCCTCTGGCTCGTGCTGACGACGAACTCTGTGTTGCCCCGCCAGCTACCCAGTGACCCGTTAGCGGTGCTGCTTGATCCGGAGAACAGCACCTACGCTTCGATATTGGCAGGGCCAGCAGGTTGACGTAGACAGGTGCCGGCGCACACTCATTCATGCGTCACGGCATTAATGGCTTCCCAGCACTCACAGGCCGTGCACACCTGCCCATCTCGCTCCAGCGTGCCCTCGTACGCCGTGTCGGTCGAGACCGGTCGCCAACCCGAGAGTAACATCGGCCACTGGGCGTCGTCCGCAGCAATCCAAACGCCGTTCAGCCGGCGGGCGATGTGCAGATGCGACGCATCGGACACGCCACCCTCGCAAGAGGGATGACCCACCCGGTCGCCGACTTCAACGAAGGTGCCGGCTTCTACCCGCTCCTGACTGCTCACGTGCATGTAAAGCAGGACCCAACCCGTCCCTAGGAAGCCATCGCTGTCGAGATCCTGCAGCACCATCCCGTCCTCGCTTGTCTCAACCTGGCCCGGCGCGGCAGCGGTTACCCACTTCCGGCTGACCATACAGCCGATATTGCGCTCATCGGTCACGAAGTCGACGGCCGCAAACGCGCCCTGCGTCCCCCAACCCGGATGCGGCCCTCCGGTGTAGTACCAGGTCTCGCCCTTGGGCCATGGGAGCGCAAGCTCCGGCGCTTCCACCCCTGGGGGGATCAGGGGCTCAACGGCATAGCTGAACGGATCGCCGAAGAGACTCTGATAGATAGCCGCGAAGCTGTCCAGATCGTCCAGCCACGCGTCGTAGCTCGCAGCGGTGTCCGCCACCATCTTCTGAACCCCGGCTGTGCCGGCGTTGAGATCCGTTGAGAAACGAATGAAGGTGCCGTCCTGCGTCTCGATCAACCAGAGCGTATCCTCCCACCATCCGTGGAATCCGGCGTTGAGCGCATTGGCCGCCTGGGCGAGCTGGAAGTAGAGTCCCTGCCAGTAGACGCCGCGGTCGTACCCCAGCGGATTGAGCCGCGCCGCCGGTGACGGATCGGGATTGGACAACCAACCTCCTCGCAGCTCCAGCAAGGCCAAAAGCACCCGTGGGCCAACGCTGTACTGCTTGGCCACGAGGTCCACGATCTCGGCGCCCCCCATCGTGCGACCGTTCACTTCCTCGGCGTAGGTAGCGATCAGACCGGGATGTCGCGCGATCTCGTCGGCGACGTCGAAGTCACGGAAGCCGGGGCCGTAAACCAGCTCACTGTCCGGGATCAACACGCGGCCCGGGCCGGTCTCCTCGGCGTCCAGTGAGACCTGCAGACGCTGTCCGACGCTTAGCTGGTCCGGGTTCGCCAGCCCGTTCAGGCGCATCAGAGACTCCGTGGTCGTGCCGTAGAGCGCGGCGATGCGCAGTAGCGTATCGCCGGCCTTGACGGTGTAGAAGACCGCCGTGTTCTCAGGCGGCGCTCGAGTTGGCGTGGGCGTTGGGGTGTCCAGAACGGCGGTCTCGGCGGGCACCGGGGCCTCGTTTGACTTGCCGCGTCCAGGTGTCGCCGTGGCTTCAGCCTTGATGACGGCCCGCTCAACTGTGGCGATGTCAACCTCACGCCGGCAGCCGCTCAAGCTGCCTACCAGCACGCTGCTCATCAAGAGGATGATCAAACCCAACACAACCACCCGAACGCGTCGGAACGGCCCAGCGGATCGCTTGTACACGGTACTCACCTCACTTACTGTGCAGCTCCGGTGTGGGACTGCAGGGATAGAAACAGGTTCTGATAGACGCGACATCAGTTGCCCTGCCAAGGCGCCTCGTGACCGAATCTTGAGATCACGGCGGAGGCCTGTCGTTTCCACGTCAAGATCAGCCGTGCCATCAGCTGCTGAAGTGTCTCAGGTGAGAAACCCAACACCTGAGCAAGGAGATCGTAGACCCGCGAGGGGAACGCCTCGGCATCGGGCGGGCGCCACCCGTGCTCCGCCTTCAGCAGCAAGGACTGCACCCAGAAGGACTGAGCGAACCACAGCAGATCCTCTTCCCGGACGTCAAAACCGTAGGCGTTCAACAGGCGGCGCAGCAAACCGTCGCGGTCCAGCGTCCGCCCTTCGCCGTCCTGGCTGAAAATCACAAACGTGAAGCCGCAGTTCGAAAGCGCGTTGCCCAAGCAGATGAAGAACTCGCGCGCCAGCATCTTCTCGATGACCTCAGAAAACAAAGCGTCGATCTCGGCATCGGTCATATCCGGGCGCAAGTCACCCGATACCTTGTAGATCTGACCGGAGTAATGGCTGAAGAACCGAGAGAAGGGCATCAGGAAGGTCCATAGCGCATTTGCGTGCCCCGGGTTCCCCAGAGTCTGCGGTCCGCAGGTGAAGACCACGTCCGCGAGATCTGGGTACCGCTCAGCCAGGCCCTGAGGTCCATGCCCTAAAGCCTCGATCGCCGGATAGGTCTCCCCTGAACGCAGCGCGGTCACCGCCGCCGCGACCCGATCGAGGTTGCCGAAATGCGGACCCGTTCGCAGCGTGGGCGGCACATCCTGCTTGGGTACCGCACCGGTCTCCAGACCCTCGAAGAGAGCTGCGATGGCGACACCCACGTCGATAATGTCCATGCCCATCTGCTCAATCGGCACGACGACGTGGCGGTCCACCTTCTCGACAAGCTCAAGCCGTGATCTCAACGAAGCATCAGCCGGTGCCAGGTCCAACATAGCGAAGAGCGCGTAGGTGGGCTCAAAGTCGTCGAGATAGCGATCACGCCCCTCGGGCGCGTAGTCGACATCGACCCAATGCCAATGGCGGCAGTCCACTTGGCACCACTGGCACCCCGTCTGGCCCACCCGGTGAGCACGAAGCACCCGGCGCGCCCCAAGATCGGCCAGATCGTATCCCACCCTCTGTCCGTTCCGCGCCGGCAACGTGGGCTGGTCGCCACTCCCCGTCTCGTAGAGCTTGGTGACGGTGCCTCCGTCTCGGCGGGAGAGTCTGGCGCAGTGCTTTTCCAAGCGGTCCGCGATCTCGCCCTGGCGAAGTACCTGAAGCGCCTGCGCTCGATCTCCCATCCAGGTGAAGAGATCCATAGGATCGCCCCTGAGCACCATAGCCCGCAGGTAGCGCGAGAAGACGTAGCCCGCCCCACCCCGACCGGCGTGGTAGAGTCCGTCGACTGCGAGATTGGCATCGGGATAACCGTGCTGGACAGCATCGCCCACCGTAAACACGCTCGCCCTGTCGCCATCGGCGTCGCACTCTCGATCCAATAGCCGGTAGTAGGCACTGCGCTGCCCGGAGGGCAACTCACCGGCGAACCGCCAGGTCACCTCGAGATTCGGCGCCCGCCCGGAGACCACCACATAGCTCTCGGCGAGCCTCCCGTTGTGCATCTCATCATGGGGTATGCCGGTCAGTACAACAGCGTCGAGACCCAGATTCAGAAGCTGCGCAAATCCTGCACCACCCACGAAACTGTAGTGAGGCACGCCCGTCAGCGGCGAGAGATACCCCACCGTGGCCTTGTTGCCCGACAAAAAGGCCAAGGGGCCCCGGGCTACGACCACCGCGCCGGGATCCTCGCGCAACAGATAGTGTGCCAGCGCCTCGCCCCAAAGAAGCAAGGCATCCTCGCCACCGCCTAGATGCAAGTCCGCCAAACGCAGCGTCCTTAGCCGGTAGCGGCGGTCAGCAGGGCTCAGCAGCAACAGGCGCCGAACCGTCATGTTCGCAGGCCCCATCACGTGTCCTCTCCTTGATGACGCCGACGGCGCGGGCGATAGCCAGGGTCATCCCCTAGATAGCCGCCCGCCTCCGTGGGTGCGTAGACCCGTATCGCGGCCTCGCCCCCCATCGGGCACTGGTATTCACAGATACCACAGCCGATGCACAGCTCCTTCACGACGTGAGGCCGCTGGATGGCGACCTGCTCGCCCTGAGCGTTCACGACCTCCACGGTGTCCAGCGTGATGGCCTTATGGGGTACCGGACACGCCTCCTCACACACGATGCAGGGAATGTTGTGGGCCCACGGGAGGCAACGGCTTTGATCCACCCGGGCCAGCCCCATCGGCATGGTTTGCTTATCCTCCAGAGCCAATCGCGGAATCGCACCGGTGGGGCAGACCTCGCCACACGCATTGCATCGGTAGTCACAGTAGCCGAGGCGCGCCACGAGTTGCGGCGTGAGCATGTTCTGCAGCCCACCCTCGAAGAGGCTAGGCTGAAGCCCCTGGGTCGGGCAGACCCGCACACACTCTCCACACCGCACACATAGCGTCTCAAAATCGGTCAACGTCGCCCCTGGCGGGCGCACCATATGGGCAGGTTGCCGCGCCGTGACGGGCTCAACACCAGCCAGCGCCACGCCGGCCGCCGCAGCCCCCACCGTCGCCAGCAGTTCCCGTCTCTGAGGATCGTAGTCACGCCATTCGGCAGGACGCCAGTTGCGGCCCTGCCAGCGGAAGGCGACGCCCTCCCTTCTGCAGTCGACGATGCAATCGTAACAGACGATGCACTCGGCTGGGTCGCTGCGATAGCCGCGCTCCGGCTCGATCGTCCCGGTCGGACAATCGCTGCCGCATAGCGCACAGGAGGCACACGCCCCCTTCACCTCACGTCGCACCAACGAGAGCTTGGACAGCAGGCCTAACAGCCCCCCTAACGGACACAGGTAACGACACCAAAAGCGCTCAGCGATCCAGTTCAGCGCGACGATGGCCGCGAAAAAGAGAAAGACCGGGATCGCAAGCGTGAAGACCGATGTGACGTCACGGAAGAGCGGATAGACAACGGTGGTGTGCAACCAGTCCAGGGCGGGCCAGAGCACGTCAACCTTGTAGAGCGCCCTCTCTGCGCCATAGACGGCGTTTTTGAGCGCCGGCCAAAGGGCTACGCCCATCGTGCGGGTCATAATCGTCATGGGATCGAGGAAGAGCAGCGTCTGGTTACCGAGGAGGGCCGCCGCCAAAATAGCCGCCAACATGAGGTACTTCACCGACCGCCAGCCATCCGATGGCCCCTTGCGCGGATGAGGAGCTCCTCCACGGCCCCGCCGAGGGCTCAGCCACTCGAGCAACGTCCCCAGCGGACAGAACCACCCACACCAGACCCGCCCGAAGATCAGGGTCACGACCACCGTGATCAGGGCCAGACTCAGCCCCGGGATGAACGCCCGACCAGCCACCATGGAGG
>JBNGDU010000143.1:0-21298 GCA_049975025.1 Anaerolineae bacterium
ACTTATCCCATCAGGTACAGGAAATGAGCCTCGGCCTCGCGGCGCTTTGCTGCATCGTGGATGTAGTGAAGCAGCGTGTGAAAGCCGTAGAGGGTCTTGATGCGATGCGTCAGATGGGCTGACCACTGAAGCGACGCAGTTCGCCAATATGCCGGCGTTCTAGGATCATGCGAAGCCCGTTCCAGCTGGCCTAGCTTGTCATCGAGCACCGGGAGGGATCGCCATAGACGCAGGTGCTGGCGATGCGCGGCGAGGCCCCTGCGCGCCAGATCCTCATAACCATACCGTCCCAGTTCGGTGAGGGCTGCGGCGTGGTTGATAATATGGAAGAGGCCGCCAAAGCCCCTGCGGTGCTGCGACGCTGACGCGATCACCTCGTTGATGACCGTGTCGATCATCGCCTGTTGCGATTCGTACGGTGGCAAGGCGTCGTCGTCCGGAAGCGACGCGTCTGCGCCTGATATCCACCCGCGCTCCTCGCCGTAGTAGCCGCGACCTGGCCTGGCGCCATTGAATCCCTCGATCAACTTGCGGATGCCCTCCACGATCGCCGGCGTGGCATAGCCGGGATGATCGTGCATGGCCCTGACGGCGATGGATGTGAAGATGACGTTATGCCCCGACTGACGGGTCCTGTCGATATTGGCGCAAAGCGCCTCGGGGATGATGTCGATCCGCTCAGGTTGGGCGCCTTCCCGAGGGAAGGGCTTGAACATCTCGCCGATCGTGATGCCGGCCTTCTCGGGATCAAACCATATGGACTCCGCGCCGCCGACGATCCGATCCAGGTCGGCTTCGATGGCCAAGTACACGGCATCGTCGAGGTCGCGGTGCTGCTCGCCGACGAAGTATCCGGCGATCAGCGCGGCCCCCAAGTGCCCCGCCATCGTGTTTGCGTGGTGTGCACGCGCCAGACCGCAGAGGCCCTTGTAAGCATAGCCGAGGTCAATCACGGTATATGCTACCCCCGTGTGGACTTTTCGTCCACGAACACCCGCCGAGTCGAGATGATCCTATCCGTTCAAGCGGAACCAACTAGAGCTTCTGGAAGCTACCACTGCGCCTGCGTGAGTGAGAACAGGCGATTTGCCTGACATCTTTCGGAATACCGATGTCTGGCGCTTCTCACTGGTGTCAGCCTTTATCTCATGATACCCGCGGTGAGATTTTCCGCCACACTGACTCCTTCGGCGCGCTTGCACTCACGCCTCTTGCTTCGCCTTTTGCAGTTTTCCGCCGGTGGTGCTAACCTACCGTCTGCAAAGTGCAAGCTACACAGACAGGGAGGAGGACCGTATGATGCTTGGTGAGAATCGATTCGGTGAGTCCCTTCGCTATTTCACGGAGCTCGCCGGTGACGTCGTTGACGCGTCACGGGTGCACCCCGGTGAGAGCGTCGCCGGGTACGGCCCGAACGTCACCGGCGGTACGCTGATCCGGCCAGGCGGGCGCGACTGCTACCCGGCGTTCTGGGTTCGCGACTTCGCTATGTCACTGGAGAGCGGCCTGATCCGACCAGAGGAGGCGGTCCACGCCCTGCGGTTGACGCTGGCGCTTCAGGCCGAGGAGGATCGGCGCCTGCCCAGCGGGAGCTTTGTGCCGCGTAGTGCGATCGCTGACCACATCACCTTCGGCGGCGTGCCGATATTCTATCCGGGTACCCTTGATGATGCCGAGAACCAGGGTGGTCGCTGGGGGTACTATCCCTCCCTCGACGACCACTACTACGTCATCGAGATGGCGTGGCACGTGGCCCATCGGGAGGGGCGGAGTGATGTGCTCACGGACGACATCGATGGATCGCGCCTGGTCGACCGCCTTGCTTTGGCCTTCTCCGTGCCTCAAGTGCGCTCCGATACGGAGTTGGTCTGGTGTGATGAGGCGCATCGCGGCGTCTCCTTCGGCTTTACCGACACGGTCATGCACACGGGCGAGCTTCTCTTCTGCTCCCTTCTTCGCTATCGTGCGGCTGGTCGCCTCGCCGAGTTCTGCCGCCGTCTCGGTCGCTCCGAAGAGGCGGATGCTTATCATCGTATCCAGCAAACGATCAAGCGCGAGATACCGCGGACCTTTGCCGATCGGTCCGGCTTGTTGCGCGCGAGCACCGGGAAGAGCGCACAGCCCGACGTTTGGGGTTCGGCCTTCGCGATCTACGTTGGCGCCTTGCCGGAGGTCGTCGCGACTGAAGTAGGCCGTGCTCTCCTTCGCGCGCTTGACGACGGGACGATCTCGTGGCGGGGCCAGATACGACACGTCCCGACCGATGCCGATTTCAGCGAGCGCACGGCGTGGTCTCACCTAGTCGGCGTGTCGGCAGACGACCCAATCGAGGAGCGCCCCGAGAACCGCCTTAAGAATCGCTATCAGAATGGGGCCTACTGGGGAACCCCGGTGGGTTGGATTTGCTACGCTATCGCGCGGCACGACGAAGCGACCGCTCGCCGGCTTGCCCTTCGCTATATCAACGAGCTGCAGAGCGATGACTTCCGCATGGGCCCCGAGCACGGCGCGCCCTGGGAGTGCATGCACTGGGAGAACGATCACCGGCAGAACCCCGTCTACATGGCCAGTGTCACCTGTCCTCTGGGTGCCTTCCGACGCTTGGGCTGGATTACCTGACCTTCCGGCGAAAGGAGAAGTCTTTGTCCGAGGAGCGAACACTCAAACAACGTATCCACGACGGCGACGCACTGAACATCGGCTGGGCGTCGCTCACGATGTCCCGTGATGATCTAGTTGCGCGGCTCAGCCAGGATGAGTATGATCTGGTCTTCGTCGATGCTCAGCACGCGCCGTACAACGAACACGAATTGATCGCCTTCTGCAACGTCGCCGCTGAGGTTGGCGTCCCCCCTCTCCTGCGCATCCGGCACACGAAGCTCGCCTTCCTCGCGGGCAACTACGCCGACCTCGGCCCGCTGGGCATCCTCGTTCCGATGGTGGAGCGCGTTGCAACGATCGAGGAGGCCGTCGAGAACTTCTACTATCCGCCGCTGGGCAAGCGCAGTTGGGGACCGATTCACGGCTATGGACGTGACATCGTGAAGGATCGGGTAGCGTACGGCGCCTGGTGGAACGAGCACGGCATCCTGGCCCTGCAGATCGAAACGGTGGAGGGCGTGGCCAACGCGCGGGCCCTAGCCGTGCCGGGCCTGGATCTGGTCCTCTTCGGCGGTAACGACCTGAGCTTCAGCCTGGCGGCTCACCCGGATAGCCCTTATGAGAGTGTGGAGGACTGTTGCCGGCACGTCGTTGACGCTACGAAAGGCACGGGGGTCCGGGTCGCGTCAGGGTTTCTGCCTTACGGGAGCTTCGAAGCGACAAGATAGCACCTCGGCTGCTTGGGGCCGCCAACCAAAGTTACACTTGAGTCCAACCAATTCCGGAGGCTACGGGCCCGGCTCAGGACTATAATGGATGTGAGGTGATTGTAGCGCCAGAGAAAATAGAGTTGACGAAATGGGGCGATAGGATGATGAAGAAGAGAGTGGTATGGTTCCTTGGTTTCGGGGTGCTGGTTGTAGTGGCGGTCGTGATACTGTGGCCCTCCGCACCAGCGCCGGAGTTGCCTGCTGAGATTCCCGTATATCAACCCTCGTTCACGCCGGTGGTTGATCGAGAGGACTTCTTTGTTGAGAGCGATGGACTGAGGCTTGAGGCGGCGCTGCTAATTCCCCAAGGCGGACGCGAGCCCAAGCCCGCCGTGGTCTTCCTAGCCGGCTCAGGTCTGGACCACTTCGACGACTACGCACCTGGCTTTCTGGAGAGCTATGTCGAGGGCGTCTTTCTGCCCAACGATATCGCGGTGCTCTATTTCAACAAGCGAGGGGTAGGAGCTTCAGAGGGCAACTCGCGACGGAATGATTTCCAGGGACGTGCTGATGACGCATACGCCGCTGTCCAGGCGCTCCAGGCCCATCCCGCCGTGGATCCTGGGCGGATTGGCGTGATCGGCTACAGTCAAGGGGGGTGGGTCACTTCGCTGGTCGCCAGTCAGCACGATGATGTGGCTTTCTTCATCAGTCTTGCCGGACCGACCACCACTGTGGAAGAGCAGATCGAGCATACCGCGCGGAGCTTCTACCGATGTCAGGGCTTGGAGGGCGATGCGTTGGAGCGCAAGGTCCGGGGGCAGCTGCGCCAGGTTCGCGTCGGTGCGACGCTGGGACGCGTCATCCCCGTCGGCGAGATCGGCTTCATGGCTGGCATCCTGGGTTACGATCCGCGCGAGGCCCTAAAAGCCGTGTCCACCCCAGGTCTTCTGGTGTTTGGCGAAACGGACGGTCTGGTGCCGCCATCCGAGAACCTGGCTCGACTCAACGAGATTTTCCCCGAAGGTCTACCGGAGAACCTCAGTGTCGTGACGATGTCAAACGCCACGCACGCCTTCCGGGTGGATGAGACAGGATGCGCACCGTGGCCGGATTACCTCACACTGCCATACTCGGTTGAGTTAGTGGCGGCACTCACATCGTGGCTGCAGACAGAGGGGTTTGCAGTGCCGTGACTTGCGGACCCGGGCGGTACTCTCTAGCCTTCTCCATATTTCTCTCCATAGGTCAAGGATAGCTTAGTTCAGTATGTCCCAGTCAGGCGGCATTGGGTTCCCCATGTTCTCCTGCCCTATCCGTCTTGGATCGGGCCGGTTGACAAAGACGCCTCAACCCCCATACTTGCTTGGGATCCATGACGTATGAGTCCTCAAATGATTGATAGGAGATGTTAGGCAATGAGTGTGACAAAGCCCTTGAATACGAAGGGTAGCTACCGGAATTTCAACGTTGCCGTCTACGCTCGCGCTTATGAGGTCGAGCAAATGGCGGACTTGGACTGGCTCAAGCGCCGCTTCGACCTCATAGATCGGGCGGTGAAGGTGGATAAGGTCTATCTCGAGACACACCGGGACAGGCTTATCCCAGACGAGGCCACGATCAATGGTGCTCGGCAGTTCTTCGCTGAGCGGGGTGTCGCGACCGCCGGTGGGATCACGTACACTGTGAACGAGCGCCGTCGCTTTGAGACCTACTGCTACACCCGGCCCGATCACCGGGAGAAGGTCAAGGAGATCGCGGTATACACCGCGAGGCTCTTCGATGAGGTCATCCTGGATGACTTCTTTTTCACCAACTGCAAGTGCCCTTCTTGTATTAAGGCCAAAGGCGATAGGAGCTGGTCCGAGTTCCGGCTTGAGCTGATGGCCGAGGCCGCGCGCGATCTGGTCGTTGGGCCCGCCAGGGAGGTGAACCCAGATGTCGCGATGGTCATCAAGTACCCGAACTGGTATGAGCACTTCCACGGGCTAGGCTTCAACCTGGAGGTGGAGCCGGGGATTTTCGATCGACTCTATACCGGGACTGAGACGCGGGACCCCATCGGTCGTAACCAGCATCTGCAGCAGTATGAGAGTTACCTCATCTTCAGGTACTTCGAGAACATCAAACCGGGCGCGAATGGCGGCGGATGGGTCGACACCTTCGGCATCCGCTACCTGGACCGCTACGCTGAGCAGTTGTGGCTGACGCTCTTCGCGAAGGCGCCGGAGATCACGCTCTTCGACTTCCGATCCCTAGTTCGGTCGATCGACCCTGCGCTGCGCGCGTCCTGGCAAGACCTCGCGCCAGAACCGCGGACTAAGAGCACCGGTGTCAGCTTCGATTTTGATGATATGATGGCCGATTTCCAGGCGAGTCGTGAGACCCCGACGGAGGAGCCCGTGTTGGCCGTGGCCGCCGGTCACGCCCTGCAACAAATGGATGCCGTGTTAGGGGAGCTTGGGAGCCCCGTGGGCGTCCCCAGCTACCGGCCCTTCCATGCCTCCGGTGAGGATTTCCTCCACAACTATCTGGGGATGCTCGGGGTTCCGATTGACCTGCGTCCCGAGTTCCCGGCGGAGGCTGATACCGTATTGCTTACAGCGGCCGCCCAGTGCGATCCAGAGATCGTTGATAAGATCAAGCGCCAGCTAATGGATGGCAAGACCGTCGTCGTCACGTCTGGACTGTTCAAGGCGCTGCAGGAGCGAGGGATCAGAGACATTGTCGAGGTCGAGGTGACCGACCGCAAGGCGCTGGTTAAGGATTTCGGGATGGGTTGGCGTCAAGTTGTGTCGGCGGCTTCCGAGATCCTGATGCCCCATCTGCGGTACATGACCAACGACTCCTGGGAGGAGATCTCCGGTCTGACGCGGACCACGGGCCACCCGTTCCTGCACATGGCGGATTACGCGGACGGGCGCCTCTACATTCTCACGATTCCCGACAACTTCGACGATCTCTATCGGCTGCCGCCGGAGGTGCTGACGCACGTCCGGGCCATCTTGATGCAGGATCTTCCCCTCAGGTTGGAGGGACCCGGTCAGGTGACGCTCTTCGTCTACGATAACGACACGGTGATCGTGGAGTCTTTCCAATCGGAGTCCGTGGATGTGACGCTTGTCTTTGATGCCGGTGTTCACCAGGTCCGCGATATCGTTTCAGGGGATATCCTTCAGGGGCGCGCGGTACTGGACTGGCGGGATCAGGAGACCGGCGAGTCCGCTTACGACGTGACCCTTCAGCCTCACAGTTTTCGCATCTTTCGACATAGCTGACGTAGACAAAGGAGAGACGATCCATGCGAGTTCTGGTAATCTGTGACGATCACTGGCATCCCATCAGCACTGTGCGCGAGGGGTTGACACCTCTTGAGGATAAGGGATTCGAGTTCGATTACATTGACGACGCCCGCGAGTGGTCAGCGGGACGGATGTCGGACTATCCGGTGGTGGTTCTCAGCAAGTCCAACGACGTCTCCTCGGAAGACGATACGAAGTGGATGACCGAGGAGGTCGAGCAGGCTTTTCTGGACTACGTGAGGGGAGGTCGGGGTCTGTTGGCGGTTCATTCCGGGACCGCGGGCTATCGCGAGACCAAGGCGCTGCGCGGTCTGTTGGGTGGCGTCTTCATAGAGCACCCGCCGCAGTGTCCCGTGACGGTGGAACCGGAGCCGGACCATCCCCTGACAGAGGGCAGCAAGTCCTTCACGGTCAAGGATGAGCACTATAGGATGGCGCTGGATGACGAACAGGCCGACGTCTTCCTGACGACGAGCTCGGAACACGGCACCGAACCCGGTGGGTGGATTCGCACCGAGGGACTGGGCCGTGTCTGCGTCCTCACGCCGGGGCACAACCCGGAGGTCTGGCTGCACCCGTCCTATCAGGTGCTGCTGGAAAACGCGCTGCGCTGGTGCAACCAAACCTAGTGGACAAGGAGACTTCATCTATGCAAGGTACGGCACTGGTGACCGGGGCAGACCGCGGGCTGGGGTTTGGCCTCACGAAGGGCCTTCTCGAACGTGGCTGGCGCGTCTTTGCCGGGCAGTATATGCCCGAGTGGCCCCAGTTGGAGGAGCTGCGCGAGCGATTTCCGGATCGACTGACACCGGTCGCGCTCGACGTCGGCTCGACGGACTCCGTCTACGCCGCGGCAGAAGCGGTCGGCAAACGGACCGAGACGGTTGACGTAGTGATCAACAACGCCGGGATACGAGGTGGGCGCGGCGAGATCGGCGACGGCCTGCAATGGGACGTCATGAGCGATGCTTACAACGTCAATGCGCTAGGTCCCATTCGGGTCTTGGAGACCTTTCTGCCGCTGACGAGGAATGGCCTGCGCCGCTTAGCCTTCGTCTCCTCGGAGGCGGGAAGTATCGCGCTGTCCTACCGTGACAGCGGTTTCGGCTACTATATGTCCAAGAGCGCGCTCAACATGGCCGTCAAGATCACGTTCAACCGCCTGCGAACTCAGGGTTACACCTTCAGGCTCTACCATCCGGGCTGGATTCGTGGGTATATGGGCGGGAAGAAGAACTTGCGCGCGGACCTAGAGCCGGAAGAGGCCGCTGCCCAAGCGTTGCCCTTCTTCCTCAACCCGCGGGAAGATGAGGATCGTCTGGTGTTGATCGATCACCGCGGGCGTGAGTGGCCGTTCTGACGAGCTATGAGGGAGTCTCGGATGCGAGAAGCCAAAGCTAAGGCGCGGTTGTGTTATCGACCGTTTCTGGAGTTCGGGGTTGTCATCCCAGGCCACCGTTGCGCCTCCTGGCGAGTACGCCGAGTTGAGATAGCTAAGCGCATGACGATCTCTAAGAAGGTACTGACTTGATGAACCCAACGAATGAAACACGTATGACTGCTTTTGTCACCGGCGCCGATCGGGGATTGGGCTTCGCCTTGACCGCCCGCCTGCTCGAGAAGGGCTGGCGCGTCTTCGCTGGACAGTACATGCCTGATTGGCAGCAACTGGATCAGCTACGGAGAAACTATCCCGATCGTCTGACTACGGTGCCGCTGGACGTGTCCAGCGGTGAGTCGGTGGCGCGGGCGGCGGCGACCGTCGGCGCGCTCACTGACCAGATCGACCTCTTGATCAACAACGCGGGCGTGATCTCGCCCACCATGTACCGCTCGATCGAGGAGCCGCAGGACTACGACGAAATCCACCGGATGTACGACGTCAACGCGCTGGGGCCTTTGCGCGTGGTGGATGGGCTGCTGTCGCTCACCGACGCCGGCACGCTCAAGCGCCTCTGCTTCGTCTCGTCTGAGGCCAGCAGCATCAACCGCTGTCGACGCGATAGCTGGTACGGCTACTGTATGTCCAAGACAGCCCTGAATATGGCCGTCAGCATGCTCTTCAACCGGCTGCGCCCGGAAGGCTACACCTTCCGGCTCTACCATCCCGGCTGGATGCGCTCCTATATGAGCGGCACAAAGGGCACCGAGGCCGACCTGGAGCCTGAGGAGGCCGCTGTGCCCGCCGTGACCTACTTCCTGCGCGACCGCGCTGATGAGGACCGTCTGGTTCTGCGGGACTGGCAGGGGCACGAGTGGCCTTGGTAGGTGCTGACGAAGGGACCGGCATGCTACAGGAGCGGATGATCGACAGGGTCCGTCAGCTCTGTGAAGCCGACGACCGCGTCGTCGCTGCCTGGATGTACGGTTCTTTTGCCTGGGGCGAGGCCGATGTGTATTCCGACATCGAGTTCCTGATCTACCTCGATGACGACGCTCACGCGTCCTTCGAGCCCCTACCGTGGCTTACCCAGATCGAGCCAGTGGCGTTCACCTTCGTCAACGAGTTCGGCGTGCGCGCTGCGGTCTTCGAGAACATGATCCGTGGAGAGTTCCACTTCGAGCCCGCCTCTGATATGCCCAAAATGCGAGAGTACAAGGCGATGGCGGGCTTCCCGGCTCCCGAGTCGATGCTCATTTACGATCAAACGGGTGAGCTGATGGAGCACCTGCGCTACATCAGCGGTCCTGGTCCGGAGTGGGCGACCAAGAAGAACGCCGCGCAGCTATGGCACAGCTTCCTCAACCAGATGCTCTTCGGCGCCAACGTGCTCGCCCGTGGCGAGCGAGCCCGGGCATTGGAGCTCCTCTGGTTCGTGCAACGGTACCTGCTGGGGATGGTGCGTTTGCTGGAGGGTTCGACGACCCACTGGATGCCGCCTTGCAGAGAAGCTGAGCGGGATCTGTCGCCGGCATCGTATGATCGCTACGTGGCCTGTACCGCGTCGCTGCGAGGCGGTGAGCTGAGGATTGCTTACGCCAACGCGTGGGCTTGGGGTAAGGTGCTCGGGCGCGATTTGGCAACCGGGTTCGGGTTTGATGCCCACGACGCCCTTGTGGCGCGACTGGATGACCGTTTCGTCAAGGTCTTTAGGGATACGGCTCAGCGCTAAGACCTGGCCAATCGGTTGACCGTCATCGCGAGGCAGTTCCTGGTAGCGCAGGGTTGACCGGCTTGTCGCGATGGTGGGCCAGCCAAAGCCTCCACGCAATTGACGGTCTTGCCACTCCACCTATACTGAGACTACGGCCTGCTAGATGAGCTTTTCTCAGTTCATCACAGCCTGATCATGTTCCGCTACCGGCGCATGCACGGGACGACCGCATCGCATACCAGGGAGTCTAGCCATATGCTCTATCGCCGCATTGGAGAATCAGACGTAGAGGTCTCTGTCCTCGGCCTCGGGGGTCACGAGTATCTCCCCAACGGGCGCTCGCGAGGGTTCAACGAGGACGCGAAGCTCGCCGTCACGCCCGGCTATCTCTTCGAGGATTTCGGCAACCAGCAGCGCAAATTGGTCCTTGCGGCTGCCTTTGACCACGGCATCAACGTGTTCGACGCGACCATCGACTCTGAAAAGGAGGCGCTTGGGCGCAACCTAGAGGAGATCCCGCCGCCCTACGAGGTCTATGTCCAGACGCGGCCCGAGGGCATGGTCTATACCTACGATCCCTACAATCGGCAGATGGCTCAGTATGATCTGCTCAGAGCCGAGGTGATCCGCGGCTTGAGCTTGCTCCGGCGCGAGCGACTCGACTTCCTCAATATCGCGCCGATGGCGACGGCCCTGGAAGACGACCCTGACTA
This sequence comes from Anaerolineae bacterium, assembly GCA_049975025.1. Taxonomy (GTDB): domain Bacteria; phylum Chloroflexota; class Anaerolineae; order B4-G1; family SLSP01; genus PWVB01. The sequence goes on from JBNGDU010000143.1 coordinate 10,422, forward strand.
TCTCGACAAGCTAGCGGATAACGTGCGGCGCCTGAAGCAGGAGGGGTTGATCCGTTTTGCCTGCGCCGATACCTTCTCCGGGGAGATGATGTATCTTCAGGAGATCGCGACCGGCTGTTTTGACGCGATCTACATCAACTTCAACTTCGCGGACGACTGCGGTCGCCATGAGGTGCTCCCCGCGGCCCGAGAGCGAGGTATGGCCGTCTTCACCCGCGAGGCTTTCATGAAGGGTGCGCTCTTCAAGATGGGCGAGGACGTGGGGCTGACGGATCGCAACCGCCTGGCGAAACTTGCGCTCAAGTGGACCCTTTCCGTACCGGAGGTCACCCTGGTGATGGTGGGCGTCGATACGCCGAAGCAACTGGCCAACAACGTGGCGGTCCTCGACGATCCGCAGCTCAGTGAGGAGGATTATGCCTTGCTGCAGCAGCTCAAGTCCTCGCCGACATACCAGTCCTTTGCCAAACAAAAGGCCGTGCAGTTCGGCTATGGATAGCGGATACACCTGTAGCGGCTCGCCAGTTAGCAAGGGATCGTTCCAACCGCAGTGATCGTCTGCACGTTCTATGGGAAGAAGTGCCCATGACCTTCTCCCGCATTGGGAGAGGAATTGGGGGCGGGCCTAGCTCAGGTCCGATGGCCTATTCTAGTTGTCAGAGTTTGCCGCACTGCATCCTTCTGTCAGGATATGAGCATGGATTGTCACTCCCTGTAAGTTTTCCTGACGTAAAGATACAGTGCTAAGTTCGCCAGCACAGCACGGAGGCTATGTTATGACTGAACTGCTCGACACCTCGCCTGCGCGGGGCCTGCTTGAGATCACAGCGATCAAGGTGCTCCAGCCGAAGCGGGGAGCGACGCTGGTCAAGGTCGAGACCGACGCCGGCATCGCCGGCTACGGTCCCTGCCACGGCACCGGACCTTTCGTCCGCGCCGCCATTGACAGACTCGAGGGACCGCGGCTGCCTCATCTGGGCTTGGTTGGGAAGGACCCCCTCGCCATCGAGGTCCATTTCCACAACATGTTCTATGCCTATCCGCAGCGGGGCCGGCAGATGGGCGTTCTGAGCGCCATCGACATCGCGCTCTGGGATCTGGCGGGCAAGGCGCTCAACCTGCCCGTAGCCAGGTTGCTGGGCGGACCCTTCCGGAAGAAGATCAAACTCTATTCACATTGTCGCGGCGGCGATTTCCAGAGCAGGGCGGAGTGGCAGGAGCGAGCAGCGGACATGCGGGACGATCCCCATGGGTATACCGCTTACAAGATCGACATCCACCACGCGCTGCGGGGGCACATGCAACAGCGGGTGCCGAGCATTGGCGTCCAGGAAGCTAGGGACGTGCACACCGCCTATACCCTGGCCCGAGAGGCGGTCGGAGATGACATCGACATTATCGTTCACTGTCACAACGAGTTGGACCTGCCAAGCGCGATCAAAGTCGCCGAGGCGGTTGAGCCCATCAAGCCGCTTTACTTCGAGGATGCTATTGCCCCGGACGCCGCCGACGCGTGGCTGGCGCTGCGGCGCACCACCCGCATACCGTTGCTGACCGGGGAGAATATCGCGTTGGCCGAAGGGGCGCTGCCCTTCTTACAGCATCAGGCCGTGGACTGTTTGCAGCCGGATCTCATCAACTGCGGTGGGATCACGGGCGCGAAGCGCATCGCAGACCTCGCCGCGCTCTATCAGATCCCCGTCTGCTTGCACAACGTCAGCGGATACGTGCTGCACATGGCATCAGCGCAGTTCTCGACCGCCGTTTTCAACTGTCCCATGATGGAGAGTGTCCGCAACGCGGACGTGGCGCCGGAGGCCGATACCGGCGCCGATGGCAAGGCGTTCGTCATCGAGGATGGCATGATGGTGGTACCTCAGCGACCCGGCCTCGGTCTCCAGCTCGACATGGATTACTTGAAGGCGAACCGGGCTGACGGCGAGCCCTGGTGGGGTGACTGAGGCCGTGAGCAAGGGCAACCCCTACGTAAACGGCTTTGCCGGTGGTCTTGCCATGCTAGTCGTCATCGGTCTGATGAAGGGCCTCCATCCGGAGACACTCGACATGCACCGGCCCTGGCATCTGCTTAAGGGGCCGGGCATCTCCAACGAAGAGGTTTACCTGGATGGTGATCTACAGTTTGGGAGGGTAGATGCATGAAATTCACCAATGGTTACTGGCAGATGCGTCCGGGTGTCACAGCTCACCACGCTGTCCACGTCTATGATGTCGAAGTCGAGCCCGACGCGCTCGTGGTCTATGCCCCGACGTCGCGGGTCGAGAGCCGGGGCGATACGTTGAACCTGGCGCTTTTGACCGTGCGCTTCTCCTCACCACTGCCCAATGTGATTCGGGTACAGGTCACGCACCACAAGGGCGCGCCCGAACGTCCACCGACCTTCGATTTGGCCTCTGAGCCGGCGCCCGGTGTCGAAATCCACGATGGTGGTGAGGCGGCCACGCTGGCGAGTGGGAATCTGATGGTGCGGGTGGACAAGGGCAGCGACTGGCATGTGGAGTTCATCGGCTCGGGAGGGGATGATGAAGCTCGGGTGTTGACCGGGAGTGGGTGGCGCACGACCGGCTTCGTGGACATCGACCGCGCCCAACAGCGCCCCAAGCGGGGACCGTCGGCGTTGCAGCCGCCCCGAGACTACGTCCACGACCGCTACACCCACGAGCAGCTTTCACTGGGGGTGGGTGAGGTCGTCTACGGCCTTGGCGAGCGCTTCACCTCCTTTGTGAAGAACGGGCAAGTGGTCGACATGTGGAACGCCGATGGCGGCACCAGCAGCGAGCAGGCCTACAAAAACGTGCCCTTCTATCTCACGAACCGGGGCTACGGGGTCTTTGTGAACGATCCGGGTCCTGTCTCGTTCGAGGTGGCGTCGGAGAAGGTGGAGCGGGTTCAGTTCAGCGTGCCTGGTGAGTCCCTGAACTACTTCGTGATCTACGGACCTTCGCCTAAGGAGGTACTGAGCCGCTACACACAGCTCACCGGGCGACCGGCGCTCCCACCGGCCTGGTCCTTCGGCCTTTGGCTGACCACGTCGTTCACGACCGACTATGACGAGGAGACGGTGACAGGCATCATCGAGGGCATGGCTGACCACGACATTCCCCTGCACGTCTTCCACTTCGACTGCTTCTGGATGAAGGGCTTTCACTGGTCGGACTTCAAATGGGATCCGGAGGTTTTCCCTGATCCCGCCGGTATGTTGGCGAGACTGAAAGCCCGGGGCCTCCGCATCTGCGTGTGGATCAACCCTTACATCGCTCAACGGTCGGTGCTTTTCGACGAGGGGATGGCTAACGGCTATCTGCTCAAGCGTCCTGACGGCAGCGTCTGGCAGTGGGACCTGTGGCAGTCGGGCATGGCCATCGTGGATTTCACCAACCCCGAGGCCCGAGAATGGTACCGGGACAAGCTGCGGGAGCTGTTGGATATGGGCGTGGACTGCTTCAAGACTGATTTCGGGGAGCGCATCCCGGTTGACGTCGTCTATTTCGACGGCTCGGATCCGGTCAAGATGCACAATTACTATAGCTACCTCTACAACCGGACGGTATTTGAGGTGCTTGAGGAGGTCCGCGGCGAAGGTGAGGCCGTGGTCTTCGCTCGCTCGGCCACTGCCGGGGGCCAGAAGTACCCCGTCCATTGGGGCGGCGACTCAACTGCGACCTTCGAGTCCATGGCGGAGACTCTCCGGGGTGGCCTGTCGCTTGGGAGCTCGGGGTTCGGGTTCTGGAGCCACGATATCGGAGGGTTCGAGCAGACCGCCTCTCCTGACGTCTACAAACGGTGGTGCGCTTTTGGCCTGCTCTCGTCGCACAGTCGGCTCCATGGCAGCAGTTCATACCGCGTGCCCTGGATCTACGATGAGGAGGCGGTCGACGTCCTGCGCTTTTTCACCAAGTTGAAGTGCCGGCTTATGCCCTATCTCTATGGCGCGGCCTACGAGGCCCATGCGGCGGGCGTGCCGGTCATGCGAGCGATGCATCTGGAGTTCGAGGACGATCCCGGTTGCGATGCGCTGGACCGACAGTATATGCTAGGGGGCGCGCTGTTGGTGGCCCCGGTCTTTCGGGCCGATGGGGTGGTGGACTACTATCTGCCGGCCGGACGGTGGACAAGTTTTCTGACGGGCGAGGTCGTGAACGGTGGGCGCTGGGTCCGGGAGCGCCACAGCTACACGAGCCTGCCTTTGATGGTCAGGCCGAACAGCGTGATTCCGGTGGGAGCGAACGATGAGCGACCGGACTACGACTACGCCCAGGGCTTGACGCTCCACGTCTTCGAGATGGGAGATGCCGTCACAGCGCACGTCACGGTACCCACACCGGATGCGGGCATTGGGCTGAGCGCTGAGGTCTCACGCGATAGCGATGTGCTGACGGTGAAAGTCCTCCGGGCGGCCGGCGCTTGGTCGGTGTTGTTGCGCGGGGTCGAGACGGTGGCGTCGGTAACGGGCGGTGTTGCCGAATCGCACGTGTTCGGCACGCTGGTGACGCCCGCCGAGGGGGAGACGCAGCTCGTCGTCCATCTGTGATCTCTCTCGCAGATGATCCCTCACCGCGGAGATCGGAGGGAAAAGCCGGGCATTCTGAGGAAACGGAGAGATGTGTCTTTGGATACCTATGCTTGATTCGCTTTGCGGTTGGTCAGGTCTCTGGACAGTGTCGTCGGAGTTGAATAAGAGGAGGTAAGACCATGCAATTGAACGCCAATGTGGTGGGGCTGGGGATTCTCGGTGAACAACACGTCGACTTTCTTGTGGCGCAGCCTGAGGTGAAGGTGACCGCCGTAGCCGATATCCGGCGCGACCGCACGGTCGAGATCGCCGAGCGGCTGGGCGCGCGCGCCTACGACGACTATCGTCGGATGTTCCGTGAGGAGACGCCCGATATCGCCGTCATCGCGACACCGGACCCCCTGCACAAGGTGCCGGTGATGACCGCCATCGAGGCAGGCGTCCCCTACGTCATTCAGGAGAAGCCGATGGCGACGAATCCCGAGGATGCCGAGGCGATGTTCGAAGCGGCGGAGAGCGCAAATGCCCGCATCTTCGTGAACTTCGCCAATCGTGGTTTGGCCCTGGATCGAGCCACCTACTACGTGATTCGAGAGGGATTGCTGGGCGAGGTCGTCTATGGCGATATCCATCTCGACGATAATATCTCCGTGCCCACCCGGATGTGGGGGGGGCGCAGCGAGGAATGGGCTGCAGGATCGTCTACCGCCCACTTCCTGCTCAGCCATGTCGTGGATTTTCTCCACTGGGTGATGGCGCCCGACACCGTGACCGAGGTCTACGCAATCACGCAGCGCAAGGTTCTGGGTTACACCCCCGATCTCTACGACGCCTTCCTGACCTTCGACAGCGGTGCTAAGTTTCGCGTCAAGGCGGAGTGGATCAAGCACATCGATGGGCTTGTGGAGTTCTCGATAGCCTTCTCCGGGGCCGAGGGATCGCTGACGTATATCAAGCGTCCCACCTTTGGAGAGATCGAGGGGTGGCGCGCTAACCTAAGTGTGGACGTCACGCCGGAGGCTCTGCTGCAGCACCAGGCGGCCCTACTAGAGGAGGGCATACGGCTGCGAGCGTTGGTCCACCGTCCCCATCCTACCGCCGGTGCGTTGGAGACCGAGGAGAGTGAGCAGCGGGTGGCCCTGGAGGCTTCGGCGCTGCCGCAGGACTGGTGGCGCGTCGCTCGGGGCTTCATCGACGCCATTCTGGAGGAGACGTTGACGCCCTCTTCATGGGATCGTTACGGCCCCGTGCCGACCGGCATCGACGGCTTGCGACAGACGCAGGTCGTGAACGCGATCGTCAGATCCGCGGCGAAAGGACGACCCATTGAGCTGAGGTAGCCTCTACGTACGGCGCACTGTCTCCCGCGCCCCGGTCGAACACGGGGGGCGACCTACGTAGATCCAACCCTTACGGACTATGGAGCTTGCCTGAATGACGCCAATCGAATTCGCCCTTCCCGACGCCGAACGCGCATATCTGCGCGAGCTGGCCGCAAAGCAGGCCGCGATCGCGGCGCTCCCGGTGATGGACGCGCGCAAGCAGATGTGGTATGACCTGAATGACGGGCGGTCGGGGGCGCGTCCTCCGGTGGTGATCGAGACCTGGACTTTCGATCGCGACTTCATGCCGGAGGAGATCTTCCGATGTACCTCGGAGGTCGGGCGGCGCATCGAACGCCAGCTGTTGCGTCAGATCCGCAACCACGAGCTGATCGACGACGACAAGGTCGTGCCGGATACCTTCGACATCGGTTGGTCTGTGGACATCGATGAATTCGGCGTTGCGATTGAGCGTGAGACGGTCAAGGACGCACAGGGTGTCGAGACCGGCTATCAGTGGATACATCCGATCAGCGACCTGGAACGGGATCTGGGCCTGCTGAAGCCCGCGGTCTGTTCGGTCGACCGCGAGCAGACAGCGGCGTGGCGTTCGTTCCTGGACGACCTTCTGGGCGATCTGCTCCCTGTGAAGATCCGCACAGGGCTCTTCGGCTGCACGATGTTGACGCACCGCGTCGTGGAGCTGATGGGCATGCAGGCTTATTTTATGGCGATGTTCGACGCGCCCGGTGCGGTACATCGGCTGATGGCTTTTCTGCGCGACAACGCTTTGCGCGTGATGCGCTGGGCCGAGGAAGAAGGCCTGTTGCGCGTGAACAACGGAAACCAGGACAGCTTCGGCTCCAGCTACAACTTCACGACAGCGCTACCGGCCCCCGGATGGGAGGGCGAACCGTCGCGGCTGTGCGATATGTGGGGCAACGCCAACAGCCAGGAGACCGTTGGCGTCTCACCGGCGATGTTTCACGAATTCTGTTTTCCCTACTATCGCGATGTATGCGAGCCGATGGGCCTGCTCTACTACGGTTGCTGCGAGCCCGCGCACCCCTTCTGGGACGATATCCGGCGGTTGCCTCACCTGAAGAAGGTCTCGATCTCGCGATGGTGCGATGAGCGGTTTATGGGCGAGGCGCTCCGGGGGACCGATATCGTCTACTCACGCAAGCCGGATCCGAACCTACTCGGCGTCGATGTGAAGTTGGACGAGGACGCGTGGGCGGCTCACATCCGCGACACGCTCGACGCTACGCATGGCGTCTTCGTGGAGTTCATCGTGCGCGATGTCTACACCGTCCACGGCGACCTCAGCAAGCCGCGACGCGCCGTCGAGCTAGCCCGTGCCGAGATCGACCGGCACTACCGTCCGTAAGCGGCACGTTATCGGGAAGGAAGCTCAAGCGATGGAGGCCCAGAAGACGCTATCTGAGGGATATCGGGAAGCAGGGCGCCTTGATCTCCGCGGGAATACCTGGATGTTGGTGGCGCTCAATGTCGTCGCCTTCCTCGCGACGGTGGGGTTTGCCGTTCTCTTTTTCCGTTTGGCCGTCTTGCTAAGGGGCGGAGCGGTGGCGGACTGGAATGAGCTCACGATCACCGGCGAGCGTCTGATCTGGCTTTTCCTGGAAGTGCTGCTGCTTTCCGCGGTCGCGGTGATTGCCCACGAACTGCTGCATGCGTTGGGTTTCTGGGCCTTCACCGGTGAGCGTGCGACCTTTGGCTTCAAGGGCCTCTACGCTTATGCCGGCGCGCCGGATTGGTACCTGCCGCGCAACCAGCATATCGTCACGCTGCTTCTGCCCTTCGTCGTGATCTCCGGAGTCGGCATTCTTGTGATGGCGGTCGTTCCTGCTGCTCTACTCACCGAGGTGGTGCTCGTCCTGATTTTGAATGCGGCAGGCGCCGTGGGAGATCTCGCGGCGCTGGTTTGGCTGTTGACCAAACCTCGGAGCGCCTATGTCAACGACCATGGTGACTCTCTGATCGTCTTCGTTGGGTCTGACGCGACGTGAACCCGTCTGGCGACCGATTGAGGAGCGACCCACAGAAAGCCGCGGCGACCGGCGTGTACGGGGGCAAGTTACCCAGCTGTCGTGTTCGCTGACCGTGCTTACCTGTCGGGGCGTTTCTATCGCTTCCCGGAAGGTGACAAACGGGGGGCGTTGGCGTCATCTAGAGTGGGGAGGGAGCATAGACTATGACGACCTACCGGCTGGACGCAGAGGGGACGCGTTTGTTGAAGCGCCACGCTGATTGGTGGGAGCGCAAGGACACGCTCCTGACGCGGGTTCGGGGGCAGCCGCTGGGCGACCTCTGGATGCCTCTAGTTGACGGCACCGTTGCATCGGAGGACATGGACGTCACGCCCGAGATACTCGACCTCGACCGCTTGGCCGGACCGGAGATGTCGCCCGGTCCTCTTGAGATCGCCGGCGATCGCTTTCGGACGGCCACGGCTTTCGTGCGGGTGCCGTGGGTGGAGGCGATTTTGGGCACGCCGATACGCGCGACCATCCAGGGCGGTAGCATGCGGACGTCTGCCGTGGCCGACACCTGGGCCGACTGGGAGAATGGACGACCGCACTTCGACAGGGCGTGGTTCGACACGCTCATCAGCTTGACCGACGAATTGGTCGAACGGGGCGGCGGGCGCTACGCCGTTGTGGCGCCGATTATGCGGGGACCCAGCGATCTCGCGGAGGCGGTGCTCGGGCCGGAGCTCATGTGTCTATCGATCTACGACCATCCTGACTCGCTGCGTGCCTTTCTGGAGGAGGTGACCGGGACGTTCATCGAGATCCTTCAAGCGCTGCTATCTCACATGCCGTCCGTCGACGGGGGGTATGTGAGTCCTTTCGGAATCTGGGCGCCGGGCACCGTGGTGCGCACGCAGTGCGACGCCTCCGCTTTCCTCTCGGCGGACCACTACGCCGAATGGTTCCTACCCTACGACGTGCGCATATCCGAGAGCGTGGACTACTCGATTATCCACCTGCACTCCTGCTCACTTCATACGGTGGACGCGCTTTTGAAGCAGGAGCGGCCCCACGCTATCCAGGTGACGCTGGAGGAGCCGCCCACCGGGCCGTCGTTGGTGGCCATGGTGCCAGTTTTCCGCAGGATCCTGCAGGTTAAGCCCCTGCTCTTGGAGGGGCAACTCTCCGAGGAGGAGGTGGCCTGGCTGCTCGATCGCCTGCCTGTCGAAGGTCTGGCTTTGACCGCCCGCCAGGCTCCCTGGTGAAGGAGGGGTGTCCGCGAGGAGGGCGCTCAAAGGCCGTGAGATGACTAGGAAGCTGTCCAAGTGCTGGAAGGAGATTCACATCTATGACTGAACGAAAAAAGCTACGCGTTGGCATTATCGGTGTGGGCGGCATCGCCCGGGGGCAGCACATCCCCGGCTATCTGCTGTGCGACGACGTCGAGCTCACGGCGTTTTGTGACGCGGATGAAGACGCACTGGAGTCCGCGGGGGCGCAGTACGGGGTCTCCCGCCTGACCAGCGATTACCAGGAGCTGCTGGCCGACGACGATATTGACGCGGTCAGTATCTGCACCTGGCCGAATACCCACCATCCCATCGCGATGGCCGCCATTGAGCGTGGGAAACACGTCTACTGCGAGAAGCCGCTGGCCTTGACCTATCCGCTTGCTCGCGAGATGGCCGAGGCCGCCGAGGCTGCTGGCACCGAGACCGCCGTCGGCTTCACCCATCGGCTGACCCCGGCTGCGCGCTTGGCGCACGATCTGGTCGCCTCCGGCGCGCTTGGCGCTATCTACCAGGTGATGGCTATCTACTCCGTAGGACGCGCAGGGTTTGACTCGCGCCCGCTCACGCCGCGTCGCACCCGGGCGGTCACGGGCGGCGGCCCCCTCTTCGAGCTTGGGCCGCACATGGTTGATATGGTGCGCTGGTGGACGGGCAAGGAGATCACGGCAGTCTGCGCTCAGAATCGCACCTTCGTCAGGCGGCGGCGGTGGGCTGAAAGTGGGGAGTGGGCCGATGTGGATATCGAGGACGCGTCCACCTTTCTGGCGGATCTGAGTGGTGACACGACCGCCGTCTTCAGCCACAGTACTGTGATCACAGGACGTAACTTCGACCAGCGTGTCGAGATCTACGGAAGTCAGGGGGCCTTGCTCTACGATCAGGCGCGTCCCTACGAACTGCGGGCGTGCGTCGGCGAGCAGATGGTGGAGCTCTGTGCCGGTTACGGCCTCTACGATCCTCAGTGGGGTATCTATCGTCAGGAGGAGCCGTATCCCGTTATACCCGTGCCGCGCAAGTACATGGACGCTGTGCCGGGCGCGCGCGAGGGCAAGCCGGTCAGGAGCTTCGCGCCTTACTTCGTGGCGGCGATTCGTGGGGAAGCGCCGGATATCCTGCCGCGATTCGAGGAGGGCATGAAGGCTCAACAGGTGCTCGACGCCGTGTTGGATTCGGGCTCTGAGCGCCGGTGGGTGGATCTGGATGCTTGATACTGGGTGTTGGATGTTGGGTATTGGATAGGGGTGTTCACGATGAAACTGGGTTTGGATCTTTACAGCATTCGCTCTCAGGACTGGGACGCGATTGAGAAGCTGGACTACTGCCGTAGGATCGGCGTCGACGTGGCCCACTTCGGGCTCGGCGACCTGGGTACCGTTGACGAGGACGACCTTCTTGCCGTCAAGGCGCACGCCGACGAGATCGGCCTCGAGATCGAGGTCGGTATGGGCTCGATCTGCGAGACGTCGACGACGTTCAACCCTGAGAATGGTTCGGCGGTGGAGCAGACGCGCCGTGCCCTCCACGTCGCCGAGATCATGGGATCACGAATCCTCAAGGTCCTGCTGGGCAACAGCGCCGATCGCCGGACCGAGGTGCCGCTGGAGACGCACGTTGAGAACTGTGTAGCGACCTGCCGGGCCGTGCGAGATCAGGCGATAGACCTGGGGATCAAGTTAGCCGTCGAAAACCACGCCGGGGATCTCCAAGGTTGGGAATTGAGGGGCCTCATCGAGGCTG
>JBNGDU010000144.1:0-21190 GCA_049975025.1 Anaerolineae bacterium
CATCAACGGTTTCCTGGTGATCGGCATGACGTGGGGTTTTCTGGAGGAGATCGGGTACAACGTCTGGGGGATCACCGGACCTCAGGGTGAGGCGGTCGACTTTCTCAGATACCTGCCGACGGCTTGGATGGAGGGTCCGACGCTCTTTGTGGCTGTGGCGGTATCGTTTGCGTTCGTACTAATTGTCTTCGTCTAGTCTCGACATTGGATCCATGCACGCGAAAGACATCATCACAGGACGCGAAGGGATTTGCGCGACGGACCGCGGAGTTCATCGCCAGATATCCCGCGAGGTGCACCGTAAGGTGCACCGTAAGGTGCATGTCGTGGGGATCGGTGGCGCCGGAATGTCTGCCATTGCACGCGTGCTGCGTGGGTGGGGGCTGGAGGTACACGGTTCGGACCGACGATCCTCGCCGATCACGGAGGCGTTGATGGGAGAGGGTATCCCGGTGGAGATCGGTCACCGTGCGGAGAGTGTGGGGGACGCCGACCTGGTGCTGGCGTCATCCGCCGTTCCCGAGGAAAACGTCGAACTGATGACAGCGCGCCGGCGAGGCATCCGGGTCACAAGGCGACCGGAGTTTCTCTCGACGCTGACCGCCGGTTATGATGTCATCGCCGTTGCGGGAGCCCACGGCAAGACCACGGTGACCGGTATGATCACGTTGGTGCTGCGGGAGGCCGGTCTTGACCCGACGTACATCGTCGGCGGAGTGCTTGCGAACCTGGGCACGAATGGCGGAGCAGGGGAGGGACGACACTTTGTTATCGAGGCCGACGAGTATCAGAAGACTTTTCTCGCCCTGCGACCGAATATCGCGGTGGTGACTAACGTCGAATTTGATCATCCCGATTGTTTCCCGGACATCGGGTTTGTCCGACTCGCATTTGGCGAGTTCGTCGACAACATTGAGCCCGAGGGGCTGCTTGTCGCGTGCGCTAACGACGAGATTGCCCACGCCATTGCGGCTTCATATCACGCTAGTGGGGGCAGGGTGGCGCTCTATGGGCGCGCGATGGATCCGGGCGATCTCGCCTCCGATTGGACGTGGCAGGCCAGCGATCTCCGGAGTGATCCGGGGGGCGGCGTCTCCTTCACCGCGATGCGGGGAGGGGAGGAGATGGGGCAGGTCCATCTCCGCGTTCCTGGCGAGTTCAACGTGCTCAACGCCTTGGCAGCATTGAGTGTGGCAGCGGAATTGGACATTGAATGGGCGTGTGCGCAGAGGGCGCTCGAGAGCTTTGCGGGCACGGCCCGGCGCTTCGAGGTGCTCGGCGAGGTCGGAGGGGTCACGGTCATCGACGATTATGCCCATCATCCCACGCAGATACAGGGTGTCTTGCGCGCGGCCCGGGCTCGATACGACAATCGGAGACTTGTCGCGGTGTGGGAGCCCCACACTTTCAGTCGCGTTCGGGCGCTGCGGGAGGCGTTCATGCACGCCTTTGACGAGGCGGACCAGGTTGTCATCATGCCGATCTACCCGGCGCGCGAGATCGATGATGGTTCGCTGACAGCGCATGATCTGGCCCCTGATGTGGCGCACCCGAGGGTCTGGAGCGCGGAATCCCTTGAGGATGCTGTGACGTACCTGGCGGCGACCGTACAAGCGGGAGACGTGGTGATGATGATGGGCGCGGGCAACGAGTACCTGGCAGGACGGAAGTTGCTTGAGCGATTGGCGCGTGATGCCTAGGGGTTGAGGTCATGACACGACTCAAACGCAGCTTTCCCGACTTCGATCTGGTGAAGGAGCGCAACCGCCACCGGCGACGCCTCTACAGGTCGGAGGTGCTGGAGATGCGTATGCGTCAGTTGTGCCGCAAGCAGCATAAGGATAGCGCGAGGGCAGCGAAGTGACCTCTTTGGCACGTTCACGGCTTCAAGCGATGGCAGACGCTATGCCCGAGTCGGCAGAGTTGGACGCTCCCCTTGCTCGCCACAGTTGGCTGGGTATTGGAGGGGCAGCGGATCTGTTAGTAGTTGCCGATACGCGTGACGTGCTGGCCCAGGCCGTTAAGTTGGCCATAGAACACGAACTACCTTGGCGCGTCTACGGCGGGCTTACCAATATGCTGTTACCGGATTCCGGACTCCGGGGCGTGGTCGTGCTGAATAGAGCGCGCGACCTGAGTTTTGACGAAGGATTCCGCGTCACGACGGATTCCGGCGCGATCGTGGTGAAGGTGGCGCGCGAGGCCGTGCGCCGGGGTTGGGGTGGGCTGACGTGGGCCGTGGGTTTGCCCGGCACCATCGGAGGCGCTGTGGTGAACAACGCCGGTGCGTTTGGCGGTGAGATCTCGCGGGTCCTACTCGAGGCCGAAGTTCTCGGCCCAGCTGGGGAGATCGAGCGAGTTTGCGCCGATTGGTTCGACTTCCGCTATCGTTGCAGTAAGTTGAAAGGGGCCGGACAGCAATGGGTGGTGCTGGGTGCCGTCTTTCAGTTGCGGGCGGTTGATCCCGCTCACCTCCAGGCGAAGGCGACGGAGTACACCGAGCGGCGGCTACGCACCCAGCCGCCGGGTAAAACGCTAGGATCGACGTTCAAAAACCCGCCCGGAGACTATGCCGGGCGCCTGATAGAAGCTGCCGATCTCAAGGGCCTTCGCTGCGGTGATATTGTCGTCTCTGATCACCACGCGAACTTCTTCATTAATGAAGGTGAGGGCAGCGCCGAGGACTTTCGCTGTCTGGTCGAGAAGGTGCAGAAGTCTGTACTTGCGACGTCCGGGGTGCTGCTAGAGCCCGAGATCGAGATTTTGCCGGAGGAGCCTGCTTTCGTGGATCTTTCGGTCGGGCCAACTTCGTGAATATAGACTGTCGAGTATGATAGGTTTTCTGTTCGAGGAACTCTAGGTTATGATCAAGTTAAAGGTCGCGGTTCTCTTCGGAGGGCGGTCCGGTGAGCACGAGGTAAGCTTGGTTTCGGCGCAATCGGTGATGCGTGCGCTGGACAGGGACAGATTTGAAGTCATCCCCGTGGGCATCACGCGTGATGGAGCGTGGATTGTCGGACATGATCCTGTGAAAGCACTTCAGCAGGAGGACTTCTCCAAGACACGTGCGGCGGCACTCTTCGCGGATCCGTCGAAACAAGGGCTGTGGGCCACGGTCGACCCGCCCGCTGATGAGTCTGCCTCAGCCGAGCTGGCCGCGGGCTCGTCCGATACGGACAAGCTCGCCACGCTCTCTCAGGTGGATGTGGTCTTTCCCGTCTTGCACGGCACCTTTGGCGAGGATGGCACGGTTCAGGGGCTGTTGGAGTTGGCCGGCGTGCCCTACGTGGGCGCCGGGGTGTTAGCGTCGGCCCTGGCTATGGACAAGATCGCATTCAAGGATGTTGTGAAGTCCCACGGTATTGCCATTCCCGACTATGTGTGGACAACACGGCGAAGATGGCTTGTCGACCCTGACGCGGTTAGCGAGGCCGTGGAGTCAGAGTTGTCCTATCCGGTCTTCACCAAACCCGCCAATTTGGGCTCCAGCGTGGGGATCACGAAGTGCCACCACCGCGAGGGGTTAAGAAAAGGACTGGCGGAGGCCGCGCGCTACGACCGCCGCATTCTCATTGAGCGTGCGGTACCTATGGCCCGGGAGATCGAGGTCAGTGTGCTGGGGAACGAGGAGCCGAGCGCGTCTGTGCCCGGTGAGATTATCCCGAGCCGAGAGTTCTACGACTATGCAGCTAAGTATCTACTTGAGGGAGAGGATGCTTCCAAGTTGCTCATACCGGCGCCTCTCGATGACGACGTTACCGCGCAGATACAGGAGTTGGCGATCCGCACGTATAAGGCGATCGATGGCGCCGGCATGGCGCGCGTTGATTTCCTGGTCAATGGGGGGACGGACGAGATCTACCTCAACGAGGTCAATACGATTCCCGGATTCACGCCGATCAGCATGTATCCCAAGCTGTGGGAGGCTTCAGGCGTTCCTTATGAGCAGCTTCTGAGCTGGTTGATCGATCTAGCGTTGGAGCGTTATCAGGAAAACGCCAGATCCGAGCGGGTTTACCGCCCGGGTGAAGAGCAACGGCCCGGGTGAGGGTGGCGTGATGAGCACTGACCAGCTATCGGTGGTCGCTACAGGGAGGTCAGGATGAGGAAAAAGCATCGATACTATCGGACTGCAGCGCTGTTAGGACCGCGCACGCGCTATGCTGCCGTGCGCCCCAAGCGCAAGCCGATCAAGATCAAGATACCCTGGCGATTTGTGCTCCCTGTGCTGGCAGTCATTGGGTTGGGACTCTGGATTGCCCTGTCCGATCTCTGGTTTCTGCTGCCCGAGGATCTCACGGTGACCGGAGCTCCAACACGGCAGTTGAGGATTGACGCTATGGTCGCCTCTGACTTGCTGTGGTGGCACCGGTTCGGTCTGAAGCCCGCTCTGGCCGAAGAAGCTGTCGTCGATCAGATTGTGGAGTTCACCGATGCCGAGATACGGTGTGGTATTTTCCCAACGAAGTGCAAGATCGCGGTCACACTGCGTGAGCCCGTCTTCGCTTGGGTAGACGGTGCGACGACCTACTGGGTTGACTCGAACGGCGTCGTCTTCGAAGCTTGGGACCAACGGACAGATCTCCCTGTCATCCGCGGGCCGCTGCCGGAGCGTGCCGATCCGCACTCGATCATGGAGGTCATGCAAGGAGTTGCAGCACTTGCTGAACTAGGTTTGTCCGCTGATGAGTTGGAGTATAATGCGGAGCGAGGTCTGATTTGGGTTGGTTCAGAAGGGCGCAGGATCGCCTTTGGCGTTGGCCCCGATATGCAGATACGCTGGCGTGTCTATGAACTATTGGTCGATCAACTAGAAGCTCAGGGCATTTTCCCGTGGACTATGGATGTGCGCTTTCCCGGCGGGGTTACATATTCCTTGGAACGCTCCTGGTAAGGGGGTGACAGGTGGAAAGGTCGGTCGTTGGAATTGACGTTGGCACACACCGGATTCTTGTTCTGGTGGGGGAGGTCGGTGATCATGACGAGGTGCGAGTTATCGGTGTAGGCCGAGTTCCAGCCAAAGGGATCAAGAAGGGTGTCGTCGTTAACGTCGCACAGGCAACGGCTGCCATCGCGGAAGCGGTGGACCAGGCCGAACAGAGCTCCGGTTACCAGATTGAGCGTGGGTATGTTGGCGTGACCGGCGCGCACATCACGTCCCGCAACAGCACTGGCGTCGTTGGCGTTGCGCGAAGAGATCGTGGCATTATGCCCGATGATATTGATCGGGTCCTGGAAGCTGCCGGCGCTATCGTGCTGCCTCAGAACCAGGAGTTGGTGCATATCATGCCTCGCAGTTATACGGTAGATGGTCAGGAGGGCGTGCGCAATCCCCTGGGTATGCACGGTTTCCGGCTTGAGGTCGAGGCGCATGTCGTTATGGGGTCAAGCACGGCGCTTCAGAACCTGCGAAAGTGCGTTCAGGACGCCGGTATCCAGATCAGCGAGCTGGTGCTGACCAGTTTGGCCAGCGGAAGCGCAGTTCTCAGCGAGAACGAAAAGGAGATGGGCGTCGTCCTGGTTGATATTGGCGAGGGGACGGTGGACATAGCCATTTTCATCGAGGGCACCGTGTGGCATACGAAATCGTTGTCGTTGGGGGGGGAGTACATCACCAACGACATCGCGATTGGGCTGAGGTTGCCCTCTCAGGCGGCGGAGCAGGTGAAGCTCAGCCACGGGCACGCATTGGCCCACCAGGTGGCGGAGGATGAGCGATTCACCGTGGCGCCTTACGGCGAGGGCAATCCGGTGCCCGTCCCCCGTTGGAAGCTCGCCGAGATCGTGCAGGCTCGTTGTGAGGAGATTCTTGAGAATGTGCAGCAGGAGATCAAACGCTCGGGTTACGATGGTCTGCTGCCTGCCGGCTTGGTCCTGTGCGGTGGTACGGCGCAGCTGCCCGGGATGCGCGACTTGGCTCGCTCGATCTTCGAGCTGCCCGTCCAGATCGGAATTCCGAGGGGCATATCAGGGTTGACAGACAGAGTCAGCGGTCCAGACGCTGCCGTTGCAGTGGGCTTGGTCAAATGGACCCCGACGTGGGAAGAGGGTGGTGGCTGGCGTACGATCCGAACCCCGTGGCTCAAACGAGCGTCATCGTGGTTTAGACACCTGTTGCCGGGCTCGGAGCCCTAGTCTCTTGCGCAAATCAATCTGTAACCGAACTGTAATCGTTGGCGTCTGCATTGCAGGTTAGAATTTAGTTTGGGTGGGCGTTGTCAGAATGTGGGTGGTCACGACAGGAGGTGGCGTTGGGTATAATGTACCGCTCTCGTGTGGTTGGGATAATGGGCTTGGGATGTCTGGTTTATTGGCATCAGATCCGAGTGGTCAATCGGATATCGAATATAAGGAGGTAGTAGAATGGCTGGGGTAGCAGAGAACTTCGCACAGATCAAGGTGGTTGGTGTTGGGGGGGGGGGCAGCAACGCTGTCAACCGCATGATTGAGGAAGGGCTTCAGGGCGTCGAGTTCATCGCGGTCAACACGGATGCTCAGGCTTTGATGCTCTCTCAGGCGCCGAAGTGCCTTCGCATCGGTGATACCGTCACCCGCGGCCTGGGCGCCGGCGGCAACCCTGAAGAGGGTCGCAAGGCAGCCGAGGAAAGCGAGGACGAGATCCGTGAGGTGATGCAGGGCGCTGACATGGTCTTCGTCACGGCCGGGATGGGTGGTGGAACCGGTACGGGGGCCGCACCCGTCATCGGCAGGATCGCCAAGGAGGAGACCAAGGCCCTGACCATCGGCGTCGTGACGCGCCCCTTTACTTTTGAGGGGGCCAAGCGTTCGCGGACAGCCATCGAAGGTATCGAGGCGCTGAAGCAGGTGGTGGACACGTTGATTGTGATCCCCAACGATCGATTGCTGGAGATCACCGAAAAGCGCGTAAGCCTCTCGGAAGCCTTCGGGGTGGCCGATGACGTGCTGCGCCAGGGGATCCAAGGTATCACCGAAGTGATCACCGTGCCCGGTCTCATTAATCTGGATTTTGCGGACGTAAAGTCCATCATGTTGGAGGGCGGCGCGGCCCTGATGGCGGTAGGTCGCGCGTCGGGTGAGAAGCGGGCGATTGAGGCGGTTCAGCAGGCAATCTCGAGCCGTCTGCTGGATATCACCATCGACGGTGCGCGTGGTATCCTCTTCAACATCACGGGTGGCAACAGCATGACGCTCTTCGAGGTCAACGAGGCTGCATCCATCATCCGCGAGACGGCGCATCCTGATGTCAACCTCATCTTTGGTGCCGTCATTGATGACAACATGGGCGAGGATGTGAGCATCACCGTCATCGCAACCGGCTTCGACACCGAGGAGCGTCCGGAAATCGCAACCAGTGCTCCCGCACAACGACGTTCGGAGGGGGGCGCAAGCGACCTTTTCAACAATCAGGGCGTTGACCGCGATAATATCGAGATTCCGGCCTTCCTGCGTCGTCGGGGGTAGTCTCTCTCATCTGTTCGCAGAAGTGCTCACGATCGGATGATCGAGCTTTCTGCCCAGCTGTTGCATCCGGACAGCTGAATAAGCAGGCATCCATCGGCATGGTCAGCCGTAGGGCTTTGACGTGTCGGGGTTTGCCTGCGCCGCTACGCGGCAAGTTCTCCCAGGTGACGCGCCGACAGAGGCAGGCCCGGGCCCAAGGTACACATGCTGCTCGCCGACATGACTCCGTGGGGCCCCGGCTGTGTGCGGTGTATGATGCTGCTATAAGGAGATATGGGTGATCGATCTTCTGCAGACCCAGGACACGCTGCAGGCGATTCTCAGCTACGTCATCATCATCGTGGAGGTATTCGGTGCGCTCGTCGTGATCGTTGGCGTGATCCGCGCCGTGGTAGACTGGCTGCACCACGTCGTGCTCGACTACGATACGCACGAGATCACGGCTTTGCGGGTGAAACTCGGCAAGAGCATGGTGATGGCGCTTGAGTTCCAGGTTGCCGCCGACATCCTCAAAACCGGGCTGTCGCCGACCTGGCAGGACATCCTGAGGTTGGTGGCGATCATCGCCGTGCGAACGGTGCTTAACTACCTTCTCGAACGCGAATTGGAGGCCCTTGACCCAAGTCATCCCATCGCGCCGGGTCGTCCCTATCGGGACAACGAGCGCGCTGAACTCGCGGAAGAGTAGCGATGGGTTGTCTTTGATGATGCATAACGTTCTCTGAACCCAGCTATCTACTATCCCACCGATAGGCCTCCCCGCATGTCCATGCGGGGAGGCCTATCGCGTCGGCGTTTTCGTTCCGGATACGGGTGTCGCCCTGACAGAGGGATAGACGCACCGTGGATATCTCGGAGAGAAACGAGGTGGGCAACGCTCTCGACTTGGCTGGGTGCTAGCGCTGACACAGACGTATCGCTCTTCCCATATTGGCTGCGAATTTCCTTGACATCCAGAGTTAGGGATGTTACCATAAGAGCATTCATCAAGACCCTCACCGCAGCCGTGTTATTGAACAACCCGCGATAGGTGGATGTGATGCGGCAAAAGAAAGCTCTCCTCGTTTGGCTCGTACTTCTCGTCTTGTGGGTTAGCTATTCCGTTCCACTGGCATATGGTCACGCCGATTCTGACGACTTGGTGCTGCTGACCACCATCGAGACCGGTGGGCAACCCTCGGCTCTTGTCGTGGATCAGGCAGCCGGGCGCAACGACGTCGTCTTCTACGACGGCGATCGTGTCCGGTTCGTCGATGGGGACACGCTCACGCTGGCCTCAGAGAGCATTTCGCTTCCCACGACGCAGTGGGAGGGGTGGATGGTCCACGACCCCTATCACCAGCACACCTACGTGGTCACGACGCTGCGCAGGGAGACCGCGCTGCGGGTCGGCTGGCGCGAAGTGCAGGTGACCATCCTTGCCGATCGTGCTGTCATTGGTGCCTTTTCCGTGAACGCGAACTACAACACCGATCCCAACGCGCCTGCAGACAGGTTCTACGGTCTGGATGGTCTCGTCCTGAAGCCGCCGATGTCGGAGGGCACGAACCCTGCTCGTCTGATCATTGATGATACGGCTAATGGCAACCTCGACGTCGTGGACCTCAATGTCACCGGAACTGATGCCGTCAGGAGACAACGTTACTCATACCGCGACTCGCTGTGTACCTTCTCTTCGTGTCGTTACCAGACGAACTCAGGCAATACCTTGGCGCTGGAGCCGAACCACGAAACGGCCACGCCGGACGACCTGGCTGGCGTCGATCTTCTCTATATCGCCGACCTCAACAACAAGGAGCAGGGCATACCGCTGGACGGCCACCTACGGGTGCTGCAGCTCGGGCAACCGGGTCAGGCGCTCAACACCGTCGAGCTGCCCGATGTGGACTTGAGCGGAACCTGGCCCTTCTGCAATGGCAATAAGGGGCTGGCGATGGCCACCGGGCGTGATGTTCTGTACGTCGCCTCGGAGATACAGTCGTTCGACACCGGCTACATCGGCGAGGTCGACACGGTCACCGGGCAGCTTAAGCGGGTCATCGAGCTGACCTACTGTGACCAAGGATTTGTGACCGTCGATCCGCAGGACGCCCGCCGAGTCTTCGTCGGTACCTTCGATGACTTCGGCAACGATCCAAGCCAGGCGCTCTACCTACGTCTCATCTACGATGGCGTGGTTGTGGACAGCTTGAAGCTGCTCGACAACTACGATGAGTACAATGGCCTCCGCGCCATGGTCTATGACCCCCTGCACCAGCGGCTCTACCTGGCGATCGACAGCAGCATCTACGTCGTGGCGGTCAACCAGGGGACAAACTGTCCGAAACCGCTGGTTGACGTGGACATTGCCGGATCGGCCTTGGGAGAGAGTGATATTGCCTGCACCTTCAGCGCTATTCCCAGCCCCTCCGATGCCACACCTCCGGTGGCCTACACGTGGTCACCGGCCCCGCTTAGCGGCCAGGGCACCGCGACAGCGACCTATCGCTGGAGCGTCCCCGGCGACTACGCGGTTTCCGTCGAAGCCGAGAACTGCAGCGGCAAGCGTAGCGCGACCCACGAGATTGCGATACGCCGGGCCGAGGACCTGATGTACGCTTTCCTGCCCACGGTCCTGCGCTAGCCCAGCTCAGGCGCGGCGGGGTCTGTGTAGCCTTGCGAGATGATGCGGCAACCGTCAGGAGGTCGCCGTCCAGAAAGGATTTTTCCGGGGTAATCACCCCTACCCAGTGGGCGCGCCTACACAGTGGGCGCCCCCATTGGGTGGGGTGTTCAGTCACCCGGCTTGGATAGGTGCAGTCCATTCATTCACTGCAAGGCTGCTCGACACTAGATCGAGCAAGCTCAGGCATTGTGGCCCGAATCACGTGGTTGCCACAAGGAGGGACGAAACATGAAGCGCGTATGCTTTGCCACAGGGCTTCTGGTGTTGTTTTTGTTGACCGTTCCCGGAGCACGCAACAGGGGCGTTGTCTCCGCTGCGACCGCAGACTTCCCGACGGAGTACGTTGTGGTCTACGTGGGTCATGACGTGGTCGACCTGAGGTGGGATAAGGTGATGGGCGCGTCGAGCTACCGGCTGGAGCGCAATCCCGGGGGTAGCGCGGTTATCCAGCCTGAAGAGATGCCCGGCGACAAGCTGTTCTACCGTGACTCACAGGCGCCCGGCACTGAGCTGTCTTACAGAGTGTGCGCTATCTCGTCTCTTGGTGAGGACTGCAGCGAGTGGGTGCCCGTGCAAGTAGGACAGGTCCAGGGCCACCTCTACAAGAACGACGAGTGGGCGGATGCCGAAGTTGAGCTCGCCGGCATTGTGGACCTCGAGGCTGAAGCCATTCTTAAGATCGGGAGCGGTGCCATGGTATCTTCGGCTCCAGGAGCAACCACGTCCATGATCCGGGCCCGCAACAACGGGCGGCTATGGGTGCAACCGGGCATCGGGGGAGCCGGCGTTGCGCCGTCGCTGGTGGACATTGGCATTGAGATCCTAGGTAGTGCAGGGGATTCCATCATCAGCGGGGGGGATGGGAAGCTGGTGACGCTTGACGGCGTTGCGGTCGTCCTCTACAGAGATACGAAGATTGAGTATTGTGATATGATGAACGGCAGCGTCGTATACTTCAGCGGCGGGGCAGATCAGAGTTTTCTCCACAACCAGATCTCCGCCGGAACCACGACTCGCATTGAAGCATCGGCTGGGGAACTCACGGTTTCCGACAGCACGTTCGCTGAGTGTACGTCCTGTATCCTGCTTCGCCCGGGAACCACTGTCACGGTTACCAGGAACTCGTTCCGCCTGTCGCTGTCGAGCCTCTCTGGACATGGCATTAGGGTCGCGGGGGCCAACGCAACGATCAAGGAGAATGAATTCCAGTTTGGCGGAGGCTACAACGAGGGCCCATGGGCCATCGATGTGCAACCCAATGCGGGTGGCACGGTCAATATCGAGGATAATGCCTTCCTTAAGGAGGAAGGGGGCTTGCGGCTGGGGCGGGGCATCACGACGTGGCCCAGCGGTTTCCTTGCACCTGACAAGGGGTCAACTTCAGTGGAGATCCTGGGCAATGTCTTTCGTGGTCTTCAGCAAGGCTTGTACATCCGAGGCAGCGTCCACGTTGAGGCGCGGGATAACGGCTTCACGGAAAATGCCGGGGCTGTGTTCGCGATGTATTCGGAAGGCTTGAGCGCAAAGATAAATCATAACTGCATTGTGGGCAACGGTATTGGACTCGAAGGACCGCAAGGTGTCGATGCGACCGGGAACTGGTGGGGATCGCCGGACGGCCCGACCGACGCTAACGGCAACCCCCCAGGAGGCGGCGATGTCTGCAAGGGGGGTGCCACGTGCGAGCCCTATGCCCAACAAGATAAGTGCAGCCGTCAGGCCAGGGACCTGTGGATCTGCCACATCGAGCCGAACCAAGGGATCCAGACCTACGACAACGCGGTGCCGATCGTCGCCGGCAAGCCGGCTGAAGTCCGCGTCTATCCTGCCTCGACCAGCGGGGTCGTCAGCGACGTGGGCGGCGAACTCGTGGTACGACGCGGAGGCGTCCTGATCGGCACGCGGCAGCCCGAGGCGCCAGCCACCACGCCCTATCTCCGTGACGGATGCTTCGATACCCCGGCGGAGTTCACCCAGCTGCAGCGAGGACTTAACAACAGCCTCAACTTCAAATTGCCCAAGGAGTGGGTGACGGGCACCCTCACCCTCTCGGCCGAGGTGAACCCGGATGAGCACATCGAGGAGTTCGACTACCAGGACAACACAAAGGTGCTCACCGTAACGACGCGACAGGCGCGCCCGGTGCGGGTTGGGATCCGCGGCGTCTACCCGCCCGACAAACAGCGGGCGTCTCAGCAAGCCGGCGATGCCGCGTCCATGCTGGACATCGCGACGCTGTTCGGCAAAGTCTACCCGGCCGCCGACGTGACGCTGACGCTACTGCCGACGATGGACTGGCCCTATGAGATTCCGGAG
This sequence comes from Anaerolineae bacterium, assembly GCA_049975025.1. Classification (GTDB taxonomy): domain Bacteria; phylum Chloroflexota; class Anaerolineae; order B4-G1; family SLSP01; genus PWVB01. The sequence continues at coordinate 12,425 of JBNGDU010000144.1, forward strand.
ACAACCGTCGATCCGGAGGCGGGTGAGACGGGCTCTCTGCTCCTCAACGCCCTGAGCATGGCTCAGATGCGCCTGCGTACAGACGGCACTTGGGAAGGGGAGGGCTTCGATCAGGTCTTTGGCGTCGTCGCTGGGGATACCCTCGAGTACACCCGGCCGGACCCCGTCGCTGAAGGGGGGCGCGGCGTCGCCGCGTACAGCTTGCCCGATCAGGTGGCCTTTGCCCATGCGTTGGGCCTCAACTTGGGACACGACCCCAAGTACAGCGTGGTCGATCCGGTTGGCTACTGGGGGTACGATCTCACCGCCGACCGGCTCGTGTCGCCGGACACGACCGATGTATTCACGCTACCGGTCGCTTACTTCGACAGTGCTCAGTACTCACCGCCCTTCGACCCGAGCCAGTTCTGGGTCAGTTCCCATATCTACAATGAGCTCTTGGACTATAACTTGGGGACGGGCGTCAGTGCAACGGCCCTCGCGCGGACAGCGGAACCGCAGACCTACGTCCTGGTGGGGGGCATCTATGACACGTGGAGTCAGAAGGCGACCTTCTCGCCCGCGTGGCAGGTCACGACCGCGGCGCCGCCCGCAAACCCGTCTCCCTCCCCCTACGCCTCCGGCTACTGCGTGCAGCTGCGCGATGCGGGAGACGATGTCCTGTCGAGCCACTGCTTCTACGTAGAGAGCGGCTATGACACGACCTGGTCGAGCTGGGGCGACGCCCACCCCTTCTTGGTCAGTTTGCCCCTGAGCGGCACGCCGGCCCGCGTCGTGTTTCTGTACCACGATCCTTATTCCATCATCGTGGACGATGAATGGGGCAGTCTGGCGATCAGCGCCAACGCGCCCGCCGTGACCATCACTGGTGGGGCCATGGCCAGAGAGAGCGCGGACGCCGTCTTGCCTCTCACCTGGTCCGGGCAAGACGCCGACGGCGACACCCTCGCCTACAGCATCTTCTATAGCGCTGACAATGGGGCCACGTGGCGGCCCGTGGCTGCCAACCTCACCGTGGATCACTACGACCTCGACCTCGCGGAGGTGCCCGGCGGCGCGAAGGCCTGGGTCCGGGTGGAGGTCAGCGACGGTTTCCACACGGCGAGCGACACGCTGGGCCCCTTCACCGTCGACGATCACGGGCCCCTGGTGACGATTGCTCAACCGGAGGCGGGGAGCGTCGTCTCGACCACCCTCAGTCTGCTGGGCTATGCCTACGATCACGAGGAGGGTGAGCTGACGGGCGCGGCGCTGGTGTGGGCCTCGGACCTCGCGGGCGAACTGGGCACCGGCTCGTCGATCGTTGCGGAGGACTTGGTCACCGGCACCCATCGCCTGACCCTCACGGCCACCGATAGCCAGGGTCACAGCGGCAGCGCCTTCGTGCTCGTCGGCGTGGAGACGCCCGTCGCGTGGCCCGAGGAGACCTACGTGTTCTTGCCGATCACCTTGCGCCGGTAGCAGTTGGGGCGGATCGACCGCAAACGGGCCGCTGCCCGGTCGGTGCCGGCTCCGGCGGCCCTTCGGTCCGCCTTCACAGGATGATCTCGGCGAGTGCGGTCAGGGTCTCGACCGAGCAGCAATGGAGCGTTTGGTCCGTCACTGCCGGTTACTTTTTGCAAAGGCTCTGCCCTCGTCAGGGGGCTGTGCTCCGCTTTGCGATCTTCGGTTGCCACAGTGTAACGCTTCTTGCAGGGTTCGGCTTCCCCTACGGTGATGGCTGCCCGTGACTCTGGCTTGGGTCGCTGCCGGCCTGGCACCCGACATCCGTTTCCCTTTGCAGGGCCGTTCCTGGGATAACGGCAGAGCTAACCATTTGCTAACCCCGTTCTCCTCTTCTGCCGACTCCGTGGTATAATCCGGGAAGGGACCGGCATGCTTCCTCTAGTGGCGGTCACCGACTTTCAGCCAACGACCATAGGCCATAGGGAATGGTACACTGTTTGTTGATCTAGTAACGGGAAGTTATGTGACTTGCTATTCCGCTGAGAATTGGATATCCGCCGAGTTGTGCTCGACCAGACCCGCAGCTCTTTTTAGCACGCGCGAATAACACGACATAGGGTGGGACTTATGATAGAGATGGAAGGCTTGGTCAAGAGGTTCGGCGATCTCGTCGCCGTCAATCAGTTGACCCTGAATATCCGCCCGGGCGAGGTCCTGGCGCTTCTGGGGCCCAACGGTGCGGGAAAGACGACCACAGTTCGCATGCTGTCCTCGGTCCTGAAGCCCACGGCAGGTTCGGCGCGGGTCGCCGGTTATGACGTCGCCACGCAAGGCCGGGAGGTGCGTCGCCGGGTGGGGGTGCTGACGGAAGCGCCCGGTCTGTATACACGTATGACCGGCTGGGAGTACCTGCATTTCTTCGGACGTCTCCGTGAGTTGCCGGGCGACCGGCGCACCGCCCGCATTCAAATGCTGGTTGATCAGTTCGAGATGGCGTCGGTGCTCCATCGCAGGTTGGGTGAATACTCCAAGGGCATGCGCCAGAAGATCGCGCTGATCCGCACGTTGCTTCACGATCCCCCCGTGCTGCTCTTTGACGAGCCGACGTCGGCGATGGATCCCCAGAGCGCCCGATTGGTGCGGGACGCCATCCTGCAGTTGCGCGATAACGACCAGCGCACCATCCTTGTCTGCACGCACAACTTGCCCGAAGCTGAGGAGCTCGCCGATCGCATCGCGATTATCCGACGGGGAGCGGTCCAGGCTCAGGGCACGCCTCAGGAGTTGAAGGCGCAGTTGCTGGGCCCGCCGTTGATGGAAATCCGACTGGCCAACGGCTCAAATGGCCATGGCGCCCCTTCGGTGTTTGGCGAGGACGGCGTGCGGGATGCCGTCGACGTGGTATCTCGCTTCGTCCGGGTCGATGAGGTGGGCGACCACTGGATCCGCTATCGAACGTCTACCCCTACGGCGAGCAATCCCGCGTTGCTGCGTGCGCTGTCGCAGGCCGACATCCCCGTCGTCACGCTGAGCGAGGTGCCCCAGAGCCTGGAGCTGGTTTACCTGCAGGTTATGGACGAGGGGGCATTCGGTGGCTGAGTTGGCTGAAGTCTTTAGACCCGTGTCCAAGCTCGTCGGTGGCATCAAACCGGCGTTGATCATCACCCACCGCGAGGTCAAGGACACGCTGCGCGACTGGCGCATCGTCCTGCCCATTTTGATCCTGGTGGTCGGCTTTCCCATTCTGGCGAACTTCGTCGCAGCTCGCGCGATCAACTTCGTGGGGCGCTTTGGCGCCGACATCATCATTGAACGGCTCTACCCCTTCCTGATGCTCGTCGTCGGTTTCTTCCCCAGCACCTTCTCACTGGTCATCGCCCTGGAGACCTTCGTGGGGGAGAAGGAGCGCAGCAGCCTGGAGCCGCTGTTGGCGACGCCGCTGACGGATCTTCAGCTCTACGTGGGCAAGCTGCTGGCCTCCGTGACGCCGCCGGTGATCGCGAGCTACATCGGCATGGCGGCCTATCTCCTGGGATTGGGCTTCACGCTGGGGTGGTGGCCGCCGGTAGATCTCTTGTTGTTGGCCGTGGTACTCTCGACGATCAAGTCGGTGGTGATGGTGGCCGGCGCCGTGATCGTGTCGAGCCAGTCGACCAGTGTGCGCGCTGCCAACCTGGTAGCCAGCTTCATCATCGTCCCGATGGCCCTGCTGCTGCAGGTAGAGGCCGGGATGCTGCTCTACGCGCACTACGATGCGCTGTGGATGGTGGCCCTGGCCCTGCTTGTCGTGGCGACGCTGCTGATCCGCCTTGGGGTGCGGATCTTCAACCGCGAGCACCTGTTGGGACGCGACCTCGATCAACTGGACCTGGTCAAGGGCGTACGCACTTTCTGGCATGCCCTTCGACCTTCGGGGGGGCCGCTCAAGTTCTACCGGCGAGAGATCCCGAAGCTCTTGGGCCAGATAAGAGCCGAGCTATGGGTCACTCTGCTCGTCGTCGTGGTGGGTGGGCTCTCACTCGGAATTTGGACTGCGCGTCAATTTCCTCTGCCGCCGGAGCTGTTCAGCTTCGAACGGATCGTTGATACGGAGACCATACAGGAGTTAGTGGCAGAGACGGGCTTGCTGCCGACCTTCTCCCCCGGCGCGGTGCTGCTCAACAACGTCCGCGCGCTGCTGTTCTCCGCGATCCTCGGGCTGCTCTCCCTCGGCACCTTGGCTCTGTTGCTGTTGATGCTGCCCGTCGCCATCATCGTCTATGTGAGTTCGCAGATTGGACAGGTCGGCGTCAACCCGTGGCTCTTCATCGCGGTCACCGTCTTGCCCCACGGTGTGCTGGAGCTCCCGGCGGCCATCATCGCCACGGCGCAGGCGATGAGGATGGGCGATGTCCTACTGCAACCGCCTCGAGAGGGCGGTGGTGTCTTCGGCGTCCTCCGCGAGGTCGGCCACTTCCTCAAGATCTTCTTGCTCTTCGTCGTGCCGCTTCTCGCCGTCGCAGCATGGATCGAGGCGAGAATCACGCCGCAGCTTCTTGTCTGGTTCTTGGGCCAGGTGAGGTGACACGCGATCTACCTGGGCGTGACACAGAAGCACTGTGAGCGAAGCCAACCGGGGCTTCGCTCACATCGATGTCTATATCGCTGTTGCGCCCTCAGTCACCACCAGCTCAGGCTCCACAGCCGGCACCAGAACCGCCCGAACTTGCTCCAACACGAAGTCAATCTCCTCCTGCGTGATGATCAGCGGCGGTGCGAAGCGGATCACGGTGCCGTGCGTGTCTTTGGCCAGGACGCCCCGCTCCTTGAGCTGCATCACGAACGGGCGCGCTACGCCGGCCTCGGGCTTGATCTCCACCCCGGTCAATAGCCCTCGGCCCCGAACCTCCTTCACATAGGGGCTGTTCATCTCTCGAAGGCTGCGCCTGAAGGCGTCACCGAGCTTGCGCGCGCGGGCCGGAAGGTCTTCTTCGACGACCACTTTGAGCGCTTCGCGCGCGACGGCGCAACCCAGGGGGTTGCCGCCGAACGTCGACCCGTGGCTCCCAGGTTTGAAGAGCCCCAGCACCTCGCGGTGGCCGACCACGGCAGAGACGGGCATCATTCCGCCGGAGAGCGCCTTGCCTATCGCGATCAGGTCCGGCGTGACGTCTTCCCAATCGCACGCGAAGAGCTGCCCGGTGCGTCCCAGCCCTGTCTGGACCTCGTCGGCGATCATAAGGACGTTATGTCTATCGCAGATCTCGCGCACCGCTCTGAGATAGCCGTCCGGCGGCACGTTGACACCGGCCTCGCCCTGAATCGGCTCGACGAGGAAGGCCGCGGTGCGTGGGGTGATGGCTGCCTCCAGCGCTTCGGCGTCGCCATAGGGTATCGTTCTGAACCCGGGTGTGAAGGGTCCGAATCCCTTCCGGTAGAGCTCCTCGGTGGAGAAGGAAAGCACGGTGATCGTCCGCCCGTGGAAGCAGTTCTCGCAAGCCAGGATGTCCGCTCCGGCGCCGTCCTCGGGGATGCCCTTCACACGATATCCCCACATCCGCGCGGCCTTGAGCGCAGTCTCCACCGCTTCGGTCCCGGAGTTCATCGGCAGCATCATCTCATAGCCTGTGAGCTCGCACAGCTCCTTGGCCAACAAGGGGAGCTGGTCGTTGCGGAAGGCGCGCGACGTCAGGGTCAGGCGGGCCGCCTGGTCCACCAGGGCCTTGACGATGCGGGGGTGGCGATGCCCTTGGTTGAGGGCGGAGTAGGCGGCCAGGCAGTCGAGGTACTTCCGCCCCTCGACGTCCCAGACCCAGACGCCTTCGCCGCGCTCGATGACGATATCCAGCGGATGGTAGTTGTGGGCGTTGTAGGTGTCCTCAAGTCGAATGTAGTCTTCAGTCTGCATGCAAATCCGGCTCCTTCCAGAAAGAGGTATTATCACCCTAACACAGGCACGGCGCCCGCTCAAGTGATCCTTATCCCTTTATAGGAAGCGAAACTCAGTCTGTCAGACCTTTGCCGTCAGGTCGGGTCGGATTTGCTCGTTTCGAACGCGCTTTCCTCCCGGTGCGGGAACCGGGTTCACACCATATTGTAGCCTCCGTCGACGACGAGGCATTCGCCCAATACGAAGGAGGCGGCGTCCGACGCCAGGAAGATCACGGCTGCCGCGATCTCCTCGGGATCGGCCAGCCGCCCGATCTGGAGCTTTCCGTGGATTGACCGAACGTAGTCCGGGTTCGTCTTCCGCAGCTCCTTGGACAGGTTCGTCTCCGTCGGCCCCGGGCAGACACAGTTGACGCGGATGTTGTGTGCGGCCATGGCAGCGCCGAGGGAGCGGGTTATGGAGACGATGCCGGCCTTCGCCACGCCGTAGAGCACCGAGCCCGGCCAAGGATGGATGCCCGCGATCGAGGCGATGTTGACGATGCTGCCCGACTGCTGCTCGACCATATGGGGCAGCACCTCGCGGCAGAAACGCAGCGCCGTCATCAGGTTGACATCCAGCAGTCGCTGCCACAGCGCTTCGTCCGAGGTCAGGAAGGGCGTCGGGTTGTTCCACCCGATGTTGTTGACCAGAACGTCGATCCGCCCGTAGTCCAGGGCGATCTCGGCGACTACGTTCTTGACCTGGTGGCGATCGGTGGCGTCGACGGTGATAGCCGTCGCCTGCCCGCCCGCCGCCTCGATGGCCCGGGCCGTTGTCTCTCCCTCATCCTCCAGGATGTCGAGGATCAGCACCGTGCCCCCTTTGGTCGCGAAGGCCTCGGCGATGGCCTTGCCGATGCCCCGGGCGGCGCCAGTGACGATGACGACCTTGTCTGCGAACTCCCCTGTTGCCTGCATAGCATAACCTCCGGAAGCCTAGATGTTGAGACTTTCTGAGGCCATTCTAGTCCGCCCACAGCGTCTGCCAACCCTGGTGATATCCTCACGTTTCACTCGTCACTCGTTACTCGTTGCCTTCCCGCGCTCAACACGCCCTCTGGAAAACCCACATTTGCTCCTTGACAAACTTCCTCTATATGGTATCATTCAGCTCGTTCAGGGGGCGTAGTGTAGTGGTTTAACATGCTGGCCTGTCAAGCCAGAGATCGCGGGTTCAAATCCCGTCGCTCCCGCCTATAGTAAGTGCTTATAGGACATCAAGAGCTCTCCTTCAACGGAGGGCTCTTTGTGTTTTAGGGTGCAATCTCGTGCCTCCTCGATAGACCTATAATCTCCTGCAGTTGCGATGCCGATCCCGCGTCAACAGGCCATTGATGCCCGGCAGTATCGCTCGTTAGCCAGATGGGAGTTGGTTGGCTGGTGCAAGTGACACGGTCTGTATTCAACTCGAGCGCAAGTCTGCGCCGTTCGAGGAGTACTTCGAGCATACCTATGGCTGACAGCGCTTGGGCTGCGTGCTATTCACCCCAACGTGTGACTCAAGGAACTGCGCTATGTCATCAAGGGATTGAACCGCTTGTGGCAACGCAAGATAAAGTTGCCATACGTGCCACATGCGCGGGTAGATCTCCAGTCTTACATCAACACCCACAGACTGGGCCAGATTTGTGATGCGGATTGCATCATCGCGCAGACTCTCGTCCTCTCCAGCGTGCACCAGCAGCGGCGGCAGTCCACGCAAATCGCCAAAAACCGGCGAAACCAGGGGATCGTGAGCATCATGGTGTCCCAGATAGGATTCGGCATAGAGCTTCACTGCTTTGTCGGGCAACAGCGGATCTCTGAACCCCTCGCGCCGCTTGTGGTCAGGTGTGAGGTCTGTCACAGGTGAAAGACATGCCGCCGCGGCAGGGAGCGCGCTGCCGCTATCGCGTAGTCTCATCAACATGGTGATTGTCAGATTACCGCCCGCTGAGTCACCTGCAACCGCGATGTCCCGGGCCACAATCCCCTGTCTCAACAGCCAGCGATAGGCCGTTACACAGTCCTCCAGGGCGGCTGGGAATGGGTAGTCCGGGGCTAGATGGTAATCTACCATCAGAACCCGCATGCTGGTATCTCGCGCCAGATATGCCCCCATTTTGAGATGTAGGGGGGTCAACCCGAAGATGAAGCCACCCCCGTGCAGATAGAGCAACACCTGGTCTGTCGGGTTATTTTGGGGGATGATCCATTCACACGGCACACCATCTGCCGATACCGCTTGCCGATTCACACCGGCACCCAGTTGCACACGTGTCATGCTTTGCTGGGTTAACCAGCGAGCCAAAGGAAGCGGGATGACCGTCTGCATAAGCCGGATAATCGGCAAAATCGCCCGGGTTCTATGTTCGATAGATGAGGCTGTCATTGGCCATTCCTTTTGCTGAGGCTGCGTTCATCTCTGGATTGCTGCCGATGTACAATATACGTGCCTCTCGTTTCTGCGTCAACTCAAAAGACGAAACCGTCAGCACGCTCTGCGATCCTCAAGCCCGGTGCCACGCAAAAGCTACCGTAGCTTATGCAACGACCCCGAACGGGTCCGGGTCTGTGGCGGCCCGGCAACGGCGCCTTCCGAGGAACAGGCAGTGGAGGAAGGTGACACAAGAGACACTACATTCACGCCCGTAAACCGACACCAGACACTTTCCGTCTTATCCCGATGTCGCCTGTGGGACAGGTTGATGCGTACGAGGGCGATGCGTGATAAGGAGTCAGCCTGTTCAACTTTGAGAACATCAATGTGAGGTTGGCCTGGACAGTTCTAGCGTAAGGCTTTAGCTAAGTGGTCAGGGTGCACCCTCTTCGTTTTTTCGATTCGGATGCCTCTGCAACGGGGCTTTTCGCGCCGGAAACGCCCCCGAGACGGGGGCTACGAGCATCTATATCCAAATGCGATTGCCCTAG
>JBNGDU010000145.1:0-20913 GCA_049975025.1 Anaerolineae bacterium
AAGTGGTTTCACCGATAATCAGCTTGTTATTTCCCCGAAACCAGAACGCGCCCAGTGAGTTCTCACACGGGGTGTGCGCCAGGCTGGTTTGTGGGCAAGCCGTAGTCGACGCAACGAAAGTTTGCGCTTATCGACAAATTGGCTACACTAGCAGCATCGGCTGCCTGTCATCTCGTACAGCTGTGGCTGATCTGCAGGTATAGTCACGAACGACCGCTAGATGGCTGATTTGAGGAGGTGATCGCAAGTGAAGGATCGTATATGTGCCCGCTGCGGTCACAGCAACGATGGAGAAGCGGTCTTCTGCACTGAGTGCGGTGCGGCGTTGACTGCTACGGGCCAAGATCAAGTCTGCGCCCGATGTGGTTTCCCAAACAAGCCCGACACGCGCTTCTGCGTCCAGTGCGGAGCTCCCTTGGAGGAGCGTCGCGCCCCCCGTCTGCCCCGTCTTCTGGTTATTGGTGCGCTGGTGGTCGTGCTGCTGTTGGCTGGTGGCGTATCGTACGCCTGGATGGCCGGCATGATCCCGCGGGAGGTCTTTGCTCCCATAGAGCGCCTGCTCCAGCGGGGGGACGACGTTGTTGATAATGACGCGCAAGCGCTGGACCGGAGCTCCGACACGAGTGGAGAGGTGGTTGACGATGGGCCGGAGCCGACGGCGGGAGGCGAAGGCATCGTCGGGACGGCAACCGTGGAATCCAAGCCGACGGAGACGGCGCCGGTCGATGACGCCTCGAGGCCAACGGCGACCTCCCGACCCACCGAAACTCCGGCGGCGACAAAAACACCCGCGGCGTCCGCGACACCGGAACCCACCTTCACGCCATTGCCGACTCACACGGAGACTGTCACACCGGAGCCTACAGCGCAGTCGATATTCGTGGTTGAAACCGGAGCGAACTACGGCGATGAGGCGGCACTCAACGGAACCTATCGCGTCAACGACCCCAATAGCGCTCGTCGGTGCGCTCTCGGTCTCGCATCAGCCCCATCCCAGACCAACGACGGCCGGGCGATTGCCTTCGAGTACACTATCCAACAGGCAAGTCCCGACGACTACTGCGGTTTTGAGCGGTGGTGGGCTCGGGCACAGAGCTGGTCCGGACACGCGCGCCTCTGTCTAGATATCAGCGTTACCGGAACGGCCGAGGATCTGGTGGTGCAGTTTGGCGAGGCCAGCGGAGAGGTGTGGAAGAGCTGGACCGCATCGAGTTCCATTGGCGAAGGAGAGCTCTGCCTACCCCTGTCAACCGGCGCGTTCGCCCGGGCCGAATGGGCAACCAAGCAGAACAACCGGATAGACTTAGCCGCCATTACCTACTTCGGGATCTACGTCAACGGCCCGCCCGGAGCATCGGGGACGGTCTATGTCAATCGGATCTGGGTCGTGAGTCCGTAAAAGGCAGTGACGGATCTTTCGCGCCGTGCTCCGGAGAACGTCGCCCAGTTAAGCTTGTCAGCTTCCGTGGATCACAAGTGGGTTGCGGAGTTGAAGCTTGTACGCTGCGCCGACTGCCACAGTTCAGGTTCTGGGTGATAGATTAACGAGTAGGGGATGGACTGCGGGACGCCTTGTGCGTCTGTCGCCTATGCCCTTGCCTCTGAGCCACCGCAGTGGGGCTTCCGGACCGACGGCACCAACACCGGCGGAGTATGAGAACGCTCTTCGCTTCACTAGCAGCCCGCCGGCGCTTCTATCGACAGATTGCAACGGCTCCCCGCCTTTGTCAGCAATGATCTGCGTGCACGCTAGCGTTCCGAAGCACGGCTGCCACCTCGATGCGCATTATCCTTCTGCAGGCCTTGTTCCGCTGTGGCCTCATCTGTGATAGCGGCCAGTCGCTTCAGAGAGCCCTGAAGCGCAGGGAAGAGATCACGATAGACCTGCTCGTATAGACGAGTGTAGAACTCATGCGCGGCGGCGTCAGGAACGAATGGGGATTGTACGACGCGGGACATAGCCTTTGCTGCTGCGTCGGTGCTGGGATAGAGGCCCACGCCGGCAGCAGCCTGGATACCCGCGCCGAGAGCTGCTGCCTCCGGCGATGGAGTCCGGTAGACGTCCTTGCCCGTCACGTCAGCGATGATCTGGCACCAGCGGGCGCTGCGGGTGCCGCCACCCATCGCCACGTAATTCTTGACTTCGCGCCCCAGTGCAGTTTCCACGCCTTGCGTGTGGAGCCGTTGCTCCATAGCAATGCCCTCCAGGATGGCGCGGTAGAGGTGGGCGCGGGTGTGAATGCCACGCCAGCCGACGACGATGCCGCTAGCGTCCACGTCCCAATATGGGGTGAGGGAGCTATTCCAGTAGGGGACCGCCATCAATCCTTCCGCGCCGGGTGGAATCTTCTCCAAACCGGCATCGTAATCAGGCAGTGTTTCCCCTTCAGCCGCGATATCGTCCATGAACCAGTTGATGATGTAAGTCCCACTTAGCAAAACTGTCTCCAGACTGTAGACGCCAGGAAGTGCACTATACATGGTGCGGAAGGCGCGGTCGGTGACGTAGTTCTCGGTGAGAGTGCCGGAGACCACGGAAGTGCCCAGATTGAGATAGGCCACGCCGCTCTGCGTGACGCCCGCGCCCAGTCCACCCGCCTGCCCGTCGCCTACGCTCGCGATGACCGGCAGCCTGGAAGGTAGGCCGCATATCCGCGCAGTTTCAGTGGTCAACGTGCCCAGCAGTTCGCCCGGTGGGCATGCTTCAGGTAGTTGAGCTGCGTTGAGGTCCAGGTACTCCAGTAGGGCGCGGTTCCAACGGTGATGCTGCATATCGAATAGCCCGGTAGGATCGGCGCAGCCCCAGCCGGTCCGATACGCTCCGGTGAGCTTCTCGACCAGGAAGGCGACCACGTCCAGGTAACGGGCGGTTTTCGCAAACACCTCCGGTTCATGCTCGCGCAACCAAGCGATCTTGCTCAATGTGAGGTTGCCGGACAGGGGTTTCCCACTCTCCCTGTGCAGGCGCTCCGCGCCATATTCCTCAGCGATGCGCGGCAGCACCTCGCGGCTGCGCTCGTCCATCCACACAATGGCAGGTCGCAGCGGTTCGCCGTGAGCATCCACAGGCACGAAGGTCTCCCGCTGCGGGGCGATGCAGAGCGCCGCAACGCGATCGGAGAGACCCTCGTCGTCCGCCAGCGCCTCGCGGATAGCACTGACCAGCGCCGTCCACCACGCGTCGGCGGGTTGCTCGTGCCACAGCGGTCGCGGCATCGAGAGCGGCAGCGCCGACCTTCCCTCCGCCACCGCCTCACCCTGCAGGTTCCACACGATGGCCTTGCACGCCGTGGTGCTGCTGTCGATGCCCAGGACCAGGTCGCCATCTCCGCTGACATCTCTCGAATCCATCATCTCAGCACTCCTCATAGACCGCTCTTGGACTGCACCCGCGTTGGCCGCCGCCTTCGGACCGTGGGTGGTGCCGCCTCAGGGCTGCCCGGGCGGCAGCAAGCACGTCTCGGCTACAAGAGCACGTTTTGTCGCGAATCCCCGGGATATCTTGTCCGTCTCTCCGATCCTCTACGGAGATTCTACCCGTGTCTTTGCCTCGACGCAACGACAAACCACGGCGCGTCAACGGAGACGTCGCCACCAGATCGGCTCCGGATTGTACACTTGAAGGAGCTGCCTCCTCACCGAATTGTGCGCTGACCCGCTCGGGATCTCACGTTCTGATCCACGCTTCACGTTTCATACTCCACCTCGTCGTTTCACTCGTCGCTTGTCACTTTCCGTTTGTATAATATAATTAAACAAAATCTATAATATCGGAGGTATAACGTGGGGAAACGCTTGTCTAGACGATCCTTCTTGGGTTTGGCCTTAGGCGCAGCGGCTGGATTGGCGGGCTGCGCGATGCCGGTGACCCCGGCACCCGGTACCCCGGACGAACCCTATCGTGCGCCGGCCCTCTCATTGAACGAGGTCGATGGCACATCTTTGGAGCGCAGCGAGGACGAGTGGCGTGCGCTGCTCTCGCCATTTCAGTACGAGGTGATGCGCGAAAAGGGAACCGAGCGCGCCTTTACCGGTATCTACCACGACCACAAAACGGCGGGGACCTACCATTGCGCGGCGTGCGGCAACCCGCTCTTCAGCTCCGAGGCGAAATACGACTCCGGCACCGGTTGGCCCAGCTATTGGGCGCCCATAGCAGAGACCGCGGTCGTGACGGAAGAGGACCGCAGCCTAGCCATGGTGCGTACTGAGGTGCTCTGTGCGCGCTGTGGTTCCCACCTGGGCCACGTCTTTTCCGACGGTCCGGAGCCCACGGGTTTGCGCTACTGCATTAACTCCATCGCCCTGAGCCACGAGCCCGCTGACTCATAAGAGGCCGAAGGCGCGATGACAGGGGTATTGCTCAAAAACAAGGTGGGAGGCGTTATGGAAGAGGATACAGGTAGCATCACGATATTTGACTTCACTTCGCCGGAGACATCCGGAAAGTGGGGGACTGTCAACGATACGGTGATGGGTGGTATCTCGAACAGCGAGTTCGTGCTGTCGGAGGAGGGCGTGGCGATCTTCCGCGGCAACCTGTCGTTGGAGAACTACGGCGGCTTCGCCTCGGTGCGCACCTACCCTGAGGATTTTCAACTCGGGGCCTATGCGGGATTCCGGCTGCGCGTGAGAGGGGATGGACGCACGTATAAGCTGCGAATACGGACAAGTCGGAGGTTCGATGGACCGGCCTACGAATCGGAGTTCGAGACCCGGGCGGGCGACTGGACGACCGTCACCATCCCGTTTCAAAGCGTGGTCCCGACCTTCCGGGGTCGCGTCCTGCGCAATCAGCCCAGGATGGATAGTGCGCAGATCCAGCAGATCGGGCTGATGATCGCCGACAAGGTGCCTGGCCCTTTCGAGCTGAAGGTCGACTGGATCAAGGCCTATAGGTAGCCAGTCTATTCTTCTCAACCCCGCCCAGAATGCGCACGACGGCGGTGGTGCCAAAGACAGGCACCACCGATTGAGATACCCGGCGCCTGCGCAAGCTTGTGCCGTGCCACAGATGGACTATAGTGATGTTCGAGTCCGGTTCAAGCGATGATCCTGCAGCCGAAAGGAGGGACCTATGAACGGCTTTCTCGGCACGTCGGCTTCACTCTGGTCCGATCTGTCCTTGGTGCTCACTTGGGTGCTTCTGATCGTGGCGTCCTTCGGGGCCATCCAGGCTCACCGGCGCCGCTTCTCCACTCACTGTCCCGTGATGGCGGTGGCTGCGTTTCTCAACTGGATACCTGTGCTCGTGGTGATGATACCCCAGTGGATCGGCGTCGCGACCGGCGCGGAGACGCTTGTCACCGGTGCGTTGGCTAGCGCGCCGCTCCTTCACGGTGTGCTGGGCGCCGTGACCCAGTTGTTGATGACCTACACGGTCACGCGGATGTACTGGGTCGAGCGACTGCCGCCCAAGAAGCCCATCTGGCTCATGAGAGCGACCTTGACCCTGTGGTCATTGACCATCATCGGTGGCACGGTGGTCTACATCGTCGGCTACGCGGTCTGAGTTCGCGCTGCGGATCGGAGTCGTGGTCCCCGCGCGCCGGGCGGCAAACTTCTCTCGCGCCTTCATGTAGGTTTGTAGTGGGCACTTCAGTGCCGTCTCCTTTGCGAGCTACATCGCGAGATGCATCACGGCGCCTATGGTCGTCTCGAGACCGGTAAGCCCCATCACTCGGAGCACTTGCGGAACACGTAATCCGCCGCGCCTTTCGTATAACCGACGCCACGACCGAGCCGGAGCAGATAGTCGCGCGCTTCAGCTCGGTCCTCAGGTAGCGTCTTCGTCTTGGGCACGAAGTAGGCATCCAGGTTCTTCGTCGAAAGCGTGAACCGGGTCCGCCGCCGGTTGATCACCGCGATCAGCTCGAATGCCGGATCGTTGTGAGCGAGTCCGGCGTCGCCGTGGCTGTTGTTAGCGATCAGGATACCACCCGGTCTTAGATAGCGCTTACAGGGCTCGCTCACCGGGCCGGCGTACTGCGAGATCAGCAAGTCAAACGCGTTGTCCTCCAGCGGCAGGGCCTTAGCGTAGTCCTGCCGGTAGAAGGCCACCTCCGCCGGCCCGTCGTAGACCTTCTCTCGTTCAACCAGCGCCTGCGCCTCGCCCGCCTCGAAGAAGCGCTTCGCCCGCTTGTCGCTGTCTACGTAGACCATCCGCTCGATGAAGAACGATGGCGTCACGTGGACGAAGCAGCCGGGATAGAGGCCACCCCCCACGCCAAACTCTTCGCGCGCGATCTCAAAGAGCCCCCGCCGCTCGAAGTCGCGGCTCGTATGGTACTTCTCGTAGAGGTCTATCACATAAGCTCCGGCAGCTCTTCGAAGTCGCCGATCTCCACTCTGTAGAGATTCGAGTAGGACGTGAGATCGGAGTTGTAGATGATGGCCTTGCCGTCCGGCGTGAACCGCGGGTGCGGGTGGGCGTGCTGGTCGTTGAAGGTGCTGCGGTGGTAGGCCAGGATGCGCGGGCCGACGTACTCTCCGCGCGCCTCGTCCCACTTGAAGAGCTGGATGTAGGGCCGCGCCGGGCTGTCGCTGGTGAAGACGAAGGCCGGCGTGCCGTCGCCCACGATCAGGGTCTCGTCCAGGCTGTGGAAGTGCGTCGAGCTGAAGGGGAAGCGGACCTCGCGACGGTCGGTGTCGTCCCACCTCACCCAGCCGAATATATGATCACTGCTATTGCCTTCTGAGGCGTCGTTCCTTGGGCGTCCGTGGTAGCCCATATACTCGCCGTTGGCGAACCAGTACTCGTGCCCTATGGAAACATCGCTGGCTACCTGTGATCGAATCCGCCAGCTCTCGCCGGTCTGGATGTTGAGCCCCCAAATGCGCTGATCGACCAGGTCCCACGGCCCCTCGTGGCAGAAGGTGAGGATGTCGGGCAGCGTGGGCGAGGTGTTCACGTGCCCGATGTAGCAGTTCTCCTCGTGCACGACCTCGACGTCGCCTGTAGAAATTTCGACACGCACGATCTGCGTGTAGGGCTTGGCGTGGAAGAACTCCCTGAACCGCGAGTACGAGAAGGAGATCGCGGCTCTTTCCTGCGGCGGCTCCTCCATCATGCGCGCGCAGACATACTTCCCGTCCGCTGTGGGGTTGGAGCGCCCGCCCGGTGACATCCCTTCCGGCGCGCGGTAGATCACGCGCTCCTCCAGCGTCTCGGGGTCCAGCTCGTGGACCTCGCCCTGCCACCAGAAGTAGTGGCGCTGATTGGCCTTGCTGAACTGCCCGCCGGGCCGTCCGGGGCCCTTCAGGTCCGTGAGTTGCGTGATCCTGGCGGTGTCGAGGTCGAAGCGGAAGAGATTGGACTGGTTCTCCCGGTCCGAGGTGAAGATCAGCGACGTGTTGTCCTCGATCCAGCAGGGGTCCGTGAAGTAGAGGTGATTGCTGTGACCGAGGTAGTCGGTCAGCCGCCAGACCTCACGACCGCTGTGAGGGTCCTGATAGCGGAACTGGGGGTCTTCGTAAACGCGACCTTTCGTCATAGTCTCTCCTTTCGGCCGTAGCCTTGCTTGATGTAGCTTCGCGGTAAGATACCAAAATCGGCGACTACTATCTTCGGAATGAGGCAACAAGATCCGTAGGGGGCGTGCACGGGCCAACGGCGTTCGCTGCCCGAGGGCGCTCGTCTACCGCCGCACCACCAGCGGCAACTGCACCATATACCACCGGCTCCGCCCCACGTAGACCCCCGCGGTCAGGACCTCGGGCGTCGCGCCCACCTGCAGCGGCAGTATCTCAGGCGCGATCGTCCCGCCCACGGTGCCCAGGTAGAGCCGCGTCCCCTCCTCACTCGGCACGACCGTCATCGCCGTGATCGGCACCTGTCCCACCGCGCCGGGATAGGGGCGCCAGGAGAGGCCCCCGTCGAAGCTGATGCGCAGGCCACCGTGTGTCGCTGCGTAGGCGATGCGCGGGTCGCCGGCATCGTAGGCGATCGCCGTGACATTCCGCTCAGGGGGCTCCGTCAGGCCTGTGGTCTCATCCCATGAGCCGCCACCGTCCGTGGAGCGCAGGACACCCAAGTCGCGGTAGCTGCGCGACGTCCCGCTTGCCAGCAGCGTCTGGGGGTTGTCAGGATGAACTGCCAATCCCTGCACCATGGCTCCCACCATCTCGGGTGGCGCGGGATGCTCCCAGCTCTCGCCGCCATCGCGCGAGCGCCAGATGCCGTTGCCCATCACATCGAAATCGCCTATCCCAGTGCTGAGATAGATCATTTGAGGATCGCTCGGCGCGAAGACCACGCGGTTCACGACGCTGATGGCGCCCGTCGTGCTGATGTGCCGCCAGGTGGCAGCCGCGTCCTGGCTGACGTAGAGTGCGCCGTCTCGGATGATCTCAGGCTCTCCTGGCGCGACCTCTGGGCCCAAGGCCACGCCCGCATAGAGGAGTGAGGGCGTCAGTGGATGGTGCGTGAGGTGCTGGATCTGTGCAAACCTGTAGACACCGGGCGGATCCGGCACCGGCATCGACGGAGCGGGTGCCCACGTCTCACCGTCATCGGTGGTCTTGAAGAGCTCATGACCCCCGCCCAGGTACGCGACCGTCGGCGAGAGCGGGTCGAAGGTCGCAGCCCGGTGGTGGTCGGCCTCCCACACCGGACCGACCACGTACTTCTCCCACGTATTCCCGCGGTTGTGCGTGCCAAAGGCGCCCTCGGCATCGGCCGTGACAATCAGCCGATCGGAGTCGTGGGGAGAGACGGCCAGGTACCAGGGTTGTAAGGCCGCTAGCCCATCCGAGAGATAGACCCAGCTCTCTCCCCTGTCCGTGCTCTTGCGCACGCCGGACCACGTGGTGTAGATCGTGTCACGGTCCCCGGGCGTGACCGCGATGTCCATCCCACCCTGGTTGTTCAGTCCCAGCCCGTGCCAGGTGGCACCCG
The DNA here is from genome assembly GCA_049975025.1 of Anaerolineae bacterium. GTDB lineage: Bacteria > Chloroflexota > Anaerolineae > B4-G1 > SLSP01 > PWVB01. The sequence goes on from JBNGDU010000145.1 coordinate 8,897, forward strand.
CGTCGTCGCTGTAGTGAACGGCAGAGCTCGCTCCTATGGAGCCCACGTAGATGCGGTCCGCGTTGGGGTCGAAGGCGATGACCGGGAACCAGCTTTGTTGGCTCACGGTGACAAATGACGTCACGTTGGTGAAGGTCTCACCACCATCAGGCGAGTGGTAAAAGCCGCTGTTGAAACCACCCACCCAGAGACTGTCTTCGCGGTAGGGATCGGTCGCGATCGACTGGATGGTGCCGAGGTGGTCGGGCTCGATCGTCATTGTGAAGGAGAGCTCGGACCACGAGTGACCTGCGTCCTCCGTCTTGAAGAGTCTTGCCTGCTCCGAGAACGCGGCGTATACAGTGCCCGCGTCGTCCGGATCGATCGCCAGATGGCGGGGCTCGCCCGGCAGTCCGGTACCCCGCTCCTCCCAGACGGTCCCACCGTCGGCCGAGTAGAAGAGGGAGCCGCCGGCGGCGCAGTAGATCGTGGAGGGATCGCTTGGGGCGATGGCGAAGTCGTTAGGCTGGATGTTCTCACCGTGCGGCATCCACACCTTGGCCCACGAGCCCAGATCGCCGCCTTGGTCACTGCGATAGAGGCCGTCCTGCGCTGTGAAGAAGACCACATCGGAGCCCCCACGCCACACCTCGACCTCGGGTCCTGGTGCGAGCGGGCTCTGAAAGACCAGCTCCCAGCTCTCACCTCCGTTGGTCGTGCGGAAGAGGCCTGCCAGCTCTGCGGCGACGAAGACCGTGCTCGTCGCGGTCGGATGGATCGCCAGGGCGCTGGTGCGCCCGCCATAGGGCCCGGCGCTGGCCCACCCGATCGATCCTGCGGTCACGGTGAAGGCATCGCTCAACGTCGTCGTCACGCTGCCCCCGATGGTCAGCGTGTAGATGCCGGTCTCGAGCCCGAAAGGGACGCGGGCCTCGAGCTTTGAGCTGTCCACGAAAGTGACGTCAAGCAGCGGGTCGTCGCCCAGAAGCGCAATCGAGGGCGAGACAAAGCCCTGGCCCGTGATCGCCACCCGTGTCTGTTGGTCGTTCGGTCCTGTGTCGGGTGTCATGCTAACGACGACGGGCGGGGCTTGGGGATGCGCGCTGACCTGCAGAACAGCAGCCAGTCCGGTCAATGCGAGAGCGGTGATGAGAGTGCAGAACAACAGGCGGTTCATGGTGATCCTCCTCAGGTGGATACCGGCAGATTCACAGTGAGAAACCCAAGCTCATATACGACGCACAAGCGAGCCGAGTGGAACGACCAAGAGGCCATTCCGTGTGCACTGAGTAGGTGCCAAGACGGAGGCACGGGAAGCACGCCACACATAGTACAGAGCCCGCGAAGGCTGTCAAATGGACCACTGGAGCCTGAGCATGCCCAACGATGGAGCCAGCGCTTGACCGGGATCCTAACTGATGCTATGCTGATTTTGGATGCAGATCCTTGCCACACGCTGAAGGGGAAGCGGCAGTATGATCTCCACCGTCACAACGTCTACCGTCAGCACCCTCACAACAGCGATGACCGCCGGGCTGAGCCTGCTGGCCATCGTGACGTTGTTGAGTGCCCTGATCGCCAAAGAGATCATCAGCGTGAGCGATCACCCGACCCTAGAATGGCTGAGCCGAGTGCTAGATGTCGCGGTGATCCCGCTGATGATGGTCTTCGTTTTTATCGCCGTCGTGAGAGTTCTTCAGGTACTTAACTGATCTCATCGCTCATGGTAGGTAATCCCAATCCCCCGCCGGTCGCACCAGATGATCGGAGACCCAACCGGCCTGGTCGTCCACACAGCAAACGTGCCACCAACCGGATGCTCGGTCGCGGCCCACGATGCTCAGCGCCGCGCCGGAGTAGGCGCGCCCTAAGATCGCCGTTTCGATGCTGGGGTCTGCCCGGACGTTGACCCAGTCCGAGAGGAGGATCAGATGGGGCGGCGCCTCGATGACGGGCACGTCACCGGTCTCCCCCTCGACGTCCACCGCCCTATCCGAGATCCAGCCGGCCTTCTCCTCCAGACAGCAGACGGCCCACCATTCCCCCGTCGCGGTCCGCGCTAGAATCCTCAATCCCTCGGAGGCCTGGAGCAGCCCCATCGTGGGGTGATAGAGATCCGGACCCGCCCGCACGCTCATCCAATCCGACGTCATCAACACCCGTGGTGGCGCCGATCGCCGGCCGACCGGCACGCCCGACGACAGCTGCGTCTCGCCCTCGCCCCCCGGCGAGAGCGCCAGGAAGGGCATCACCAGGAAGAGGACGATGTTCGTCAGACCGTGCGCCAGCACGACCCCGAGCAGCGATCGCGTGCGCCGCACCGCCCAGCAGAAGAACCATCCCACCGCCAGGACGAAGATGATGTTGGGCGTCGATCGGTAACCGATGTGGAGCACGGCGTAGAGCGCGCTGATATAAACCGGGTTCCACCGCCCCAAGGACCGGCTGCCCGTCCGCTGCAGCAGGCCGCGGAAGATCATCTCCTCGAGCAGGCCGGTGCAGATCAACAGGATCAGGGCCGGCCACCAGATCGCGGACAAGCTCAGCTCCCCGATCAGCGGCTGGGGCCGGAGGATCCAGTACTCCGCCGCGCCGAAGACCAGGCCGCTGAGCCCGATCAGTAGCTGTACCTGCCATCTACCCAGGTGGATGCCCATCTCTTGCCAGGAGAGATCCAGCGACCGCACCGCTCGACCGAGCGCCAGGAAGAGCGGGATACTGATGATAAGGTACCAATAGAGGAGAGGAAAATCCGCCAGCGGCAGCGCCAGGCTCAAGATGCGGATCAGCGGTGCAAAGGCGAGGCTCACGACGAAGGCGCGCTCCTCCGGCAGCTCCCGGACGAGGCCGGCGTGCACCAGCAATCCCAGCAGGACGAGACAGTGGCTGCCCATCCCCCAGCGTGGGTCGGTGTGGGTTGTGAGCAGCTCAGCCGCCGTGATGGCAGCCAGGTAGAGCAGCGCCCGCGCGATCGCGGGCCATTCGCCGGCCCACGCTCTCATCGTCGCAAGTCGGTGCGATGCGACGTCCTCGGTCAGGGCATCCTCGGCCAAGACGCGCTCAGTTATACGTCGGCTCCTTCACGTCAATCCACAGGCGCAGTGAGCGGTAGGGCGCCTCACCCTTGAGCCGGTCCGCGCGACATAGGTGGAAGAGCACCCTCTGGTCGTCGCCGGACTCGAGCATAGCATAGCTCACCTCCTGCTCCCAGGCCTCCTCGTGCGCCAGCGTCACCGGCCCGGCCTCGCCGATCACTTGATCCTCCACTATCACCTGGACTCGATAGGTCACAGGCTCGCCCTCGAGGTTGGTGATCCCGAGGGTCACAGTCACGGGCTGTCCCACCACGGCATCGCGCGGATAGGACTCAGCCAGCCCCTCCGGGCCCAGGGCGTAGAACTCGGTGAAGAAGTCAGCGGGATTGGGCACCAGCAGGATAGAGGCGGTGGCGCCGAGGCCCACCAGCAGGGCGGTCGCCATCACGCCGTAGAGGACGCGGTTGAACCTATCCTGCGCGGCCCACCATCCCTGAAGGTCCAATTGGCCCCTGATCCGGTACCGCGCCTCCGGGGGCAGCCGCTTTCGGCGCCAAAGGGCGACGAGCGAAAAACCGGCGATCACCAGCGCCTCACCGATCACGATGGGCCAGAGCCGGAGGCCCCAGGGCAGCCAGTTCAATACCAATGCCAGGGGCGGCACCACGGCGATACTCAACCCAAAGGAGAGCGCCCAGCGCTCCAGCCCGTCGACGCGCTGCGCGTCCTGGCGCGGGAAGACCGCTGCCTGCAGCGCATAGCCGGGCACGAAGAGGACGAAGGCCAGGCCCAGGAGCAGGCGCACCATCGGCAGGACCGCCGGCATGCCCTGCACGCCCGTCGCGATCAGGATCAGCAGCACGCCGCCCAGCCCAGCGATAATCAGGAATTCGTCGCGGAGGGACAAGACAGTTACCCGTTTTTAGTTATCAGCTAATGGCCGGCAGTTGGATCCGCCGGAGGCGTGAGCATCGGATGCCCGCCTGGGATTTGCGGCCCGCGATTTGCTGATTTGAGATTTGCTCATTTGCAGATTTGCTCATTCATACCTCGCCCAGCACCTTCTCGTAGATCTTGACCGTCTCACGGGCCGTCCGCTCCCAGGCGAAGCGTGCAGCCCGCGCCGGCCCCATCATCTTCCGGTAGTCCCGCGTGACAAGCTGTACTTCATAGGAAGGCCCCCTCTACAGATCGAGTGCGTCGCAGACGGCCCACGCCACCCGGTAGTTAGCGCGGAATAGCGCGTTGCAGAGCTGCGTCACATAGCCGCCAACACGCCCGCCGGTGATCGTCATTGGATTCAGCCGGTAGGTGCGCTGTCTGAGGATCTCAGCGTCGCAGATGCATCTCGTTCGCTGGGCGCGTCGGCGCCGTTCCAAGACTGTTCGCGGATGCGACAACAACCATCCCGCCGCACGGACCTTGGCGCGCAGGCCGCGCCAACCGTGGGCGCATGCAAGGTACCATTCGATGGCCTCAGCCAACAGGAGGGCCGGTGTGAGCAGCAGCAGGGTCAACCACCGCCAGTTCTTCAGGTTCATCAACGTACGATTGCGCATGGAATGATAGAGCTGGTTGTAGCTTGGGCCTCCCTCGCGATAGTCATGCAGCACCACTGACGACGGCACAAGGACACAGCGGTACCCCTGAAGCTGCGCCCGCCAGGAGAGGTCCGTCTCCTCGTAGTACATGAAGAATATCTCATCAAAGCCGCCCAGTGCCTCCCATAGCTCCTGTCCAATGGCGAAGGATGCACCGCCCACGGCGCCGACGGGGCTTGCATCGGTTGCGTCATCAGCCCTCTCCCCAAAGCCCATCCCGAAGACCAGCCCGGTATAGTGTACGGCTTGCCCGCAGAGGTGGATCCGGTCGGGTCGATCCATCTGCAGTACCTTCGATGTCGTCAGGCCGACGTCCGGCTCTGCCAGCGGTGCGATCAGGCCGGACAGCCAACCCGGCCTGACCTCGGTATCCTGATTCAGGAAGACGAGAACCTCACCCTCCGCCATCCGCGCGCCCTGGTTGCACGCCGCTGCGAAGCCCCGATTCGTCTCGTTACGCACCAAGCGGACCGACGGGAACCGAGCGGCGATCTCGTCCGCGCTGCCATCCGTGGAGGCATTGTCGACCACGATGACCTCGGTCCTCTTCGTCACGTCATTAAGCACAGCGCTGAGGCACGCGTCCAGATAGCGCAGGCCGTTGTAAGTGACGATCACGACACTGACGGACGGGGACCCTAGGGCTCTGGTCTCAGCCTTTTCCTTCCAGATGACGGCGTCACTCAATGTATCCCAGCCCCTTGAGTCGTTCCGCCACTTTCGACGTTAGCCGTGCTGCGTCAGGCTCTGACTCGTCCATCCTGACAACCTCAGCGAGGTGCTTTTGAACCGCTTGTTCAAGCGTCTTGAGCGTCGGTGGCTTGAGTTCGTAGACGTTATTCCGCTCGCCGCGATCGCGCGCCAGATCGTAGAGCTCGTGCTTGCCGCCGACGCCGTCATAGATCAGTTTCCAGTCCTCGGTCCGATAGGCGATGATGGGCCGGCTTTGCGCTTCGCCTTGTACGGCGTACTCGCTGAAAACGCCGGCGCGCACCCGATCGGTCTCGCCGTGCAGCAGCGGTGCCAGCGATCGACCCTGCCACCCGGTCACCGCCTCAAGGCCCAGCAAATCGACAACCGTTGGGGCCAGGTCGATCAAGCTAACCAAGCCCGAAATCCGGCGTGCCCTCGCTGGTCCGTCAGGGACGCGGACGAGCAGCGGCACGTGCAGGAGCTCGTCGTACAGTTTCAGGATGGGTTGGCCCTCCTTAAGCCTGTGAATGTCCGCGCCGTGCCCGAAGTCGCCGTGCTCGCGGAACTCCTCGCCGTGGTCCGCCGTGACGAGCATCAGCGTGTCATCGTAGAGCTCCAGCTCCCGCAATGTGTCGATCAGCTGCCCGATGCTTTGGTCGACGTAGAGCAAGCCGGCGTCGTAGAGATCCTTCAGGATCTGAGCCTCATCCTCGGTCACAGAGGCGGGATCCTCCAGCGAGCGCACCACGATATCGGCCTGCTGCGCCTTGGGAATGCCCGCGGGTCGAATCCGCTGCACGAAGGAGGACGGTGGGTTGAAGGGGTAGTGGAGATCCATGTAGTGTAGCCAGAGGAAGAAGGGATCCTGCTGTTCGCTGAGCCAGCTCACCGCTCGGGCATTTACCTCTTCCGCGCGCGTGTAGTAGGTGGCCTCGGTTTGCGTCTCAAAACGCCGGATCAGCCGGCGCAGGAACCGGTAGATGGGTGACTCGGTCTTGAGCAGGGGCGCGACTCGGGCTGCCAACTTGCTGACCGCCGGCGTCGCTTCCATTGAGTCCCAGAAGCGATCGAAACCCTTGCCGTAGCCCAGGTTGGTCGAGAGGTAGGGGTTCGAGTGAAACGCCGCCGTCGCGAAGCCGGCTCTCTGCAAGGTCTCCGCCAAAGTCGTGCGGGCCTCCGGGAGTCGCCAGCTGCCGCCGAAGGCCAGGGGGTAGGTTGAGGTGAGGATCGCAGGAAACGACTCCGCCGTCCGCGGTCCCACGGCGAAGGCTTCGGTGAAGACGCTCGAGTGTCCTGCCAAGCCATCCAAATAGGGCGCTAGGCTGCTTGCGTCTCTCGCACTCCCGAGGCGGTCGGCGCGCAGACAATCCACAGTGAGCAGGACGATGTTGTGCATAGGCAATCTCCCTGAAAACAGATCCGACTAGCGCTGAAACGGTGTCACGGGACGGCTGTAGAAGAGTCCGGCTTCCCCGTTATGATAGACGCGATGTTGACTGTGAACGTTGGGCAACACCTCACCCCGGCGCAGCGCTTGGCCCTCCAGCAGCGAGGAGAGGAGCGCGTACCGGGCTGTGGTGGGCACCTTACCTCTGACGGTCCGGACATGCTGCTTCTGCCAGCCGCCGCACCACTCCGCCAGCGACGACAGTCGCCGGTCGTAGCCGAGCCAGACGCCATTGGTACGCACGTGCGCGCCGACCCACTCGACCGCCGCTCGCTCCTCCGGCACGTAGAAGGTCCACCCGTTGCTGAGCAGCGGCTCATTCGTGATCTTCAGCAGCGACCCTACGACCAACAACGCACACGCCAGCGAGAGCATTCCCCACAGCGCCCGGTGCGCTGCGGGGGGCCAGCCACAGCTTGTCTTGACGAAGGCCGCGAGCGTCTGGGCAGCCAGCGGGACCGCGAAGATGACCAGATGCGCGAACAGCCGCACCTGGAGGTTTGCCGAAAGCAACCCGAGCACGTCAAAGAGCACCGCCGTCGCCAGCATGAAACTGAAAGCCGCATAGAGAAGCCAGAGCAACAGCTCACCCGGGCCCAGAGTCCAGCGCCTAAGCCATTGTTGCCGTCCTAGGTAGATCCAGCGCCCGAACGACAGCAGGAGGACGAGCCAGTTGGCGCAGCTCACGAGCAGGTAGGCCTGCCCGTTGATCCAGGTGCCGGACACGTGGACGTAAGGGTTCACCAGCGGTTCGGTTGGCTCCGCCCCCAGGAGAAGCACGGACAGCCTGTCCAGCTCGCGCTTGAGGCTGCTGAGCTGCGCCCGGGCAGGCGGGTAAATGTAGAAGATGAAGACGAAAACCAGCACCATACAGGCAACGGCGACGAGCCACAACCGGCTGAGTTGGGCCACGACGGGCGCATTCGTCCTCCGCAGCCGGCCCAGGAGTCTCGCGCCCACGAAGACCAGGCCGATGCCGAAGATGTAGGTGGAGGCGAAGAAGGAGCTCGATGCGATCAGAGCGAAGGCTACAAGGTAGAAGAGGGGCACCGCCACGATGGCCCTGTGGCGCCGGCCTTGTGAGCAAAAGCCACGGGTGAGGAGAAAGAGCATCAGCAGCGCCATCGCCCACGTGACCTTCGCGTGGCTGGAGCGGAGCGCCTCGAAGAGAAACTCAGGTTGTAGGAAGAGCAACAAGGTCCCCAGCCCTGCGATGGCGTCGGAACCCGTCAGGCCGCGAAAGGCAACGTAGCTCAGGGGAAGCAGCACGATCGCAAGGAAGGGCTGCGCAAAATGCTGTAAGGCCTCGACCGGAATCCCTGTGACATGGGCCAAGACCGTGTTGAGGGCGGGATAGGCATAGCCAAAGGAATAGGCGCCGCCCGTCGGGAGAAGGGTCCCCTCGGCGTAGACGTTCTCGGAAAGCTGGGTGAGCCTGATCGCATCGTCATAGAGACCGCGCCAGGCAAAGCGACCGTTGACGTAGGCCGCGACGAGAAGGATATAGCAGGCCAGCAGCGCGACGTAGACGCGCCGCTGAGGCGTAGGACGTTCTGAGATCATGGTGTCCCCGCGTGCATGCGAAGCCAGAGGACCATAGCGCCGCCACCCAGCAGCGCAGCCCCTGCCAGGATCAAGGAGGCGTTCGCCAACGCGTGCCCGGCGAGGGACGCGAACCAGGCGGGTGCCGGCGCGGAGCGAGGGTCGACCTCGACCCGCGTTTGCAGCGCTACCCGCAACCCGAGAGGCAGACCTGCGCCGGCCTCGCAGCCGGTGGTCAACTGCACCGTCCAGGCGCCCGGGACGGGTGGCGCCCAGTGCCACACAAGAGGGACACTGCCTTCCCCCGGCAGCAGCGCGACGGTATCAGTCAGGACCTCCGACTGGTCCTCTGGCCCGATCAACTTCGCGCACACTGACAGGTTGTGGACGTCCTCCAGGCCATCATTATGGAGCTCGGCTTCGAGCGTAGTCCAGACAAGCTCTTGCGGTGATCCTGTCGAAGGGCCGATGTGCAGACCTTTGAAGCTCAGAGCGGGCGGCGTCAAAGGACGTGTCCCAAAGCCATCATCGTCATGGGCCACCGCGTAAGCGCCCGGGGCGGAGAGGTGTGCGCTCAGCTCGTGCGGGTCGGATCCGACAAGGAAGTTGGGCCCGAGCTCCAGCACAAAGCGAAAGCCGCTCTCCGTCGGGCGGTAGTCGCGCAGCTTCGCGCCATCGATTCTGGTGATCGGACCGTCAAACTGGTTGAGCATGGCCTCGAAGTCCCCAGGGCCGAAATCGCGATCATAAGCTGTAAGTAGCCGATCGAGTTCCAACCACTCCTGGCGATTGCGAGGGGGCAAAGTGTAGAAAAGCGCTTCCGGCACGTCCACTTGCTTCATCTGGATTGTGCCATCGCCTGCGTAGATGAGGAAACCCGAAGCTGCTATCAAAACCCTCTGGAGCTCATGACCTATGAAGAACCTCCACTGATCTATGAATCCATCAGCCCGGAGGTCGGCGTATTCCACCGTCGACATACCATCGACGTTCCAGACGCCGTGGTCTATACCGGGAAGATGCAGCTTTCGATCAACAGGACTGAAGTACAAGTGGGGCTGAGACCGAAAGCTGTACGAGATCTCACCGCGCCGACCCTGATCGATCTCCGAGTAGGCCCAAGTTGGTGCTTCGTCCAGAACACCCGTCACGTACAGGTTCTTTATCCCGCTGTCGACTCTGATCCCGTCCTCCATGCCCAAGCCGACGAGCCAGGAATGCATGCCCTCGCTTCCTCTCCTTCCCCCGTCCTCAGCGACTGTGAAAACGCCAACTTCCCACGCTCGTTCGGTCACCCACGGGGGTACGTTAGCATAGGGGACGGCCCTCACGCCAAAATCCGGGAACCGCACGACCGATTCTACAGCGTGTTTTCCAACCAGGCTTAGCTGATAGTCGAAGGTCATATCACTGTTGTCCTGATCCCAGGCGTATTCCACCTCGACCAAGGGCTGCGAAAACCGCCCGCCCAGAACTCGCCCGTCATAGGGACCATAGGTTTCCAGCTTGACAAACAGCTCGGGTTCGCCGTCGGAATCCTCAGCCAGATCGTAGAACGCCATGGGATTCCCGAAGTTGGCGTAGTTGACCACCCCTTTGGACCACGGCGCGTAGCTGTTGATATGGAATCCCTCTTCAATAGGATAGCCCATCAGTCCTGCTCGGTCGACTTTGGATTCAGACCAGATCACGCTGACAGCCGGAGGATGATCAAAGTACCTGTACGCCTCATAACGATGCGTCCCAACGAGAAGGGGCCAGAAGACATGATCTTCGTATTCCCGCGATCGGCGCTGACCGATGTTCGTATATAGTCGAGCCGAGAACCCGCCGTCTGCGACTGAAGGCGTCACTAGCCGTTCCAGGAGATAGTCCATTACACCGTCCTGATCCGCATCTACTCCTTCTATCACTCTGTCCCTTACGCCGTCGGTCAGAAGGACGCTCTCGCGCCCGTTCGACAGACTGCTGCCGGCGGACCAGCGGTTCCCCTTGATCACCCCATCGATCGATATCTCTACATTGGAGCTTAGGGAGCCGTCAGCCAACCTCCAACCTTGATGTGACACTACCTGAACCGTCCAGTACGGGGACTCGGTAACCTCGATCTTGGATCCGGAGCTGTGGTATGCCACGTATCCATCACCGTCCCTATCATCGTAGACGCGAGCGGTTGCCAGGCTGCCACTGGTGCCAAACAGGATGATCAACTGCGCGTCACCATTGGATCCGACGTCGAAAACCCAGGTGTCATTATCGAAATCAGTCGTTTCGGCCCAGTCCGCGCCCCAGGCCATGTCCTTTCCTCCGTCGTACACGTAGACCTTGTCTCGATCCGTAGCAAAGGAGCACCTGATCGCCGCAAGATTCGGTTGACCGTCGCCGTCGAGGTCCTGCTGAGCAATGCCATGGACTTGCAGCGACCCACCGTCTGCAGCAACCTCGCAGGGAAAGACCAGGGATGTTATGATCAACAGGAGACATAGCCCTGCATTATGTGCTCTGAGACTGGCGGGAGAGATGACAATCATCCAGCAAGCAGGTCCTTTCGAACATCCCTCCGACCAGCGGAACTGAGATTCCCACGGCGGATTTCCCCTCCCACCGAGCGGACTTGCGGTGCATTACCTGCGCGCATGGATTTGCCCGTGTATCCTGGAGAGGCCAAACATGACTGACGACAGCTCCCTTGGCCTAATGCCCTTAGTCGCCAAGAGGACCGCACAGTAGACGAACGTCCCGAGTAGCACGAGTAGCCACCCATCAAGATGCGGGCGAAGTAACCACAGGCAGGCAACCGAGATGGCAGTCGCGAACAACGGCGAAGCCGACGCGCGGATCATGCCAATAGGGCTCACCTGTCCCGACAGGAACCAACCAAGCAAAACGACCATGCACGCTTCACCAACCAAGTTCGCTATCGCTGCGCCGACAATGTCCAGCGGCGGTATCAGAACGAAACATAGCATCAGCATTGCCGTGAGGCTGACCAGTACGGCTGGGATAAGTAGGTTCTGCTTGCCGACCGCCACCAACGCGCCCCAAAAGAAGACCCTTGCGAACATGAGAGGGACCATAAGGCCCAGCACGGCGACGGCGTCAGCTGCCTCTATGAAGGCCGCACCGTAGAGCAAGACCATAATCTGCGCGGAGAGGAGGATCATCAAGCCACCCACCGGTAGGCTCATGGCCGACATGTAGCGTAGACCATCCTCGACAACTTGCCGGAAGCGGGAGGCATCTCGCAGAGCGAGGGCTGACAACGTAGGGAACACAGAGCTTACGACCGCAAGGCTGACCCCATACGACAGCACGACCGTGCTAAATGCCGCAGAGAACAACCCGACATCCGCCACCGGCCTCAGCACGGATAGTAGGAGGGGAGCCAGTTTCCAGTACAGCTGCTGGATGCTCGAGGCGACGCCGACGGGAACGGCAGCTCGCACCAGCCTCACAATCAGGCGCTGGTCGAGAACGTACGCTCCCCGCACAACGTGGCTGACAAGCCATAGGCTACCGATCAACGTCAGAGCAGAGGCCACCGCAAGTCCCACTGCGGCACTCATCACAGATCGGAAGGCGCCCAGGAGAACGACAACGAGTACGAGCCCTGTCACGCCTTCCGCTACCCGGGTCAAGCTGTCCAGCTCAATACGGTTCAAGCCGCGGAGGAGGGCTCTCAGCAGGTTCGTGGTTGATCTCCCCCACAGGATAACTAAC
>JBNGDU010000146.1:0-2377 GCA_049975025.1 Anaerolineae bacterium
GCTTTGTGGTGCGTCACATCGATCCCCGACCCGGTCACGAATACCAGGAGGAGGTCACCGATCTCAACGTCGCCGGCGATAAGCACGGGGCCTTTGCCGGTCACGGCGGCGGGGATCTGCGACTCGTCGAGGACTTCCTCCGCGTGGTTCGCGGCGAATCGCCGTCGATTTCCACGACAAGCCTTGACGACTCGGTCACGGGACACCTGATCGGCTTCTCGGCGGATCGGGCGATGGCTGAGCGGCGGGTGGTGGAGCTGGATACTTGATACTGGATGCTGGTGTGCTTATGTTAAAGCTGCATCCGTGCTGGTGGCCCCGCAGGAGGTAGGCATTGGGGATGAAGCTATGATCGAAGGGAGACTGTGACGTGATGGAAACTCGATTCCCGTTTACGTTGGAACCCAAGGAGCGTATCGGCGCGCTTCTCAAGCTTTCGAAGGAGGCACCGATTCCTGATGGGACCTGGTATGAAGCCGGAGCGCCCGGTGCCGGTCTCGTCTACACGTTTGGTGTGGGCGCTCTGGCCGATGCTAACTACCTAACCGCCGACTGGCTCCTCGACGGGGATCAGTTGGCGGTCTTTGTCCTCTACCTGCAGGAGGGCAAGGATGGGCCGGCATTCCGGGTCAGTTTCGGCTTCCTTAACCAATGCTCGGCGCGGATGCGCGTGCCGTTGGAGGCGGTGAACCAGAATCGCTGGCGCTATCCTCGTGAGGGTGCCTGGCTCAAGCCCCTCTGCGGTGGCGACCGTGTGGATCTGAACAAGGTGGACCGGATGCGGATTGAGGTTGCGCGCATGGGTGATGATCTGGCCCGCTTCTGTGTCACGCCGGTCTCCGTGACGGTTGAGGAACCTGCTCTGCTTGATGAGTTAGTACTGCCTGAGGGACCGCTGCTCGATGAACTGGGGCAGAGCACGATCCACACCTGGCAGGGCAAGACGAGAGATGCTGACGCCCTGGTCGCACGACTGAAGGCCCAACGGGCGGCAGCGCCGGGTGTGAAGTGGCCTGAGGGGTACTCTCAATGGGGCGGCTGGCTCGAACGTCGTGTCGAGGGCACCGGTTTCTTCCGCACACATCACGACAATGATCGCTGGTGGCTGGTTGATCCCGATGGACATCTCTTCTGGTCGTCAGGCCTTGACTGCGTGCGCTTCTCGATTGAGACAGCCTATGAGGGGCTCGTGCCCGCCTTGACCTGGCTGCCGGAGGAGGATAGCGATTTCGCAGGGGCGCACAGCGCTCGCGAAATACGAGCCTTTAACTATCTGCGCGCGAACTTCACCCGCGCCTTCGGCCCGGACGCTGCTTTCGATGCATGGGGCGAGATCGCGCTTTCCCAGACCCGCGGATTCGGCTTCAACACTGTCGGAAACTGGTCGGACTGGGAGATCGCGCGCGGTAAGACTCCCTACGTGCGCCCTATGGACGGGCGTAGCCTGCGTGGGATTCCAACGGTTTACCGGGACTTCTCAGACGTCTACCATCCGGACTTTGAGCGTGCCGTGGCGGCCTTTGCCGAGCAATTGGTCCCTACCGTTGAGGATCCGGCGTTGATCGGTTACTTCTTGATGAACGAGCCAAGCTGGGGATTTGCCCTTGAGACCCCCGCCGCCGGCATGCTCTACACTACTCCGTCGTGCCACAGCCGTAAGGCACTCGCCGATTTCCTGCGAGAGCGCTATGACTCAGACGAGGCGTTGGCCAAGGCGTGGGAGATCGACACGACCTTCGAGGAAGTGGCGGAGGGTGAGTGGTCTCACAAGCTCACCAAGGCCGCTGAGGCTGACCTTGCCGATTTCAGCGAGCAGATGGTAACCCGCTACTTCGGCAAGCTGAGTGAGGCCTGTCGCGCGGTCGACCCGAACCACCTCAACCTGGGGGCCCGCTACCAGAGGGTGCCCCCGGATTGGGCGGTGAAGGGGATGCGCAGCTTCGATGTCTTCAGTATGAACTGCTATAAGCGGAAAGTCCCGGCTGAGGAGATGGCTCAGATCAACGACTTGTTGGAGATGCCGATCATGATCGGCGAATGGCACTTTGGCGCTCTGGACGTAGGCCTCCCGGCGAGTGGGATCGGGCGCGTACCTGATCAGGCGTCCCGGGGCCAGGCCTTCCGCGTTTACCTTGAGGATGCGGCGGCTAAGCCCTCGTGCGTGGGCGTTCACTACTTCACCCTCTACGACCAGTCGGCCCTTGGGCGCTTCGATGGCGAGAACTACAACATCGGCTTCGTGGACGTGTGCAGCCGGCCCTACACGCCGCTTGCTGAGGCCGCCAGGGCCAGCCACGCCCGCCTCTATCAGGTAGCCAGCGGTGAGGTAGATCCTTACGACGACGAGCCTGTCTATCTCCCACGCCTCTTCGTTTAG
>JBNGDU010000146.1:2477-20793 GCA_049975025.1 Anaerolineae bacterium
GATCCGGACCGGTGACATCTTGTGCACCCCTACGCCAGAACCGCGGGCTTGTGAACCAAGGAGGAAGCTATGGATGGTCGAGAACGCGTGCTGACGGCACTGGACGGAGGCATCCCAGATCGGGTGCCTTGTGCGCTCAACTTCTACCACGTGAGTCTGGATGATATCGCGCCAGTCGGCTACGACTGGCGGTCGATGATCGACGTGCAATTTGTACGACTGCCGCCCTCGCCCGAGGAAGAGGAACTGCGTCGCGCCGCACAGCCCTTTCCCTACGACACGCGTCTCGGCACCTTCGAGCAGATGGCGACCTACGCCAACTGGTCCTACCGCCCCGAGGTGCCGGCCCAACGAAACCCCCTTGCCACCGCGACCAAACTCGAGGACCTGGAGGCCTTTCCCTTCCCGGACGTCAGCGAGCCCTACCAGGTCGAGGGATTGGGCAAGCAGGTCGCGGCGTTCCACGGACAAGGGCTGGCGGCGGGGGGCAATCTACCGCACCTGGGCGGCGAGCTCTTCGAGGCCGCCTGGCGCCTGCGCGGGCTTGAGAACTTCCTCCTGGATTTGATCGAACGTCCTGACTGGGCGGCGTTCCTGCTCGACAAACTGACGGCCCTGGCGTGTCGCAATGCGGAGGTCCTGGCGCGTGCGGGCATCGATGTGCTCTCGCTCGATGACGACGTGGGGGCGCCGGTGACGATGATGATCAGCCCCGAGACGTGGTGCAAGTTCTTCAAACCTCGGATGGCGGACCTCATCGACGCTGCGAGAGCGATCAAACCTGACCTTCGGGTTGTCTTTCACAGCGACGGCTACTTCACCCCTATCATCCCGGACCTCATCGACATCGGCGTCAATGGGATCAACCCCCTACAGGCCGACCACATGGACGCTGCGCTGATCCGCCAAAGCTACGGCCCGTCGCTGTCTTTCTGGGGCACCGTGGGAAGCCAGACCACCTTCAGCTTTTCGACGCCCCAAGCCATCCGGCAGGAGGTGAAGTTCCGAATCGATACGCTGGGCCGCGCCGGGCTTATCCTCTCGCCAGCTTACGATCTGGGCGAGCCCGATATCCCGTGGGCCAACGTCGCGGCGTTCCTAGAGGCGGTGCATGACGAGGGTGCATAGAGCTAGTTGTCGGATGTTAGATCGTGTGAGGGTGTGATCACGTGTCACGCTCTCACGTTTCACGTCGTTCAGATCCCGCACGGCAAAGTCTAGCTCTGTAAGATAAAGGAGAAAACCGCAATGGATCTGCTGCAAGTACGCGATGGCAAGGTCGTGGATGCTCAAGGTGAACCCGTTTGGCTGCGAGGGAGCTGTGTCGGCGGGTGGATGAACATGGAGAACTTCATCGACGGCTATCCAGGGGCGGAGCATGACCTCCGCGCGGTGATGGCCGAGGTCTTGGGCGAGAGCAAGGCGCACTTTTTCTTTGAGCGTCTCCTTCACTACTTCTTGATGGAGGATGATATCGCCTTTATGAAGGAGGCCGGCGCGACGGTGGTGCGCCTGTCCTTCAACTATCGTCACTTCGAGGACGACGAAGCGCCTTTCCACTATCTGGAAGAGGGTTTCGCCCGGCTGGAGGAGGCGGTCGGTTGGTGCGCGGCGCACGAACTCTACGCGATTCTGGACCTTCACGCCGTCCAGGGATGGCAGAACACCGACTGGCACTGCGACAACTCAACCCGTCATGCGCTCTTCTGGGACAACCCGCACTACCAGGAGCGCTTCGTCAGCCTTTGGCGGGCGTTAGCGGATCATTTCAAAGGGAATCCTGCCGTCGCAGCGTACAATGTGATGAACGAGCCTCAGACGAGCGCGCCCCGTGGTCGGTATCGGGACGCCAATGAACCCCGCTGGCGCATGCTCAACGAGCTCTACCACAAGGTCGTCGACGCCATCCGCCCAATCGATCCGGACCACATCGTCATCTTGGAGGGCGACAACTTCTCCAGTCGATTCTCCGGGCTGGAGCCACCCTTTGCAGAGAACCTGCTCTACAGCAGCCACAACTACAGCAGCGCCGGTTTTGGCCCCGGTCCCTATCCAGGCCGAATCGGGGATGTCGAATGGGACTATGAAAAACAGCAGGAGGTCTTCCGGGCGCACGAGGGTACCCAGTATGCCCAGAGCCACAACGTGCCCCTTTGGGTTGGCGAGTTCGGGGCGCCCTACAACGGGCCAGCGCACGAGGTGCCCGATCGGATGCGGGCCCTCGACGATCAAATCAGCGTCTTCAACGAGCATGACGTTCACTGGACGACCTGGACCTACAAGGACGTCGGCGTCATGGGATGGGTGGCTCTGGATCCTGAATCCCGTTACATGGAGATCGTGGCGCCCAGTCTGGAGGCCAAGCGCCGGCTCAACGCAGACTTCTGGATGGGTTGGTTGCCGGACACGACCGCCAAGTCGATCTTGCACAGCCTGGCGCGCGACCTGGTCGATACACTGGGCGAAGCTGCAGGGCAGATTGAGGAGGTGGAGCGCTATATGACCCAGGCCACCATGGCGGGTTTCATCGGCGGGCTGATGCAGTACCCTTATGCAGAGCTTTTCAAAGGGATGTCCGAGGTAGAGCTGGACCGTATTCTGCAGTCCTTCGCCTTCCGGAACTGCATCCCTCACCCGGGCCTGGACGAAGTGCTGCGAAAGAGATTCGTTTGACACTTTGTCTCATCGGCAGTAGAATGTTGTTAGCGCTAACGTTAACGCTAACATTCGGGTCGGGGAGGCATTGGGCGCCCTAGTGATGATAGGCGGGAGCTTGTCTCTATGTCAGAGCACGTGAAACCTAACGGGCGGGTCACGATGGCCGACGTGGCGCGTGAGGTGGGGGTCTCGATGATGACCGTCTCGCGCGTGGTCAACGATAAGGGAGATGTCAGCTCGGCGACCCGCCAGCGGGTGCTGGAGGCGATTGAGCGTCTGGGCTATCGGCCCAGCGGCATCGCCCGCGGGCTGGCGACCCGGAGAACGGGCACCCTGGGGCTGGTGATACCGGACGTGGCGAATCCCTTTTTTGCCGAGGTCGCGCGAGGTGTCGAGCATGTGGCCTACGCCGAAGGCTACAATGTCTTTCTCTGCAACACCGACGAGGATCCCCAGCGTGAGCTGGATGTGTTGGGCTCTCTCGAGGAGAAGCGTGTCGACGGTATCGTGCTTTGCAGTTCGCGACTTGACGACGACGACCTGGAGATGGCGGTCGACTCGCATCCCTCCGTTGTGTTGGTCAACCGGCGACTGGACGCCAACCTTCGTGTCGGCGCTGTCATCGTCGATGACGTCAACGGCGGTCGGATCATGACCCAGCACCTGATCCGACGTGGACACCGTTCTATCGGCTTCTTAGCCGGACCTCAGGGCTCTCACAGCGGACAGGGTCGCTTGGCGGGATACCGTCAGGCCCTGAGCGAGGCCGGTTTACGCCCGAAGCCGGCGTGGGTTCGACATTGTGCGCCGGTAGCCGACGATGGGCACGAAGTAGCGCTGCTCCTGCTGAGCCAGCATCCGGAGCTGACCGCTGTGCTTTGTTACAATGATCTGGTCGCCGTCGGGGTGCTGCGGGCGTGTGCGGAGCTTGGGTATGGCGTGCCCGAGGATCTGGCGGTGACCGGCTTTGACGACATCCCGTTGGCGGCGCTTGTGACGCCGTCCCTGACCACGTGCAGGATTCCCCGTCACGAGTTGGGCGTCAAGGCGGTGGATCTGCTATTGGACCAGATACGCGGGGAACCGACCCACGAGGGCGAGATCCTCGTGTTGCAGCCGGAGTTAGTGGTTCGAGCCAGCGCCCCGTAAATGGATACCTTTGAGTGCTTTCGCACGGTACAGATGATAGGTCGTAGAGCGCATGTCGGTCACGATGGCCCGGTGCAGGATCTGGAGCAGCCGCTCGAGAGACAGCGTACGCGCGTGCGACTTAGTCACCTGCCCGATGCGTTATCGATCAGATGTGGCGGTCTTACGAAAGAGAGGAGCACATGACAGAACGATGGGATCTACATCCGGATCGATACTTCGATCCTAATAGCGTGCAGCGCGACGTAGCGCGTGAGCTTTACGCGGAGGTCAAGGACCTGCCGCTCGTGAGCCCGCATGGCCACGTGAATCCCCGGCTTTTCGCGGATCCAGACGCGACCTTCGGCACGCCGGCGGAGATGTTCATCATCCCTGACCACTACATCTTCAGGATGCTCTACTCTCAGGGGATTCCCCTGGAGGATCTCGGGGTCCCGCGGGTGGACGGTGGGCAGGTCGAGGCGGACCATCGCAAGATCTGGCAGATCTTCGCCGAGAACTTCGATCTCTTCAGGGGCACGCCCAGCGGGGCCTGGATCAAGCAAGAGCTCTATGAAGTCTTCGGCGTTGAGGAGAAGCTGACCGGTGATACGGCGCAGTCGATCTACGATCAGGTTGAGGAGAAGCTCGCATTGCCCGGCTTTAGGCCGCGTCGCCTGTTCGAGAAGTTCAACATCGAGGTCTTGTGTACCACGGACGCAGCCAGCGACGACCTGATCTACCATCAGGCCATACGCGATGATGAATGGTCTGGCAGGGTGATACCCACATTCCGACCTGATGCCGTTGTCAATCTCGACACGGTTGGCTGGCGGGACAATCTAGCAGCTCTGTCGAAGGTCGTGGACTACGAGATCGATAGCTATCGGCTCTTGGTCCAGGCGTTGGAGGAGCGGCGTGCTTTCTTTAAGTCGATGGGGGCGCGCGCCACTGATCACGCTGCGCTGACGGCTTACACAGATGAGCTCTCGACCGAGGAGGCCGAGGCTATCTTCGCGCGGGCGCTGAACGGCAAGCTGACGGCGGATGGCGCCGTCCGGTTTACCGGTCACATGCTGATGGAGATGGCGCGGATGAGCATCGAGGACGGCCTGGTGATGCAGATTCACGTTGGGTCATTCCGCAATCACAACGCCCAGCTCTTCGCGCGGTTTGGCTCGGATATGGGCGCGGACATCCCGATCGCCTCCGAGTTCACGCGCAATCTGCGCCCGTTGCTTACCAAGTACGGTAACGACCCACGTCTGACATTGATCCTGTTTACGCTCGATGAGGATACCTATTCACGGGAGCTGGCACCCCTCGCCGGGCACTATCCTGCGGTCAAGATCGGACCCCCCTGGTGGTTCCACGACAGCGTCAACGGCATGCGTCGCTATTTCGACCGCGTGATGGAGACCGCCGGCATCTACAATACCGTTGGTTTTAACGACGACACCCGAGCCTTTCCCTCGATTCCGGCTCGCCACGACGTCTGGCGACGGGCATCGGCCAACTGGGTAGCCGGCCTCGTGGTTCGAGACCAGGTCGATATGACGGACGCCCATGAGATGGTTTGGGAACTGGCCTACGGCCTGGCGAAAAAGGCCTATAAACTGGAGAGTTAAGGAGGCTTTTGCCCGGCGTGCGGGCACGTCCGCGCCCCGGCCTGATCATCGATGTCAGACGCCGATGTCACCAATCAAGTCATCGTCAACCTGCTGCTGATCGCGGTGGGTTACTTCATCAAACGCGTGGGGTTGGTAAAACGAGAGGAGGGCCGCGTTCTCAACCGCATCGTGCTCTACGTGACGCTTCCGGCGATGAACCTGAAGGTCATCAGCAGCGCGGATCTCTCGTGGAAGTTGTTTCTGCTCCCGATTTTCACACTTGCTGCGGGGGTTCTAGCAAGCCAGTTGGGGCGTTGGCCGGCCCGCGCGCTCGATCTGACGCGACACTGGGACCTTTCTGGTATCTCTGTGCGGGGTGATGAACTCGTTGGCTTACCCTTTTGTCGAGGCCGGCTTTGGCGAGGAGGGGGTGCGCACAGTCGCGATTGGCGATCTTGGGAATGCGATTGTGATCTTTGCTTTGGCTTACGCTCTATCCTTCCGTTATGCCAGCAACAGGCGTTTCAACGGCCGAGAGGTCTTAAAGAGGGTGGCGACGTTCTTCCCGTTGCACGCGTTCTTGCTCGCTGTTGTGTTGAACCTGACGTGTACGGATCTCTGTGGTCTGCCGGGCGGCCTTGTCGAGGCCTTGGCCTCCATGAACTCGCCGCTCATGTTGCTGGCGTTGGGAATCTACCTAGAGATCGATGTGTCGCGCGCTGAGAGCAAGATCCTGGCGACGCAGATGGGCTTTAAGTACGGGATCGGAGGGTTGATCGCGCTCTTTGCGCTTCTGATGTTACCCTTCGAGGGGTCGACTCGGGCGGTTACCTTTTTGCTGCCCCTGATGCCGACATCGCTTTCGACGCTGCTCTATTCGGTGGAGCAGGATCTCAACCCGCGACTGGCGGCCATGTTGATCTCACTGACGATGATTGTGAGTCTGATCATCACGACGGTCACGATCCTTGGATTCCGTAGCGCTTTTTGACGTAAAGGAGAAGGCCGATGGAAGAAGAACTCAAGCGGTTGACCGGTTTTCGCAAGATCTATCCGCGCTCTGTCGTGGAGATCAATGGGACGACCTACTTCCTGGCGCGGGATAGAACGGACCAGAAGGTGCTCTGTGTACGTGGTGACACCTCGGGATTTGAAGGTGATTTGCGCGGAGAGGTGATGGTCTGCTCCCTGACAGCTGGGAACGCGTCTCGACTGCGCGACCGCATATCGTGGCTTCGTCCGATGACTTTGGGACTGCAGACGAGTGCAGGGACCGGGGATCGGTTAGGACTTGCGACGCCGGGGCACGTGCGGGCTGTCCGCGAGGTCGGAGGGATCGCGCCCATTTTCGCCCAGCAGTCGATGCGTGAGAACGCCCGGACCAACCGGACGCCTCAGGAGGTCGTCGACGACGCGATGTGGGGCATCTTGCAGGAAGGGTGGCGCGAACGCTGGGGCGCCGACGCAGATCATCTCAAGACGACGGACCACATCGACATGTGCGTAGCTGCCGGATACACTTTCTTCACCATCGATCCCGGCGACCACGTCGATAACGCGGCGCACACGGACACATCGGAGACGTTGTGGCGGAAGTTTGAGGTGTTGCCGTGGTCTCAGCTCAATGAATATCCCGATGCCATGCGCTCTCGGTATGTGGGCAGTCAGCACATCATCGAGGAGGAAACCCTGGTCTTTGACGAAGAAGCGCTGTTGCGGGCGGCCTGTAAGTATGGTGCTGCGCTGGCGCATACGTCAAGGATGTACCATCACTTGGCAGCGGCGAAGGGCATGGAGACCTTCGAGCTGGAGGTGTCGGTTGACGAGACTGAGACACCGACCTCGCCTTTGGAGCATATCTTCATCGCCATGGAGCTCAGCAGACTGGGCGTGGAGTGGGTGAGCTTGGCGCCGAGGTATGTGGGCCGGTTTGAGAAGGGCGTTGACTATATCGGCGACCTGGACGTTTTTGAGACGGAGTTCGCTAAGCACGCCGCTATCGCCCGTTCGTTGGGCGGCTACAAGCTGAGCATTCACTCCGGCTCGGACAAGTTCAGCATCTATCCTCTGATGGCGAAGCACAGCCAGGGTCTCGCGCATCTCAAGACCGCGGGCACCAGCTATCTGGAGGCCCTGCGTGCCGTGGCAGGCGTTGCACCGGAGCTCTTCCGTCAAATCCTTGCACTCGCCATTGAGCGATATGACGAGGATCGCGCCACTTACCACGTCTCTGCGGACAGAGATAAGGTGCCGCCGCCCGAGAGCCTGGACGACGCCGAGCTTGCCGGCGTCCTCGACACGTTCGACGGTCGCGAGGTGCTGCACGTCACCTTCGGCTCGGCGCTGGATGCCTATGGTGAGGAGCTCAAAGAGGTGTTGGACGCCCACGAGGAAGCTCACTACGCGGCGCTAAAAACGCACTTCGTCAGACACCTGCGGCCTTTCGCTGCCGACGACGGGTGAGGTGGCGCGGTCGTCCTGGATCTGAAAGCACTTGCAACGTTCTGATAAGCAAAAGGAGGTACGATGGACAAGGCATACTTGGAGGAGCTCTTTGGACTGGAAGGGAAGGTTGCGGTTGTCACGGGCGGCGGTGGCGTGCTGTGCGGCGAGATGAGCCGCGCCCTTGGGCGGGTGGGCGTCAAGGTCGCGGTACTTGACATCGTCCCCGAGGCGGCGCAAAGCGTGGCTGATGAGATCAATGATCAAGGCGGTGAGGCTATCGCCGTGGTCTGTGACGTCCTGGATAAGCCCAGTATCGAATCCGCCGCGGACGCTGTCATGGATCATTTTGGACGGGTGGATATCTTGATCAACGGGGCCGGTGGGAACAAGAAAGAGGCGTCGACAACGGTCGACCTGCCTTTCTTCGATCTTCCGGTCGACGCTGTGAAGTGGGTTTTCGACCTCAACTTCATCGGCACACTGCTGCCGAGCCAGGTCTTTGGCAAGCTCATGGCGGAAGAGGGCGCGGGTGTCATTTTGAACACGTCGTCGATGAACGCCTTCCGCCCCCTGACCCGCATTCCCGCCTACTCTGCAGCCAAGGCGGCGGTGAGCAACTTCACCCAGTGGCTGGCCGTGCACATGAATCAGGAGTACTCGGCGACGATCCGCGTCAACGCGCTGGCGCCGGGGTTCTATCTCACGGAGCAGAATCGCTTTCTGTTGATCGATGAGGAGACCGGTGAGCTCACGCCTCGCGGTCGGACCATCATCGACCACACGCCGATGGGGCGCTTCGGGGAGCCGGAGGATCTGCTCAGCACCGTCTTCTGGTTGCTTTCGGCGGGTGCGAGTTTCGTCACCGGCGTTGTGGTGCCGATCGATGGCGGCTTCAGCGCTTTCAGCGGTGTGTAGTGTTTGTCTAAGTTCTCAAATTCATAAGTACATCAGTGACAAGGAGGCTATCTATGGTGAATTATCCCGAGCCCGCGCAACCCCTGGTTGATATGGACCCCCAACAAGAGTTCTTTGTGGGCATAGATTCGGATGGTTGTGCTTTCGACACGATGGAGATCAAGCACAAGGAGTGCTTCACGCCCAATATCATCAAACATTGGGATCTGCAGCCGGTTTCCAAGTACGCGCGCGAGGCCGCGGAGTTCGTGAACCTCTACTCAAAGTGGCGTGGCGTCAACCGGTGGCCTGCGCTGATCAAGGTCTTCGACCTGCTGCGCGAGCGCCCCGAGGTCAAGGCCCGCAACGTAGAGCCGCCAGTCGCGCCCGATATACGAGCGTTTATCGCAAATGACAGCTTTCCGAAGAGCAACGACGGGCTCGTGGCCTACATGGAGGAGCACGCGAGTCTGGAGCTGTGTCGCGCGCTGGGTTGGACGCGGGCTGTGAACGCCACCGTCGCCGACCTGGTCTACGGCGTGCCGCCCTTCCCCTACGTCCGGGAGAGCCTTGAGCTCCTCCAGGGCCAGGCGGATATGATCGTCGTCTCGGCGACGCCCGTTGAGGCGCTGGTCCGGGAGTGGGAGGAGCACGACATCGCTCAATATGTGTCGGTCATCGCGGGGCAGGAGATGGGCAAGAAGCAACTACATCTCCAGTTGGCGGCAAACGGCAAGTATGCGCCCGATCATATCCTGATGGTCGGTGACGCGCCCGGCGATCTGCGAGCGGCAAGGGCCAACGACGCGCTCTTCTATCCCGTCAATCCTGGTGATGAGGAAGCGTCCTGGGAGCGCTTCTACGAGGAGGCCGTACATAAGTTCCTGGCCGAGGAGTACGCCGGCGATTACGAGGCCGAGCTCATCGCGGCATTCGAGGCCATGCTGCCCGAGATTCCACCTTGGGAGAAGTAGCTCGGCAGCAGTTGTGGATTCCCATCGGATGTAGACATGAGGGACAGGGAGTCTGGCACATCAGGAGCTGCCCATCTCCCTGTCCTGATCGTACGATGCCCGATGCTGCCATCCATAACTGAGATATCTTGGTTTTTGACGCAGAGTCGGTATGACAAATAACCTGGACCTACAACAAGCCAGACGTATCGTCGTAAAGGTTGGGACCAGCGTCCTGACTGGGGGCACCCGGCGCCTGAGTCCCCCGCGGATGGTGGACTTGGCGCGCCAGTGCGCGGAGCTCTACCACCAGGGACACGAGCTGATCCTTTGCACGTCGGGCGCCATCGCTGCCGGACGTGAGCGCTTGGGATATCCTGAGCTGGCCTCGACGGTGGCGACCAAACAGATGCTGGCAGCCGTTGGGCAGAGTCGCCTGATGCTGATGTGGGAGCGCTTCTTCGAGATCTACGGCCTCCACGTCGGGCAGATTCTTCTGACCCACGGGGATGTGGAGAGCCGTGGTAGGTTCCTTAACGCTCAGGATACCCTTCAGACACTTATAGATCACAAAATCCTCCCGGTGATTAACGAGAACGACGCCGTCGCTACCGAGGAGATCAAGATCGGGGACAATGACAACCTCTCGGCGCTTGTGGCCGTTTTGGCCGACGCGGATCTGCTGATCCTGTTGACAGATCAACCCGGCTTGTTCACCGCCGATCCGCGGCAGGATCCCGCCGCGGAGTTGATTGAGGAAGTTCACGCCATTGACGAGGAATTGATGGCGTTGGCCGAGGGGAGCCGGACGGGCCTGGGGGTAGGGGGGATGGTGACGAAGTTGGAGGCTGCGGCGATCGCGCGCCGGGCGGGCATCGAGGTGGTGATCGCCAACGGGGGCGAGCCCGATGTGATCTCGCGCGTGGTATCCGATCAGTTTGTAGGCACGCGTTTTGTGGCGCAGGAGACGCCACCTGAGAACCGCAAACGGTGGATCCTGGCCGGCGCGGTCAACTCGGGGCGGATCGTCGTGGACGCCGGGGCCGCCGAGGCGCTGCGCTATCATGGTCGGAGTTTGCTGCCCGCGGGCATCGTCGAGGTTGAGGGCTCATTTGATCGTGGTGACACGGTCTCCATCGTCGAGGAGAAGGATCAGGCGCTGATGGGAGGCGAGGTGGCCCGAGGGGTGGCGCGCTACCCGAGCGAAGATCTTAAGCGTATTAAGGGGTGTCATTCGGATCGGATCCCCGACGTTCTTGGCTACACGTACGGTGCGGTGGCCGTGCACCGCAATGATTTGATTCTTTTGTGAGGAATGCCAGATGAACGAGGAGAGTTTCAATCTTGTGGAGATGGGGCGGTTGGCTAGGGTCGCCAGCCAGGAGTTGGCGACGCTGACGACTGAGGAGAAGGACGCAGCGTTGTTGGCTGTCGCCGATGAAATTGAGGCGCAGGCCGACAAGATCCTGGCCGAAAACGCCTTGGATATCGAGGAGGGTCGCGCTAAGGGCTTGAGCGATGCGCTGCTTGATCGTCTGCTGTTGACCGAGGCTCGTGTCCGTAAGCTGGCTGTCGGGACCCGGGACGTGGTCGCGCTTCCCGATCCCGTCGGTGAGATATTGGAGGGTCGGGTGCTTCCGAACGGGCTTCGGGTGAGCCGGCGGCGCACCCCAATTGGTGTGCTTGGTGTGATCTACGAGGCGCGGCCCAACGTCACGATCGACATCGCGGCGCTCTCCCTCAAGACGGGGAATGCCGTCATCCTTCGTGGCGGCAGCGAGACGCTGCGCAGTAATATAGCGCTGGTCCGGGTGATCCGAGATGCGTTGGTCAAGACGGCCCTGCCTCTGGACGCGGTGCAATACGTCAGCAACCCTGATCGCGCCCTGGTACGGGAACTGCTGCGTCTCGATGCTTACGTCGATATGATCATCCCTCGCGGTGGCGCGGGCTTGCACCGATTGTGCCGTGAGACGAGCACGATTCCGGTCATCACGGGCGGATTGGGGATCTGCCATCTCTACGTCGAGCCCACCGCCGATCTCGACGGCGCACTCGACGTGATCGAGAACGCTAAGGTGCAGCGTCCGAGCGTCTGCAATGCTTTGGATACGCTGCTCGTCCATCGTGACATCGCAGCGAGTTTTCTTCCGAGAGTGGTCGAGCGCCTGGCGCGACACGACGTTGAGATCCACGCTGCCGGTGAGGCTTTCGACATCCTTGCGGGCACGAGGGATGCGACCGTCGTGGCGGCGGGAGCGGATGACTTCGATCAGGAGTGGCTGGCCCTCATTCTGGGCATCAAGATTGTGGATTCCCTTGAGGAGGCGATCGCGCATATTCGGGCGCACAGCACTTTCCACTCCGACGGCATCTTATCCAATGACTGGGATAACGTGACCCGCTTTGTCAACGCGGTGGACTCGGCTGCGGTCTTTGTCAACGCCAGCACCCGGTTCAACGATGGTGGTCAGTTGGGGCTCGGGGCCGAGGTCGCCATCAGCACGCAAAAGCTGCACGCGCGCGGCCCGATGGGCCTGGAGGAACTCACGACGTACAAGTGGGTTGTCTACGGTGATATGCACGTCCGCAAATGACGAGATGACAGCACGGATCGAGATACGATAGAAAAGCGAGGCATTTCGATGAAGATTGGCAAGGGAGAGACAGATAGGTATCTGAGTAAGGCTGAAACCGAGGAGATCCTGGCGGAGGCTTTTGATCA
The DNA here is from genome assembly GCA_049975025.1 of Anaerolineae bacterium. GTDB lineage: Bacteria > Chloroflexota > Anaerolineae > B4-G1 > SLSP01 > PWVB01. The sequence goes on from JBNGDU010000146.1 coordinate 14,891, forward strand.
GGTGGATTTGGCGGGAAAGCGGGCCTTGATCATCATTCCCGATAGCACCCGAACCGCTCCTATCCCGATGGTGTTCCGGCTCTTCCACAAGCTCCTTAAGGACAGGGTCGCGAAGCTGGACTTTCTGGTGGCGCTTGGCACCCATCCGTTGATGGACCAGGAGGCCTTGAACAAACTGTTGGGCATTAGCGAGCGCGAAAGAACGACGACGTTCGCCGATGTCGGCCTTGTCAACCATCGGTGGGACTTGCCGGAGACGTTCACCACGGTCGGCACGTTGCCGGAAGCGGACATCGAGGAGATCACCGACGGCATGCTCTCGATGAACGTACCCGTCACGGTCAACCGGCGTGTTTTGGAGGCCGATATCGTCATCGTCTGCGGTCCGGTCTTCCCGCATGAGGTTGCGGGCTTCTCCGGCGCTACCAAGTACTTCTTCCCGGGTGTATCGGGGCCTGAGGTCATCAACTTCACCCACTGGCTTGGGGCTTTGATCACGAGCATGCGGATCATCGGTCATTGGGATACCCCGGTTCGCAAGGTCATCGACCAGGCGGTGGATCTGATACCCACGCCCAAGCTCTTCTGCAACATGGTCGTCACGCATGAAGGGCTGGCGGGGCTCTTCGTCGGGGATTACAAGGAGGCATGGCTGGATGCGGTTGAGCTTTCGTCGCAGCTGCATATCCATTACGTCGACCACCGCTTCAAGAGGGTGCTGTCGGTCATGCCCGATCTCTACGACGATATCTGGACTGCTGCCAAGGGCATGTATAAGGTGGAGCCGGTGGTCGAGGACGGCGGAGAGGTGATTATCTACGCCCCCCACATCGACGAGATCTCATATACCCACGGCAAGGTCCTTGGTGAGGTTGGGTACCACGTTCGGGACTACTTCGTCAAGCAGTGGGATCATTTCAAGGATCAGCCCTGGGGCGTGTTGGCGCATTCAACGCATCTGCGCGGGGTCGGTGAGTACGATCTGGACTCCGGTGCCGAGGAGCCGCGTATCAATGTGACTCTGGCCACGGGCATCCCGCGCGAGGTATGTGAGCGGGTCAACCTCGGCTACATGGATCCTGACGACATCGACTTTGACGCGTGGCGCGACCGGGAGGACGAGGGGATTCTCTTTATCCCGCGCGCGGGCGAGCAACTCTATCGACTCAAGGAATGAGCGGGTAATCCGAAAACTAAGCTCTCATCAAGGAGGCTATCAATGGATCAGGTCAAGATCGCGGTCATCGGCATCGGCAATATCGGCACACTCCACCTCGCCAATATCGCGAAGGAGCCAAAGGTAGAGCTGACAGCCGTCTGTGACATCGTGCCGGAGAAGGCCAAGGCCGCCGCCGAGCGGTACGGGGCGAAACCTTACTTCGATGCTGATACTCTGTTGGCGGATCGTGTGTGTGACGCGGTCATCATCGCGACGCCGCACTACGACCACACGACGATCGGGATTGCAGCCTTAGGCGCCGGTTATCATGTGCTGGTGGAGAAGCCTATCTCGGTTCACAAAGCGGACTGCGAGCGGTTGATCGCGGCCCACACTGACGAGAATCTCGTCTTCGCGGCCATGTTCAACCAGCGCACCGACTCCCACTATCAGAAGATCCGGGAGTTGGTGCGGTCCGGCGAGCTGGGCGAGCTGCTGCGCGTCAACTGGATTATCACGAGTTGGTTCCGATCCCAGGCCTACTACGACTCCGGCGGCTGGCGCGCGACCTGGGAGGGAGAGGGGGGCGGCGTGCTGCTTAACCAGTGCCCGCACAATCTGGACCTGCTGCAGTGGATCGTCGGGATGCCGGAGCAGATCCGGGGCTTTTGTGATATCGGCAAGCGCCACAACATCGAGGTCGAGGACGAGGTCACGGCCTATATGGTCTATCCCAAGGGATGTACCGGGATCTTCGTGACGTCGACCGGGGAGGCTCCGGGCACGAACCGTCTGGAGATCGCCGGGGATCAGGGCAAGCTCGTGATGGAGAACGACGAGATCACCTACACACGCAACGAAATACCCGCCACCGAGTTCCTACAGACCTCGAAGGCCTCTTTCGCCAAGCCGCCGGTCTGGCACGTCAAGATCCCGGTGCAGGGCCACGGTCGCCAGCACGCGGCGGTACTGGAGAACTTCGCCAACGCCATCCTGACCGGTGAGCCGCTCATCGCCCCGGCGGAGGAGGGCATCAACTCCGTCGAGCTCGCCAACGCGATGCTCTACTCCTCGCTCCAGGGTAAGCCGGTCGACCTGCCGTTGGACAGCGCCGCCTACGAGGCCGAGTTGATGCAGTTGATCAAGAGCTCCACATTCGAGAAGGAGGCGATAGAGGGTGTGGACTCCGATATGGAAGATTCGTTTATGTGATGTCTGTAAGTTCGTACCTGAAGGGAGGCACCTATGGAGAGGGCAGATTTTGGGATCATTGGCCTTGGTGTGATGGGACAGATGCTGGCGTTCAACCTGGAGCGCCACGGTTTTCGCGTCGCGGGCCAGGACCTTGATGCTGATAAGGTCAAGGCGTTCAACGAAGAGCCTGACAGGGACGTCGTAGGCTACGTCGAAGCGGACGAGTTCGTCGCAGGTCTCAAGCAACCGCGCAGGATCATGATGATGGTGCCGGCTGGAGATCCTGTGGATGCGGTGATCAACGGCATCAAGGTCCTCCTCGACGAGGGCGACCTGCTTATCGACGGCGGAAACTCGCACTTCACCGACACGGAGCGCCGCACCGAGATGCTGGAATCGATGGGCCTGATGTACATCGGCACCGGCGTCAGCGGAGGTCAGTACGGTGCCCTCTGGGGGCCCTCGATCATGCCCGGCGGTTCCAAAGACGCCTGGGAGATCATCCAGCCTCACTTTGAGGCGGTGGCGGCCAAGGTCAACGGCGAGCCCTGTGTGGCCTACATCGGCCCCAGGGGCGCCGGACACTACGTCAAGATGGTTCATAACGGCATCGAGTACGCCATCATGCAACTCACTGCCGAGGTCTACGATCTACTTCATCGTGGCGTGGGACTCCAGGCGCCGAGGCTTCACGAGATCTTCGCCGCCTGGAACGAAGCCGAGCTCGCGTCCTATCTCGTTGAGATCACGGCCGATATCTTCGCCGAGACCGATGAGGAGACGGGCAAACCCTTGATCGACGTCATCCTGGATGAGGCCAAGCAGAAGGGCACCGGGAAATGGACCTCGCAGGACGCGCTCGACCTGGGTGTGCCCACGCCGACCATCAACGCGGCTGTGGAGGCGCGGATTATCTCTGCCTATAAGGAGGAGCGGGAGGCGGCTTCGAAGACGCTGGGGAGTTCGGAGGGCGGTTTTGACGGCGATGCGGACGCCTTCGTGGACAAGATGCGCCAGGCGCTGTTCGCCGGCATGATCTGCTCCTTTGCCCAGGGCTTCTCTCTGCTTCGCGCGGCGAGCGAGGAGTACGACTACAACCTGGACTACGCCGAGATCGCCAAGATCTGGCGGGGCGGTTGCATCATCCGCGCGGATCTGTTGGAGGACATTCGCTTGGCTTTCGCGAAGGCCCCGGACCTCACCAACTTGCTGATGGACGGCGACTTTGGTGAGGCCGTCCTATCGCGGCGTGCGGCGCTCCGAGACGTCGTGAAGTTCGCTGCGGAGAGCGGCATCCCGGCGCCGGCCTTCGCGTCGGTTCTGGCTTACTTCGACGCCTACCGCACAGCGCGGCTCCCGGCCAACTTGACCCAGGCGCAGCGCGACTACTTCGGCTCGCACACCTATCGCAAGCTGGGTAGGGAAGGATCATACCACACCGAGTGGGTGGATATGAGCCAGCCACCGGAAGAATCGTAGTGACTTTAGGTTGCGGGCAAGCGACGTCAATCCACGCGCCGCTTGCCCGCAGTGACTGTGTTGTCCAAAGAGACGTGAGCAAGGAGGGAGTCTAGATGGCGAAGGCGAAGAACGTGATTGTCGCTCAATCCGGCGGTCCGACGCCGGTGATCAACGCCTCACTTCGCGGCGTGGTCGAGGCGTGCAAGGCTTATCCGGAGACCTTTGGCACGATCTACGCCGGATATCACGGCATCGAAGGGGTGCTTCGCGAGGAACTCCTCGATATGTCGGCGCAGTCCGCTGAGGAGATCGCGCTCTTGAGCACCACCCCCGCGGCCGGCGCGATTGGCACCTGCCGCTACAAGCTAAAGCCTCACCAGCAGGAGGACTTCGAGCGCATCGTCGAGGTCTTCAAGGCCCATGATGTCGGTTACTTCTTCTACAACGGCGGCAACGATTCCATGGACACGGCGCATAAGGTCGCCCAGTTGGCCCAGGATCGCGGGCTCGATCTGGTGTCCACCGGCGTGCCGAAGACGATTGACAACGACGTGGGGGATAGCGAGTTCAAGTTGATCGACCACACTCCCGGCTATGGCAGCGTGGCCCGCTATTGGGCGCTCAATATCCAGAACGCCAACCAGGAGAACTCGGGCTCGTCCCCCTCGGATCCGGTCTTGGTGATCCAGGCGATGGGACGCAAGATCGGTTTCATCCCGGCGGCGGCCCGGCTTGCCGACCCAGACCGAGAGATGCCGCTGTTGATCTTCATGACCGAATCGGGTATGAGCCTGGAGGAGCTCACCGACACGGTCAATGACACGCTCAGGGCGCGAGGTCGGGCCCTTGTCGTGGTCAGCGAGGGCTTTGACGTCGGTGAGATCGGCGAGCGCCAAGACGCTTTCGGGCATACGATGTTCTCGTCCAGTGAGATGACGGTGGAACAGATCATCGTGAATCACCTCAACGAAGTTGGGCTCGCTGCCCGCGGTGCCGCCCGAGGGAACGTGCCGGGCACGGATCAGCGCCATAACGTTATCTACGCCTCGACGGTCGACATCGAGGAGGCCTATCGCGTCGGCTGGAAGGCAGCCGAGATCGCGACTGACGAGGGCTCCGGCTACATGGCGACCATCCTCCGAGAGCCCGGCGCCATTTACAACGTGCGCTATGGCAAGGTGCCGCTAGAGACCGTGGCGAACTCCGAGCGCTCGTTCCCCGAGGATTGGATCGCGCCCTCTCGTACCGATGTCACCGATCACTTCGTGCGATACGCTCGTCCTCTCATCGGTGACGGCTGGCCGATGGTACCCCTCATCGACGGGCGCCAGCGGTTCGCGCAGCTCGATCATGTCTTCGCGGAGACCGTCCTCGAGGCATACGTGCCCCAGGAGTACCGATAGCTTCCCGGCCTTTTGCGGTCAGGTTCGGATCGCCGTTCGTTGCACGTCGATTTCCGTTCTTGGCGGGCCCAAGCTGTCCAAGTTCGTGGAGCTGTATCGGCACCTGCACTTTCACGACGTAACGCCGCCTGACGAAGGCTGACTTCGCTGTGCGGCAGGCGATACGCTGGGGCCTTTGATTTCACTGTCTGGTCTGAGTTGGTCACCTGAACAAGGTTTGGAAGGAGGCTGTCAGTGCTTCGTCGATTTAGCGAGCATGAAGTTCGTCACGTGACCCACCTTGAGGGCTTCTGGGATTTTGCCTTCCTGGGCGATGTCGATCCCGATGAGGTGGATGTCAACACTATCGAGTTCGATGACCGTATGCCGGTGCCGGGCTGCTTTGACGCGACGCCGGCCTATGCCGGCAAACGCGGATTGACCGCCTACCGGCGGCAGGTCAGATTGTCCGATGCTTCGCCGCACCAGTTGATCCTCGACGCGGTGCACCATTGGTGTCGCGTGTTTGTGGATGGTGAGCCGGTCCGCGATCACGCCGGGGGCTTCACCCGGTTCGCCGTCGACCTGACCGACCACGACCCCGGTGCGGTGGACCTTGTCGTACTGGTGGACAACCGATTCAACTATGAACGCTCGCCCCTCCACCATGAGTACTTTGACTGGTACCACTTCGGCGGCATCGCGCG
>JBNGDU010000147.1:0-8732 GCA_049975025.1 Anaerolineae bacterium
ATGCTGTAGCGGTGAGCCTGGCTAAGAGATTCGCCCCCATTTCTGAACACACCCCTCGTCAGCCATAGTTTGTGAAACGTGTTGGAGCGTGCTACAATATTGATGATGCTTATGGTGTTTATCAGGACGACCGGCTGAGATGCCTGGATCTGGCGGGAGAACCGGCCTCAGTCTACTCAGGGAAAGCGTCTTGACGCTCCGATCGGAGGGAACGATGGAGACATTAGACCAACAGACGGCCTACGGCATTCTCTACACTGACGAGTACCAATTGACGATGGCGCAGCTTTACTTCAGAATGGGCCTTCACGAGAAGAGCGCTCAGTTCGACCACTTCTTCCGCAGCTACCCCGATTACGGTTCCCACCAGGCCGGATACTGCATCAACGCCGGGCTGGCGTGGCTACTGGACTGGATAAGTTCGGTCCGGTTCCGTGAGGAGGATCTGGACTATCTCCGTGGTCAGAAGGATAACGCTGGGGGGCAGATTTTCGATGATGACTTCCTGGACTGGCTGAGGGACGCCGGCAATTTCGAGGGTATCACGCTTCGCGCTATACCGGAGGGCCGCGTGGTCCATCCGAATGTGCCCATTACCGTGGTCCAGGGGCCCCTGGCAATGGCTCAGATCCTGGAGACATCGCTGCTGAATCATCTGAACTATCAAACGCTGATCGCGACGAAGGCCGCTCGGATCCACGAGAGCGGGCGTGGGCAGCTGCTGCTGGAGTTTGGGCTGCGACGTGCGCAGTGGCAGGCGGCTAACGCCGGCGCCCGGGCAGCGTTGATCGGAGGCGCCGACTTTACCTCCAACGTCGGCATCTCGCATGTACTGGGATATCCGCCTAAGGGTACCCACGCGCATAGCATGGTCCAGGTTTTTATGGCGCTGGGCGGGAGCGAGCTCGATGCCTTCCGGGCCTATGCCGAGGTCTATCCGGACGACTGTTTGCTCCTCGTGGATACCGTCGACACGGTGGAGAGCGGTGTGCCTAACGCGATCAAGGTCTTTGAGGAACTGCGGGAGAAGGGCCACGAGCCGGTGGGCATTCGCTTGGACTCCGGTGACCTGGCCTACCTCAGTATTCAGGCGGCCCGCCAGCTCAACGAGGCCGGGTTCCCTGACGTCTCCATTGTCCTCTCCAACCAGCTCGACGAGTTGGTGATCTTGCAGATCTTGACCCAGATCCAAGAAGAGGCACCACGCTATGGTCTGGACCCGGACGATCTCATCGGGCGCTTGGTCTATGGTGTGGGCACCCGGCTCATTACCTCCGGTGGAGATGCAGCGCTGGATGGCGTCTACAAGCTTGTGGCGATTCGAGAGAACGGCGCTTGGCAGCCGGCGATCAAGATTTCCGAGACCCCGGCGAAGGTCCCTAACCCAGGGCATAAGCGGGTGTGGCGCATCTACGATCAGCGGAATCGAGCCATCGCAGACCTGCTGGCGCTTTACGAAGAGGATCCCCGAGAGGCTGATTCCCTCCGGCTGCGCCATCCCACGGATCACACACAGCAGCGGGTTTTGGATCGCTCGCGTATCTCCGAGATCGAGCCCTTGCTGGTCGACGTCTTGGATGAGGGCAAGCTGGTCTATGAGACGCCGTCCATTGAGGAGATCCGGGAGATGCGGGTCGCGGACATGAACAACATCTATCCGGGTGTCCGCCGGATCATGAATCCTCACCGTTACCACGTCTCACTAACCCAGAACCTTTGGGAGCTCAAGCAGGAGTTGATCGCCTCCGCGGGCGAGTCCTGACGCAGACGCCGTTCTCCGTTCGGCGTGGTCGCGGCTCCATGCTAGGGGGTTAGCGCTGTTCTCCCCTGGGAATGCGCGCCTGGTGGTACCCCCTGCAACTGCGAACCCCGCGAACTGGGCAGGAGGCTAGTCGAACAACGGCTCAGCCGAAGATCGACAATGGTCGACGGTGCGTCTCCGGAGATGCATCATTGGCTTAACAATCGCACTTAAGGCTCAAAGCCCCGTCCTCGGGGCGGCCTGAGCATGGACCAGCCTCTGCAACGGGGCTTCCCGCGCCAAAAACGCCCGCGAGACGGGGGCTACGAGCATCTATATCCAAATGCGATCGCCCTACTGGCTTAAGTGTCGTGCGTTGCGCGGAGATTGCCTTTGTGCTACAATCTGACTCGCAGACTCCAATTGCTGCAAACACCTATGCCCGGAGGCCTCTAGTGCGTGAATTGATGGATGGCGCCACTGCTATCGTGCGCGGCGCCTTTGCTGCCGGCTGTGACTTCTTCGCCGGCTATCCGATTACACCCGCGACGCCAATCCTACTCCACATGATGCGAGAGATGCCCAAGACCGGCGGGATCGCCATCGAGGGTGAGGATGAGATCGCGAGTATCGGTCTCTGTATCGGCGCAGCGGCGTCCGGGCGTCGCTGTCTGACGGCGACCAGCGGCCCTGGGATGAGCCTCTACAGCGAGAACATCGGCCTGGCCGTGATGGCCGAACTCCCCCTGGTAATCGTCGACGTGCAGCGCTTGGGGCCCTCGACGGGCGGTGCGACCACGATTGGTCAAGGCGATGTGCAATTTGCTAGGTGGGGCACCGGCGGTGGATACCCTCTCATCGTCCTCGCCCCATCTTCGACGGTGGAGTGTGCGACGCTCACAATGGAGGCGTTTGCGTTGGCGCACCGGTTCCGGTCTCCCGTGATCTTGCTCACCGACAAGGAATTGAACCTAACCCAGGTAACGGTCGAATGGCCTGAGCTCTTGGTGAAGGAATTGGACCGTATCGACCCAGTGGGCGACCGCCTGGTGCCCTTTGGTGCTGGGCGCGTGACTCGGTTCACCGGATCGACGCATGACGAGGAGCAAACGATCATCAAAGACCCGGCTACGGTGGAGGCTTTGAACCGGCGGTTGCTCGCCAAGTTCGCCCAACATGCGGAGGAGCTCGCCTATCTGCGAACCGATCTACAGCCGGGCGCCGAAACACTATTGATCTCCTATGGCACGTCTGCCGGCGCTATGGAGGCGGCGGTGGAGGTGGCGCGCGCGGTCGGTAAGCGGGTCTCAGGCGGTGTGGTGCAGAGTCTGTGGCCTGTCCCAGAGCAGCGATTGCGCGAGGCGGCTGCAGGCGTGGCGCGCATTGTCGTGGGTGAGTTGAATCCCGGGCTCTACGTGCGAGAGATCAGGCGTCTTTTCCCGCATCACGAGGTTATCAGCCTCAACAGAATCGACGGTCGGCTGATCGAACCCGGCGCCTATGTCGATCTCTGCTTGTGAGCCCCTAAGTGCCGGGCGTTTGCCCAACGGTCTTCGCTGGCCAAGTATTAACTTGTGAGGTGGATATGGAGCGCGAAACATTCGTAGTTGAGACAACGTTCAGCGTCCGGTATGCCAAGACCGACGCGATGGGGATTGTGAACCACGCTGCTTACATCCTCTGGTTTGAGGAGGGGCGGAGCGCTTGGTTTCGTGAGCGGTTGGGTGACCCTCGCGGCTACGCTTTGATCGAGGACGAGGGCTATTTCCTTATGGTGACCGATGTCAGCGCCCGTTACGTTGCGTCCGCCAGGTTTGGCGATCGCATCCGCGTGCGCACCTGGATCTCAGCCGTGCGCAGCCGTGGCTTTACCGTCTCCTACCGGATAACGAATGCGGATACCGGGACGCTGCTCACCAAGGGACGCACGACCCACGTCTGCGTCAACCAGCACGGGCGCGTCGTGCCGATCCCACCCCACTGGAGCGCCAAGCTCCTCTCCTAGAGCGAGCGTGAGATGCTATGATCCTACTGGTCATCGGTGTTGTGTTGCTTGGGTTATTAGTGGGCACCGCGGCGTCGCACGTGGCTGAGGCCGCGCTGTCGATGCGGCGAGTTTCGGTCCCGCGGTGCCCATATTGCACGGAACCTTATGCGCCACTCCAGTGGAGTGCCACGCTCGCGTTTGTCACGGGCAGCGCCCGCTGTCGGGCCTGTGGTCGGCATTTCAGGTTGCCGCGGTTGGCTGGAGAGCTCTTCTTGGCTACGGGCTGGGCGCTGCTGGCGACGCGCTATGGGATGAGTCCCCGCGTCGGACTCGCCATGGTCGCGCTTGTGCCTCTGGCGATGATTCTGGTGACGGATTTGGAGGCCAAGCGTGTGCCCAACGTGATCACGTTGAGCTCCTTGGCGGTTATGCTCGTCGTCGGTTCCCTCTTCGGGTTGGCCCTGCCCTGGACCGAGGGCGGGCCCTGGTGGTCTTCTTTGGCGGGCGCAGCGCTTGGCTTCGTCATCTTCCGCTTGCTTATATGGTTGGGCGTGGCGATCTTTGGCGAGGGCGCGCTAGGAGAGGGGGATATGACTCTGGCTTCCTACGTGGGAGCCGCTGTCGGATTTCCTGTTGTACTGGAGGCGCTCCTTTTGGCCTTCCTGCTCGGGGGCTTGGGCGCCTTTTTGGTGCTTGTCGTGCGCAAGGGCGGCCTCAAGACGGCGATCCCTTACGGTCCCTTTATCATCCTCGGATGTGCTATCAGCCTGATCTGGGGCGGTGAACTGCTGCAGTGGTTTTTCTCCTAACTTGGTGGACGACCGGTCCAGGGTAGAGAGCGTTCGTAGAGTCAAGATCAAGAGTCAAACGTCAAGAGTCAGCGGGTCGGCACCCGTTCGTATTAGGCGTTTCAACGCCGTCCTTCTTTCTCAAGTCTAGCATGCGCCAACGCGTGGCGGCAGGGGATCGACGTTCTCGGCCATCAACCGGATAAGCCGGTTCATCATTGTCCTCTGAAGGTCCGCGTGCGCGGGATTATCCCAGAGATTGCTGAAAGCGTGCGGATCAGCCTTGAGATCATACAGCTCGCCCCGTTCCCCATCCCCGTGCCAGGTGAGAAGCGCATCGGCTGTGCGCACCGAGCGCCGAATCCCGGCGTTCTCGATGAGCACAGCGTCCCGAAAGTGCGTCTCCTCCCTGGCATCCAGCAGGGGCTGCAGGGACGCACCCTGCACGCCTGCCGGGATCTCCATCCCGGCAAGCTCCAGGAGCGTGGGCGTGATGTCGATACTGCAGGCGAGAGAGTCGAGCGATGCGCCATGGGCGGTCTCACCCGGTCGCACGATGATGAGCGGTACGTTCGTCACCTGATCGTAGGTGGTACCCTTGAAGACCAGGTGGTGGTCTCCCAGCATTTCCCCGTGGTCGCTGGTGAAGGCGATGATCGTGTTGTGCAGCATCTGGCGGCGCTCAAGCAAGCCCAGGATGCGTCCGATCTGTTTGTCGATCAAGTTGATCATGCCGTAGTAAAAGGCGCGGACGCGCTGCCACGCTGCGTCGCTGATGGTGTGCATACCGATGGCCTCGTGACTTCCCTCGGTGCGGAAGTGCTTCCGACGGTAGGCCTCAGGCCAACCTTCGACCTCGTCCGGATTCCAGAGCGGTACCGGCATATCCGCCGGATCGTAGAGGGTGTCGTAGGGCGCCGGCGGCGTGAAGGGATGGTGGGGGTCGACGAAGCTGGTCCACATGAAGAACGGTCGCTCAGCGTCGTGCGCTTCCAGGAATTCCAGCGTGCGGTCGCCGACCCAGGTCGTCTGGTGGTGCTCCTCCGGGTAGACGGAGCGCGCCGTGATATGCTGGGGATAGGTGAAGCTGTGGGGATCGGCCCAGACGTCATAGCCGTGCTCCGCCAGGTAGTCGCCGTACGGACCCACCCGATGATCCTCGGTGATTGCCACCTGCTCGAATCCGTGCCAGGGGAACTCCCAGGTCTCCGGCTGAGGGTTCACCGCCCACTCGGGCTTGGGGTCCTTGAGTGGTCCGCCGTCCGGCGGAAAACGCCACTGCGGGCCGAAGTGCATCTTGCCGGCGCCGTAGGTCGCGTAGCCGTGCCGGCGTGCGACTTCCATCATTGTCATCTCATCCTCGGGCAGAATGACGCCGGTGTTCCGGACACCGTTGATGGTGGGATAGCGCCCCGTGGCCAGGCTGGCGCGATTGGGCGCACAGACCGGGTAAGCGGTGAAGACTCGGCTAAAGCGCGCGCCGCGCGAGGCGAGACGGTCGATATTCGGGGTTTGGACGATGGGGTCTCCATAGCATCCTAGGGTATCCTTCCGCAGTTGATCACAGGTGATAAAGAGGATATTTGGCGGCACGTCTGCCTCCCTTTCGTACGGTATAGGTTCTGGTGCTCCAGGCTCGTCCATCATGATAATGTCGTCGCTCCTTTCACACAAGACCCCCCTTCGTCCCTACCCCGCCATTTGGCCTGGATGCATCTAGTAGATATGGCTCTCCCGTGGATACCGTGATGGACTAAACTGGTAAGTAGCGTTCCCAGTTTTACTGGAGGGAAAGTATGAATCCTACATCACGACGGTTTCTAGCGGTCACCCGGATCGCTCTGGGGTTTATCTTCTTATGGGCGTTCCTTGACAAGCTCCTCGGACTGGGGTTTGCAACAGCACCGGAGAACGCCTGGATTGCCGGCGGCTCGCCGACCTATGGCTTTCTGAACTTCGGCACGGCGGGGCCGCTCGCCCCGGTCTATCAGAGCATCGCAGGTCATCCTATCGTTGACGCCCTCTTTATGTTCGGGCTCTTCGGTCTGGGTGTCGCTCTGCTGTTGGGCATCGGCACGCGGATCGCGGCTGTGGCGGGTCCCCTGATGATGCTGATGATGTGGTCGGCGCACCTGCCACCGGAGAACAACCCGATCCTGGACCAGCACCTTATCTACGCCGTGCTCATCCCCGCCCTCACCACGTCGGAGGTCGCCGAGACGTGGGGGCTTGGCGCGTGGTGGTCCAAGCGGATCGCGAAAGTCGCGCCGGTTCTGGAGTAGGGGCCAGCTGCCTTCCTCCGGCGAGGGCATTCATATCAGTATGCATTTTGAAGACCCGCGTTTGCTTCACTAAACGCGGGTCGTTTTGCTTTTTCAGTCTCTGGTCTCTACCCCTGAGCGCGCGTCTCCAAGAACGCAATCACACTATCCAGCAAGACATCGCGTCGCTCTGCGCGCCTGCCACCCCCGCTTCCTGTACCCACAGGTGTGCCCAGAGCCTCTGCGGTCGCGCGAGCTGCCTCTCGCTCCTCCTGGCTCAAGCCACTGTTGCGTCCCCCCATGCCCTGAGACGTCACGCCGGCCTCCACGACCGTTCCAACCTCGACAGGAATCTTGACAACCGTGCCCCCGCTGCGAAACCCTAGTGAGGTGTCGGCGGCCGGCATCAGGTTTCCGCTTCCCACGGCCGTTATGACAATATCACCCTTGCGAACCGTCGCTGTCTGCATCACCGGTTCCTCCGGCTCGTCGGACGCATCTGCTTCTCGGGCATAGTAAACGTAGCCCCCACCGCTCCCACGATCACCAGGAGCGAGATGACGATCCAGATCCTGCGCTTCTTCGCTCGCCTGCGCGTCCGCGTGTCCATTATTGCCCTACACTCCTATTCCTGCTATCGCTTCTACAATATGACGCTCTTAGCATAGCGCTCTTTTGTGAAGCTTTGATAAAGAAACGAAGTAGGGATGATGTTCTCTGACGCGGTTTGACAGACAAGCCGTCGGTGGTAGAATCTTGAGTGTTTAAGCGATCACTAAAGGTTATCCCGTGAACCATTCGGCAGACTTGGCCCGCTTTTTCAAGGCGCTCGGCGACGAAACACGCCTCCAACTCGTGGCGCTCCTCGCGCGTCAGGAGCCGGGACAGGCGATGTGCGTCAGCCGTTTGGCTTGCGAGCTCGGCACCTCGACGTCAAACGTCTCGCAACATCTCCGTGTGCTTAAGGACCTGGGACTGCTACGTGGGGAGCGTCGCCGTCACCGGATCCACTACTTTTTGGACGGCGAGCGGCTGACTGCATACATAGAGATGACCCGAGAGCTGCTTGGAGACGTGTTTGTCATCAGGAGGGAAGTCAGTTGAGCGATTCAGAAAACAGACAAAAAAAGGTCGCGCAGTTGGATAAGTCAAAAAGTGGACAAGAACGGAAAGGTCCCGGTGGTGGTAAGGGACCAGGCGGCGGAGGTCAACGCGGTGGACCCGGATCTGGAGCTAAACCGGCAGGCCCGGTAGGCCCTATTCTGGTGCGCCTGTTGCGCTACATGAAGCCCCATCTGGGCCTGTTGATCGGGGTGGCTTTGGCGGCCTTGTTGACAACGGCAGCTGAGCTGACACCCCCAATTATCATACGCCGCGCTGTGGATCGTTTCATCTTGGGTGGGGAGCACCGGCTTATCTGGTGGGCCGCCGGCGGTTTATTGATCCTGGCGTTGGTCCAGGGGGGCATTGACTTTCTGCGCCTCTACCTCACAGCTTATATGGGTCAGAGTATCGTCTTCGAGATCCGCAATGCTGTATTCGAGCACCTCAGCCGGCTCTCGTTCTCCTTCTACGATCGCGCCCGCACCGGTGATCTGATGTCGCGGGTGACCGCCGATGTGGATGCCCTCAATACCTTTTTCGGGCGCGCGGCGGTGATTGTGCTGACGAATGTGATGACCCTGATCGGTATTTTCGTCGTGCTCCTGACGTGGGACTGGCGCCTAGGCCTCGTCTACCTGGCCTGTCTGCCGCTGATCGCTCACGGGATGTCGGTCTATGCGCGTCGCGTGCGCCCTGCTATGGCCAGAATGCGCCGGGCACTGGCAGGTCTGAGCGCTGCGTTGCAAGAGAGTCTGGCGGGATTCGTCGTCGTCAAGCTCTTCGGCCGCGAGGCATTTGAGCAAAAGCGCGTGGACCAGAGGAGCCGCCAGGTGCTGCAGGCCAATCTGGAC
>JBNGDU010000147.1:8742-20704 GCA_049975025.1 Anaerolineae bacterium
TCTAGACTCTGCCCAGATCACGTCTCTGTGGATGCCTTACGCCCACGTCCTGATGGGCGTTGCGACCGCCCTTGTCCTTTGGTTCGGTGGGTGGCGTGTGATTAGCGGCGCCGTCACCTTGGGCACCCTGATCGGATTTACGACTTATATTCAGGTGCTGCTACGCCCCATCCGCCAGACCGGGATGATGCTCAGCATGACATTGCGGGCTATGGCGGCTGCCGAGCGGGTCTTCGATGTACTGGACACCGAGCCCGACGTTCGGGATGCGCCCAATGCCTATCCCCTTCCTCAGGCGGAGGGCCGGGTTTGCTTCGACAGTGTCAGCTTTGCCTATGGAGGTGGCAATGGCCCCGATGGTTCCTCTGGCGAGGAGGTGGAGGCGCTGCGCAATGTCTCGCTAGAGGCGGCGCCGGGCGAGATGGTAGCGCTCGTGGGGCCTTCCGGCGCGGGGAAGACCACGCTAGTCCATTTGCTTCCCCGTTTCTACGATGTGCAATCGGGTCGCATCACTATCGACGGGCACGAGATCCGCGATGTCACGGTCCAGAGCCTGCGCGATGCGATCGGCATCGCGTTGCAGACGGTCTTTCTCTTCGATGCCTCTATTGGTGAGAATATCGCCTACGGGAATCCACACGTCACTCAGAAAGAGATCGAATGGGCGGCTCGGGTGGCGCAGATGCATGACTTCATCGCCTCTCTCCCGCTGGGCTACGGCACACCGGTGGGGGAGCGCGGCGTGCGCCTCTCCGGCGGTCAGAAGCAGCGGATTGCGCTGGCACGCGTCCTACTGACCGACCCGCGGATTCTCATACTCGACGAGCCCACCTCCAGCGTGGACGCCGAGACCGAGCTTCAGATGCAGCAGGCGCTGGAAGAGGTTCGTGCAGGGCGCACGACCTTCGTGATCGCCCACCGCCTATGGACCGTCCAGCACGCTGATAGGATTCTGGTGCTCCGCGATGGGCACATTGTCGAGCGAGCGCGAGGCGAAGGGGAACGATCGGCGCACGAGATTCTCCTCGCGCAGGATGGACTCTACCGGCAGCTCTATGAGCTCCAGGTGGCGGGCGAGACGCTGACGCCCGAACCCGAGATGCTGATAGGAGGTGGTGGATGACCATTCGCGGTGGATTCATGGGACGCCTCCAGGGTAACGGAGAGACAGCCTATAGCCTGAGAAAGCTGGATCGGCAGGCACTGACCACGCTATGGAAGTATGTGCGCGCCTACAAAGGACGTGTGCTTCTCGCGCTCCTGGCAACGTTGACGGTGACAGCGACGACGTTGAGCATGCCCTATTTGATGAAGGTGGCCGTGGATACGTACGTCGCAGCCGAGGACTTGCGGGGACTGACGTGGATCGCTTTGCTCTACCTGGCCCTTAACGGACTCTATTGGTTCGCCGTCTACTGGCAGGGCTATCTGTCCGCCTGGGTCGGGCAGCACGTCGTTTATGATCTGAGGCGCGATCTCTTTAGCCGTGTGCTGCGTCAGTCCGTGGCCTTCCACGAGCAGGAGCGCGTCGGCGAGGTGGCGTCGCGGCTGACGAACGATGTCAACGCCGTCTCGGAGATTGCCTCTAACGGGGCTCTGAATCTTGTCAACGACCTATTCACGTTGGCGGGTATCGTCACGATCATGGCCGCACTGAACGTGCGTTTGACTCTGGTGACGCTGATCTCCATCCCGGTGGTCATCGTGAGCATGAGCTTATTGGGCAAAGCGATGCGCAAGACCTATCGAGATGTTCAGCGAGCGCTGGCCGCGGTGAACACCGGGGTGGAGCAGGGCGTGACGGGGATGAAGGTGGCGCAGTCGCTTTCGAAGGAATCCTTCACCGTCGAGCAGTTCGAGAGCCTGAGCCTGCGCAACATGAAGGCCAACCTTCGCGCGGGCCTCCTCTTCGCTGCCGTCTTCCCGACGATGACCATCACGAATATGCTGGGCGTGGCCCTGGTGCTGGGCTATGGCGGCACCTTGGCGGCAAACGACGTGATCACGGTCGGCGTATTGCTGGCGTTCCTGGGCTACGTCTACCGCTTCTTCGGACCGCTGCGAGAGCTCAGCCTGGTCTACAATACCTTCCAGGCCGCGGCTGCCGCTCTGGATCGCATCGTAGAGTATCTGCAGCGCGAGCCCGAGATCGCCGAGCCGGTGGAGCCCAAACGACCTCACGGCGGTTTTCGCGGTGACGTCGAGCTGGCAGATGTGACCTTCGGCTACGACGACACACCCATTCTAGAGGACATTGATCTGCGGGTGCGCGCAGGGGAGACGATTGCTTTGGTCGGGCCTACAGGTGCGGGCAAGAGCTCGCTGGCCAAGCTGGTGGCCCGACTCTATGACCCGCAGGACGGCGCCTTGCGGATCGATGGTGTGGATCTGCGCCAAGTCTCATTTGCGGACCTCCACCGTCTGGTGATGATCGTGCCGCAGGATGTCTTCCTCTTCGCCGACAGCATCCGGGAGAACATCCGCTACGGTGACCCGACGGCCAATGACGACGAGGTCAAAAAAGCGGCCCGCCGTGCTCAGGCTCACGATTTCATCAGTAAACTCCCCAGCGGCTATGATAGCCAGGTGGGTGAGCTCGGGGCGATGCTTTCCGGTGGGCAGAAGCAGCTTGTCGCCTTTGCACGCGCGCTGTTGGCCGACCCCAAGATTCTGATCCTCGACGAGGCCACGGCCAATGTCGACGCGTACACCGAGGCTTTGATCCAGAAGGCTATGGAGGAGATCCGCCGGGATCGCACGACCATCATCATCGCGCACCGCTTCTCCACGCTGCGCCAGGCGGACCGGATTGTGGTCGTCGAGGGCGGTCGGATCGTGGGTCAAGGGTCGCACGAGGAATTGATCGCGAGCAACCCCATGTACCAGCGACTCTACCGCCGCCAATGGGCGCGGTAGCAACCGGGACAGGCGGATATTGAGGCGACAAAGCGATCGGGAAGGCGCCAAGTCTTTCGGTGATTCGTCAGGCCGAGCATCCAGCAGCGATCACCGTGACTTCGAGTTCAATCTGCGTGAGTTTGGCGGCGCTCTTGGCGACTTCGGCACGCTGTTTCCGCTGGCCGTTGGCTATATCGCCGTCAACGACCTCAATCCGGCGGGCCTTTTTGTGATGTTGGGTCTGACGAATATCGCGTTGGGCCTGATCTACCGGCTCCCTATGCCGCTCCAACCGAAGAAGGTCATCGCCGCCGTAGCCATCGGCCAGGGATGGTCCCCTTCGCTGATCACCGCCTCCGGGTTCGGTATGGGCCTCACATGGTTCTTCCTTATCGTCACGGGACTGCTGCGCAAGCTGATCGAGTGGACCCCAACTTTCCTCGTGCGCGGCATTCAACTGGCGCTGGGACTCACGCTGGGTTGGCAAGCGATCAAGATGATAACGCCAGCTCCCCTGCTGGGGGTGCTGGCTATTGCCATTGTGCTGGTCTTGCGCCAGAACCGCTACGCGCCGGCGTCGGTCGTCCTGATCTTGCTCGGTGTGGCCATGGCGGCTTGGCGTGGCGATCTGCGCGGGCTTCGCTTCGCGTTCACGCTACCGCCCCTGACCGTGCCTCGACCCGCCGACGTGGGGCGCGCGATGGTGCTCGCGGGATTCGCCCAGATCCCGCTGTCGGTCACCAACGCGGTGATGGCGACGGCCACGACGATCCGGGACTATTTTCCCGACAAGGCCGTGAGCGAGCGTAAGCTGATGCTCAACATGGGATTGATGAATGTCGCGGCTTCCTTCTTCGGCGGCATGCCGATGTGCCACGGTGCAGGGGGCCTCGCGGCGCAATACTACTTCGGCGCCCGCACCGGCGGCACCCCGATTATGGAAGGTCTTGTTGAGATCGGCATCGGCCTCTTCCTGAGTCGGTCCATCGCCGACGTGATGAGGGCTTTCCCGATGCCGCTCGTCGGCGGAATGCTGTTCTTGGTCGGTATTCAGCTAGGGTTTCCGGTCGCCAAGCTCCGGGGATGGCCGCTCGCCTTGGCCCTAGCCACGGCTGCGATCTCTGCGACCACTAATATCGGCGTCGGCTTCATCGCCGGCTTAGGGTTGAGCCACCTTGTGCGCGTGCTGTGCCGTCGTGGCGTTCTGCCGTGTCTGTGTCCTGCCCAGGACACCGCTGAGTCCCAAGACACCTGTGTGTCCGACGATGGCGTCACGTCAGACGAAGATGAGGGGTTACACAATGCATGAATCTACGCCCGCGGTTCGAGCTGCGGGGTTCTTAACTGAACGCGTGGAACCTGCGATCAAGGTCTCGGGATTGACCAAACGCTACGGCACGCCCGAGACCGGCCTGCTGGCTGTGGATCACATCGACTTTGAGGTCCGGTCCGGTGAGGTTTTTGGCTTCCTCGGCCCGAATGGCGCCGGCAAGACCACGACGATTCGGATGCTCACGGGTCTGGCACAGCCCACGGCGGGCAGCGCTCGGGTTCTCGGCCTGGATCGCGCTCGCGATCTACCCCATATCAAGAAGCGGATCGGCGTGGTGCCCGAGAGCTCCAACCTCTATAATGAGCTGACGGCCTTTGATAATCTGATCTTCTCGACGAAGCTCTACGGCGTGCCGCGCCGCGATCGGGGCGCTGGAGCGACTGCTGCTGGTGCCGATGCGGCTGCCGGCGCTTCTGGCGGCCAAACTACTGGGCGGCATGGTCTTTGGGTTGATCATGGCTGCCGTCACGTTGGCCATCTCGGCCGTCGCTTTTGGCGTCGATACGGTGCGCTGGGGGCTCCTGATCCCGGTGATGATCCTGTCGGCGGCCGCCTTCTCGGCGCTGGGCGTGCTGGTCTCGGTCGCGGTGAAGGAGGTTTTCGAGGCGCAGACGCTGGCCAATGCTCTGCGCTTCCCCATGATTTTCCTCGGGGGCGCCTTCGTTCCCGTCAGCTCACTGCCGCCCGGCCTGAAGGTCGTGGCTCGCTTGCTGCCGCTTACCTACGGGGTCGAGGGGTTAGGTGTGGCGTTAGGGCGAGGCACGCCGGCGCGGGCTATGCTGGACATGGCCGTTCTGACGGCCTTCACAGCCGTCCTCTTCGTCATCTCCACACGCATCCTAGCCCGCCGCACGGCTTGAGACACACAGAACGTGCCTGTTTGGAGGGGGGCATGTGAACCCGCAAACACCCCTCTGGGCGTGGAGGTCCATCTTAGCTAGCTGTCCACTCTTGTGCGCGGAAGGCAGAAACCTTCGAGCTCCCCACGCTTACTGCGGATCGTGAAGAGAATCAAGATCGGGGTGGACACAAAAAAGCGCCGCGTCTGCGGCGCTCTCAGGTGAGATACCCCCGCCCAGACTCGAACTGGGATAACAGACTTAGGAGGTCTGTGTTCTGTCCGCTTGAACTACGGGGGCTACACTGACATTATAACATCTTGACCGTTCCGGGCAAGGAACTTGCGCAAGTGCTCGCGCGAGTTGACACATTCGCTTCCCTATGTTATCACTGAACCGCGATACTATGATGGGTTTACTGCGTTGCGCATCATTCTAGACAGTGACTGTTGAGGCGCTTGTCGTGGCTCTGGATGCTTAGGTTCTACGAAAAGGAGGGGTCAGATGGACACCTATCAACCAATCTCATGGGTCGACGGTCGTCTCCGGCTGCTGGATCAGCGCAAGCTGCCGGGGGAGGTGACCTATATCGACTACGAGCGTTACAGGGAGGTCGCCGAGGCCATCCGTTCGATGGTGGTGCGCGGTGCGCCCGCAATTGGTATCACGGCGGCCTACGGCATGGTGCTCGCGGCACAGCAGAGCCAGGCGGAAACGGTCGCAGCGCTGCGCGCAGATCTGCGGGAGGCCGCCGACGTGCTCGGGCGGGCGCGTCCTACCGCCGTCAACCTGACCTGGGCGCTCAAGCGGGTGCTGAAGCGTGCCTCGGATCCCGGCTTGGAGGACGTTGACGAGGTGCGTCGGGCCGTCCTCGATGAGGCGGAAGCCATCTACCGGCTGGAGGAGCGCTCCAACTACCGGATTGGCGTCAACTCCCTGCCTCTGGTGCCCGACGGAGCGAAGATCGTCCATCACTGCAACACCGGCCCGCTCGCAACGGGCGCCTATGGCACCGCGCTTCGTGTCATCGTGGCGGCCCATGAGGCCGGTAAGGGCGTACACGCCTTCGTGGATGAGACGCGACCTCGATTGCAGGGCGCGCGTCTCACCGCCTGGGAGCTCAAGCAGCTGGGGGTGCCGCACACGGTCATCGTGGACAGCGCGGCGGCTCAGTTGATGCGGAGACAGGGGATCGACCTCTGCGTCGTGGGGTGCGACCGGGTAGCGGCTAACGGCGATACCGCGAACAAGATCGGTACCTACGCGCTGGCGCTGGCAGCCCACGCCCACGGCGTGCCTTTCTACGTAGCGGGTCCAACCAGCTCCATTGACATGGAGCTGGCCTCCGGAGACGAGATTGAGATCGAGGAGCGTCCGCCGGAGGAGGTCACCCACGTCATGAGCTGTCAGATCACACCGGCGGATACGGAGGTCGCCAATCCGGCCTTCGACGTGACGCCTGCGGAGTATATCACCGCGATCATTACTGAGCGCGGCGTGGTCTATCCTCCCTTCCGTGAGAACCTGGCCCAGCTGATGGCTGAGGCGCAAGCTTAGCGGTCCAGAGGCCGGTGCGCCTGATCTTCGATATGGGATTTGACTTGCGACGTCGTCCCGGCGCGCCGCCTAAGGTGGTAGGCCATCGGGGCGCCTGCGACCTCGCGCCGGAGAACACCCTGGCCTCCTTTGAGAGGGCCTGGCGCGACGGCGCCGACATCATCGAGATGGATGTCAGGCTCTCGGCGGACGGTCACGTGGTAGTCTTCCACGATGCGACGGTCGACCGGACGACTGATGGCGCCGGGGAGGTGGCGACGATGTCCCTGGCCCAACTCAAGCGTCTGGATGCCGGCGCTTGGTTCTCCCCGGAGTTCGCCGGAGAGCGCATCCCGACGTTACGGGAGGCAGCAGCGTGGGCCAAGGGCAGGATCGGCATGTTGATCGAGCTGAAGTTCAGTCCCTACGGCTCTTTCGACCCTGAGCTGGCTCCCCTCGTGCTCGATATCTTGCAGGATCTTGAGGTCCTAGACCAGGTCGCGACGATTTCCTATCAGCCTCGCGCCCTGGTCCAGCTTAAGGTGCTGGCCCCCGGGGTGCCGGCCGGCCCGATGAGAGCACCTGACCACCTCCTTCGGATTGCGGCGTGGCTCGTCGGTCATTGGTCGTCCTTAGCTCGCGTCGGCGTGATCCGGCGCCGACTGCTGCAACCGCTGACATTCACGCAGGCTTGGGGCGGTGATATCGTCGCGCCGAACATCGAGGTTGTCACCAGGCCGCTTGTCGAGGCGGCTCATGCCTCGGGCTGCGCCGTGAGCTGTGGAGGTCTGGCGTGGGATTATCCGGTTGCCATCGCGCTGGGTATCGACACTATTTCGTCTAACAACCCCGGGTTGATCCGCGCGCTCTACCTCCCCGCGGACAGGACGACTACTGCATTGACGGAGTAGACATGCCCGAGGTCAAGCGGCTCCCTTCCTAGGCCTAGGGAGCCGTTTCGGTACAGGCGTCCCGAGGCACAGGGCTTTGGGCGTCGTGAGTGCGCGAGGCACACGTCGGCCCTATGGTGGGGGGGACTTAGTGTGGGGCGGCTGCTACCGGCCCATCACGGCTCTCGCAGAGCGCACTCAATGTGGTTCCTGCCACCAGCCGGCGAGGATCTCCAGGACCTCTTGGAGATTCTCCCGCCACTTGGTTTCCTCCCAAGAAAGCGGCAGCCAGATCTCTCGCCGTCCGACCCGAGCACGGTCGCCCAGTTTGCGGCGTAACCTTCCGATCTGCTCGATTCTCATCCCCTTTAGCCAGGGGGGGCGCAGGGCGATCTGGGCGTTCTCCACAACGATCGCTGGGATTCTGGCGTCGCGTGCCAGGATCTTGAGCTGGAGTTGATAGATCATGTTCTCCGCGGTCGGTGGCAGCGGGCCAAAGCGGTCCCGAAGCTCCTCGCGGAGCCTGGTGATCTCCTCTTCGTCGGTTAGCTCCGCCAGACGACGGTAAAGTTGCAGGCGCAGACTGTCGTCGGGGACGTAGGTTGTCGGCAGTCCCACCGCCAGTGGCAGTTCGATGGTTATCGATCCGACGGGCTCAGGCGGCAGCGGCTCGCCCGCGCGGGTCGCCTTCAATTCGCTCACCGCCCGGCTCAAAATTCGCGTGTAGAGCGTGAATCCGACCGCCGCCACGTGACCGTGCTGCTTCCTTCCCAAGAGGTCGCCAGCCCCGCGAATCTCCAGGTCCCGCAGGGCCACGGTGAAGCCGCCGCCCCGGCTTGTCGTCTCTCGCAGGGCCATCAGTCGCTCGCGGGCCTCCGGCGTCATTCGGCGCTTGTGGAAGAAGTAAGCGTAGCCGCGTCGGGTTCCCCGTCCGATGCGCCCGCGAAGCTGGTAGAGCTGCGCTAACCCGAATCGGTCGGCGCGCTCCACGATCAGGGTATTCGCATTTGGGAAGTCCAGTCCGCTCTCAATGATGGTCGTAGCCAAAAGAACATCGATCTCGCCTGCTGCGAATTCCTCCATCACATCGCTTAGGTTGGACTCCCGCATCTGCCCGTGGGCGATGGCGATCTCCGCCTCCGGAAGGAGGTTTTCCAATCGGACCGCCACCGTCTGGATGGATTCGACACGGTTGTGGACGTAGAAGACCTGGCCCCCACGCCTGACCTCGCGCAGGATGGCGCGGCGTGCGACGTCGGCGTCGTAGGGACCGACATACGTGGAGATGGGGAGACGGTCCTGAGGCGGCGTCTCGATAATGCTGATATCACGGACGCCTGTGAGCGCCATGTAGAGGGTCCGCGGAATGGGCGTCGCCGTTAAGGTCAGCACATCGACCTCCGTGCGCATCTGCTTCAACTGCTCTTTGTGAGCGACGCCGAACCGTTGCTCCTCATCGATGATCACTAGCCCTAGGTCATTGAACTGGACGTCCTTCTGCAGCAACCGGTGGGTGCCGATGACGATGTCGACGCTGTTTTCCCCGAGTCCCTCCAATACCTCTCGCTGCTCGGCGTCGGTGCGAAAGCGTGAGAGAAGCTCAACGTTGACCGGGAAGGGCGCGAGGCGCTCGGCGAAGGTCTGGTAATGCTGCTGAGCTAAAACGGTGGTGGGTACCAGCATAGCGACCTGCTTGTTGTCCATCACGGCCTTGAAGGCGGCTCTGAGGGCGACCTCGGTCTTGCCGTAGCCGGCGTCGCCGCAGATCAGCCGGTCCATCGGTCGCCGCGTCTCCATGTCTTGCTTGACTGCCTGGATCGCCTCGATCTGGTCCTGTGTCTCCTGGTAGGGGAATCCCACCTCCAGCTCCTGTTGCCACTGTGAGTCCTCCGCGAAGGCGTGTCCCTCTACGATCTGGCGTGCGGCGTAGAGTTCGAGCAACTCGTGGGCCAGTTCGTCGGTGGCTTCTCGAACGCGCCGCTTGGTCTCCTCCCACGTCCCACTACCCAAGCGACTGAGCCGGGGGCCAAATCCCTCGGCGCCAACGTAGCGGGAGAGCCGATCTGCCTGGTGAATAGGAACGAAGAGCTTGTCACGACGGGGACCCTCGCCGTTACCATCATCTGAATCGACCCGGGCCCGCCGAGATCCGGGTCCCGCGTACTCCAGGAGCAGGTACTCGCGCTCGATCTCGTCGACGCTGCGGTTGACGAGTCCGCGAAAGATCCCGATGCCATAGTCTTCGTGGACCACGACGTCGCCGGGTTGGAGGTCGGCGAAGCTGCTCTCCGGGGCTGTGGCGCGGCGTTTGGGGCGACGTCGAGGCTCCGGAGGTCGCCAACCGAAGATCTCCTCATCGGTCAGCAGATGTCGCACGCCGTTCGTGATCTGCCATTGCCATCCGCCATCGACCGCGCCCTGCACGAAGGTAAGCAGGGCCTCCGGCGGCTCGGTCAGGGACGCGTGGACCGGGGGCGGGTTGAAGTCCTGCCAGAGTTCGGCCATGCGGGCCGCCTGACGGCTCACGATAACCACCTGGTCGCCGAGGTTGACCCACCCGCGCACGCGGCCCAGCGCCTCGGGCAACCGACCGGCGAAGTGGGGCTCCGGCGCGAAGGCCTCGACGAGAGGGCCATCCTCGCCGCTCTCGAACTTGAGAGGATGGGAGCGCTCGATCAGACGGCGCATCGTCTTCCAGGTGATATGAGGCTCTGGGGCATCTTCGAGAAGATACTGCTCTCTGATCGCCGTGGCCCTTTGCTCCTCGGCTTCCTGCTCCAGCTCCTCCCATCGAATCGCTAACTGATCGATATCGGTGACGATGACGAGTCCGTTATCAGGCAGGTAGTGAAGCAGGCTGCCTACTTCCCGGTAGAGATAGGGCAGATAGAACTCCAGATTCGGGAAAGGACTCTGGCTGGCTAGCGCTTCCGCATCGGCCTCCAAAACGCCCTTCAGTTCCGGAGGAGGTTCGGCGGCGAGTAGGCGTTCTACCGCCTCGAGCGCTCGCTCATTATCCTTGGGTAGCCCCTCTCGCACCGGCGTCAGCCATAGGGACTCGGCTCGACCGGTGGAGCGCTGTGTCGCCGGATCGAATGTCCGGATAGTGTCGATCTCGTCCCCGAAGAACTCCAGCCGGTAGGGTTGTGTGGCTTGCGGTGGGTAGATGTCGAGGAGACCACCGCGGCGGCTCAACTGGCCCGGGGCCTGAACGATACTGACAGGCTCGTAACCCATCCCCGCCGCGTGACGCGTCAACTGCGTGAGGGACTCGTGCGCTCCGACCTCGATGTCCCGGACCGCCTTGCGGAACTGTCGGTAGGGCAGTGTCCGGCGCATCAGCGCCGGGGCTGAGGTGACGACGACGGGCGGTCTGTGCAGCAGTTCCTCGTTCTCACCCATCTGGTACATAAGGAGCTGCGAGATGACGTCGAGGCGATCGGTGATCACCTCGGGTGGCCACGGAACGCGTTCGTAGAGCAGACCCGGCGGTTCTGGGAACTGCGCCAAGCGCGCCGGGTCTTTCATCCAGGTGCGGAGCGCCACTCCCATGCGGCGGGCTTCCTCGACAGTGGGGACGATGACGACGACCGGCGTGTTGAGATCGCCGAGGAGGGACGCGATGATGGCGGGCCGGGCCCTGGAGAGGAGCGCATAACTCGGGAGTTCCAGGCCGGCCTTGAGGCCCTTTAGTAGCTCATCATAAGCGGGATGCTGACGGATCCACGCTTGGAGTCCTTGCAGCGAGGTTGCCATATACCTCCCGTCAGGAGGGTTCTTCAACGCGCCATGTCATACCCTGGCGCTGGAGTTCCGGTTCACCAGCGATCCATTCCTCGACCAGCTCTCGCGCGGTGCGGCGCACCTCCCAGAGCTGCGTCTGTTTTTCCTCTGAGAAGTCCTGGAGCACATAGGCTGCCGGGTCCATGCGACCTGGCGGTCGGCCGATCCCGACGCGCAGTCGATGGAAGTTGTCGGTGCTCAGATGCCGGATGATGGATCGTACGCCTCGGTGTCCGCCGCTGCTACCGTCGGTGCGATAGCGGATCGTCCCAAGCGGGATGTCGAGATCGTCGTAGATGACCAGAATGCGCTCGGGCGGGATCTTGTAGAAGCGCGCCAAAGGACCTACTGCCTTGCCGCTGTCGTTCATCCAGGTCTGTGGCTTCGCCAGGACAATGCGCTCGCCCTTGATAGTGCCGTGCGCTGTCTCGGCGTTGTGCTCGGTCCGCGAGAAGGCCAATCCGTGAGCTTCGGCCAATGCCTCAACGACCTGGAATCCGACATTGTGCCGGTTCCGCGCATACCGCGGGCCGGGATTGCCCAACCCTACGACCAGTAGGAAGTCCGTCACGGGTTTGACTTGCCCTGCGTCTGTCGGAGGTAGTAGCGAATCACGGCCTTCGCTAATACGTAGAGAATCCCAACGGCGTAGAGCAGGAAGGCGAGCTGTGCGCCCATCGTGA
>JBNGDU010000148.1:0-1149 GCA_049975025.1 Anaerolineae bacterium
CGCCGCTGAGCCGGACGATCAGACGGCGCGATCTTTGACAATCGGCAGCTCGTGTACGAGCTCCATAAGCTTGTCCGTCGAGGCGACGTTGGGCCAGATCGCCAACGCTTGCGCCAGGACATCCGTGTCGTCCCCGGACAACCACCGAGCCAGGAGGATTCGTTGCCGCCCACGTAGACGATCTTGAGCGGAGATTGGCTAGACATATCGCCTCCTTGTACAATAGACAACGAGAGTCCGGTGAGTGCCTCGGCGGAAGTCTGTGGTTGAACGCGTCTACAAACACCGAGAAATCGCTGACAAAGACATTCTGGTATCGTCCGGCGACGGTTACAACCGGAGAAAGGAGCATCTAATGCCAACGAAAGATACGTCCGATGTGATTCGCGGCATCATCCCGGCGATGGTGACGCCCTTTGACGAAGATGAGCAACTCAACGAGGACGTTCTGCGCCAACTCGTCAATCACCTCATCGATGGTGGTGTCCACGGCCTGTTTCCCACCGGAAGTCAGGGCGAGTTCTACGCACTTACTCCCGCTGAGAGAGCCCGCGTGTGGGAGATCGTCGTCGACGAGACAGCCGGTCGTGTGCCGGTCTACGCAGGCACCGGCGCAGCCACCACCCGGGAGGTGATAGCGCTCAACCGGCTGGCGGAGGAGGCCGGTGTGGACGCCGTCTCGGTGCTCACGCCTTTCTTTATCAGCCCCACACAGGCCGAGCTCTACAGCCACTACACCGCCATCGCCGACGCCACGTCGCTCCCGGTCTTGCTCTACAACAATCCGGGACGGACCGGCGGTCTCAATCTCAGCGCCGAGCTCGTCACGCGACTTGCGGAGCACCCCAACATCGCCGGCATCAAGGACTCCAGCGGCGACCTGACCCTGACCATCGAGTACATCCGACGCACAGGCGACAACTTCACCGTGCTTTTGGGTCGCGACACGCTCATCTACGCCGGGTTGCTTCATGGCGCTAAAGGCTCGATTACCGCCACCGCTAACGTGATGCCGAGCCTGGTCGTGGAGATCTACAACGCCTTCGTAAACGGCGATCTGGCAGGCGCCTACGTCGCACAGCAGCGCCTGGCACCGCTGCGCCTCGCCTTTGGCCTGGGCACCTTCCCGGTCGTCGTCAAGGAAGCCCT
>JBNGDU010000148.1:1159-12871 GCA_049975025.1 Anaerolineae bacterium
CTGGAGATGGTCGGCGTCCCAGCAGGGCCCGCGCGCGCGCCCGTGGGACCCATGGCGCCCGAGCGACGTGAGGAGCTGCGCCATGTTGTTGAGGCGTTGAAGGGCGAGGATTGAGCACGGAACGAATGAGGCGCCTTGGATAGAGATCGCGTCATGACGCAAATGGGCAACCGGCCACTCGCTCGTCCCATCAATAGAATCATCGCGATCCTCAGGGTCACGGTTCAGCGCATCGCCGCACAGCCGGGACTGGCTCTGCTCAGCTGGGTGGGGCTATCGCTGCCCGTAGCCCTGATGATGAGCATCCCTATCTACGCGGACAACATCTATCGACGGGTGCTTATCGACAGGATCGAGGGAACCGAGGACCTCTACCGAACGCAGTCGATCTTCGACTTCGTCTTCCACTACAACGGAGGGTATGGCAAACGGTCCTGGGACGAAGTGGAACCTGTCGATGGTTACATCAGAGAGACGGCGGGCTCCGACATAGGGCTGCCCCACGAGCCGGTCTTACGCCAGTTTCTCACCCAGGAATACGAGCTCTACGTGGGCGAGTTCGAGGCCCGGGCCGACGTCCCACCGGCCTGGGTGCAGTTCGCCTTCGTCGACGGCATCGAGCACCACATCGAGCTGGTCGAGGGCGAGTTCCACTCCGCTGGAGGGGCGACGGAGTCGGGGAGAGCGCCGGGATTAGCGACAGCGGCAGGAATAGCGACAGAGGCAGGATTAGCAACAGCGGCAGGATTAGCGACAGCGGCAGGATTAGCGACAGCGGCAGGATCCGGCGAGATTCAGGCCTTGGTCAACGAGGTTGCCGCCAACGAGCGGGGGCTGCACGTCGGCGACCGGCTGACGGTCTTCACCCCCGAGGAGGAGGCGAAGATCCCGGTGCACGTCAGCGGCATCTGGAGAGCTGCTGATCCCACCGAGGATTTTTGGTTCATCTCGCCTGAGGTGCTGGAGGATCGCCTCGTCACGTCTGAGGCGGGTTTCACCGAGCAGTTGAACCACTACGTTGAAACGCCCGTCTATATGGCGTGGTGGTTCCTATCCAGCGACGGTGAGCGCATCCACACCAACGACGTGGACCCGCTCGTCGAGCGCATCACCGGGGTGCACGACGAGGTTCGACGGCTGCTTCCGAAGATCGAGATGACCACGCTGCCCCTGCAGACGTTACTGACCTATCAGCGATCGGTCCGCATCCTGAGCGTGGTGCTGACGCTCTACAGTCTACCTGTTGTCGGGCTCTTAGTCGCTTTCATAGCCCTGGTCGCGTTCTTGACGATCCAGCGACAGCGGAGCGAGATCGCGATGCTGCGAAGCCGGGGCGCCTCATCCGGCCAGGTCCTGGGGCTGATCGGATGGGAAGGCCTGCTCCTGGGCATCGCAGCCCTCTTACTCAGCCTGCCGGTCAGTTTCGGCCTGGCGCGCGGCATCGGTCGTACCCGCAGCTTCCTGGAGTTTTCGGCCTCGGCGAAATTCCGCGCGACAATGACGCGCACCTCGTTGTTTTTGGGCCTCGCGATGCTCGGCATCGGCCTTGTCATCCAGGTGTTGCCGGCTCGTCGCGCAACCCGCAAGACGATCGTCGACTACCAGCGAGAGCGGGCCCGGGCCCCCAACAGGCCCTGGTGGAAGCGCGCCGGCCTGGATCTGTGGCTGCTCTTCCCGGCGGGCTATGGCGCGTATCTGCTCAGAGCTCAACAATCCCTGGGCATCCTCGATCCGCTTCAGAACCGGAACCCGTTCCAGAACCCCTTGCTCTTCTTGGTGCCGGCTTTGGCAGCTTTGGCTATTGCGCTGCTCGCACTGCGGGCGCTCCCCTCGCTACTCTCCGCCATCGCGTGGCTAGCGCATCACACCCGCAGCGTGAGTCTACTCATGGCGAGCCGTCACCTGGCGCGCCACCCGTCAGCCTATACGACCCCGGTCCTGCTGCTGGTCCTTACCCTCAGTATGTCGACCTACACGGCGTCCCTGGCGGGAACGCTGGATCGTGATCTGCACGACCGCGCCTACTACAACGTCGGCGCCGATATGGTCTTTCTCGATATCGGCGAGGGAGGTCCCGACGTGAGCCCCTCGGACTTCACGGGAGAGCGTCAGGTGACACTGACCGCTAGCCCTGCCCGGGACCAACCATGGACCTTCCCTCCCGTCTCGGTCTACCTGGATCTGCCCGGCGTGCGCGACGTCGCCCGAGCAGGACGCTACGCAGCCACGTGGCGCGAATCCTCCTACAGCACCGGCGTCGACTACCGCAGCGGGCCGTTCATGGGCGTCGATCCGGCGGACTTCGCGCGGGTCGCC
Organism: Anaerolineae bacterium; assembly: GCA_049975025.1. Taxonomy (GTDB): domain Bacteria; phylum Chloroflexota; class Anaerolineae; order B4-G1; family SLSP01; genus PWVB01. The sequence continues at coordinate 3,476 of JBNGDU010000148.1, forward strand.
TTCTGGCGGGGTGATTTCGCCGACGAGAGCCTGGGGAAGCTGATGACCAAGCTCAGCGCGACCTACGACGGCGTGCTGGTGCCCTGTCACCTCATGGGCTCGCGTGCTGTCGGGGACTTGATACAGCTCTCGGTCTACACCTATCAGCGAACCGATGTGGTGGATTTCAGGATCGCAGGCTGTTTCGACCTCTTCCCCACGTGGTATCCTGACGACGGCGCGCTCTTCGTCGGCAACCTCGACTACCTTCACCGCACCCTGGGACAAACCTATCCCTACGAAGTGTGGCTAGACCTGGCCCCCGGCCTCGACTACGTGGACATCAGCGAGACCACGATTGGCGGCGTCAATATCTACAGGAAAGGCTGGGGCTGGGACGCTCCACGCCTCGATATCCACAGTGAACAGGAACAACCTCGGCGCCAGGGGCTGCTGGGCCTGCTTTCCGTCGGGTTCCTGGCAGCCGCCGGATTGAGCGTTATCGGCTTCATCCTCTATCTGCACTTCTCATTCCACCAGAGGATGGTTGAGCTTGGCGTGCTAAGAGCCGTCGGCCTCGGAATCCCCCAGATGGGGCGCATCCTGACGTGGGAGATCGTGCTCCTTCTTCTTATCAGCATCGGCCTGGGAACCGTTCTAGGCGCCGGTATCAGCCGCGCCTTCATCCCCTATCTCCAGATCGATATCCCCGAGCACGCCACCGTGCCGCCCTACGTCGTCGCCGTCGACTGGTCCGCCACCGTCGGCATCTATCTCCTCTTCGGCGCGCTTGGGTTGATCGCCGTGGCGATTCTGATCCTGCTGCTTCGCCGCATGCGGCTCTTCGAGGCCCTCAAGTTAGGCGAAACCCTGTAAGCAACCAACGGGAAACGCCGGCGGACAGCCCGCCGGCGTCTCCCGTCTATGATTGACAAACTTGGGTCCGCAAAGGCCTACTGAGGACGCGATGTCGTCTGCGCAGCTTCCGTCGCTCAAGCGAAAGGCACGGTCAAGGTGAGCGGCATACCCTGGGCACGGTTCACGTTGAAGGCGACGCCATGCTCAGCTCCTGTCCCAGCCCGCCCCGTGATGGGGTATCTCAAAGCGTAGTCGCCATAGAAACCCCGGAATCGCACCTGCCCATCCTCATCGGTGGTCAGCTTCTCCCTAGTGCTCCAGGTCTCCTGGATCAACTGCCGTACCCGATGGTAGATGTCCTTCAGATGGTGGCTGGATCTCTCATTCCAGTCGATGGCATGGCCCAAGAAGCCCCAGAAGAAAAAGGCCTCCACGGCAGGATGTCCGAAGGCACACGTCAAGGTGTTGACGACATAGTCCGCCTGCATGGCGTCGATCTCATCGGGGAAGAGCCTATCCCGAGACTTAAGATGCCGTGTGCTCGCCCAGAACTCGGTTATGTGAATCGGGACGTCCACGGCGGCATAGCTATCGAAGAGCGCCATCTGGGCAGCGTGCGACATCCAGCCACCCGTGTGGAACTGAAGACCGATAGCGTCAGGAGGCGTGCCACGTTGGCGAAGCTCCTTGACCAAACTCATGTACCGTTGGCGCTGCATGGCGGCGGTGACCGGCGTGCCGTCGGCCTGGCGGCGAGGGCCATCCGGCGGATCGCTCTCGGTGCCGTAGTCATTGAGAAGATAGGTGGCGTCAGGATTCTCCTCCCGCACCCACGTCAGAACGCGCTCGATGTAGTCCGCCAGCTCCGGTATCGGCTCGATATGAGGCCAATGCCGCTGCGGCAGATGGCGGAAAGACGGCTCCCAGAGCGCCTCGTTGACCGCATCCCAGATGCACACACGATCCTTGAAGCGCGCCACCAGGTCACGGACCCGCACCTCCGCGAACTTCATCTGCGTCTCGTAGTCATATCGCTTCACCCACTCCGGCACGCACTTGTCGATGGACCAGAAGAGCGGGTGACCCTTGACGGTGAGTCCCTGGCTGTTTGCCCAGTCCACACAGTAAGCGAAGTGCTCCGTCACATTACGCCCTTGCACGTCCTCGGTCTTTGGACCGTCGTTCTCGGGGCGCTCCGTCCAGTAGCACAGCGCGTTAGCGGCATTGAAGATGTCGGCGAAGCGCCGGCGCCAGTAGAAACCGCGGTCTGTCTCGTGCTCACCAAACCGGTGCAGTCGATCGAGCTGCCACAGCTGATCCCCGAAGGGAAATGCGTGGCGCTTGAGCGCCACCTCGACCGCCAGTCCGGAGACGGGGGTGCCGTCCCGCCGGGTCAGTCGCAAGGCGACGTCACGTTGACGGTGCTCTGCGATGCCGGCGCGGGCCCGCGAGAGTGCCTCTTCGTGGGCCGCGGCATCGTAGAGACCGGTTGTGGTATCCATCGACCGCCACTCCTCTCCCTGGATCGTCATCAACTCACCTCCTCGGGGTGTTGTTCAGCTCACGCCGGCACGTTGTCAGCCATCATATCAGCGACCCAGTGCAGGCCCAACTCCTGGAGTTTCGCCGGGGTCGGATAGCCTCGCTCATCCCATCCCACCATCTTGTAGTAGAGCGCCTTCGCGGCGTCGAACTCCTCCTGGGTGACCGTGACACCATCGCTGGCGCCACCCTTGAGCGGGACCGTCAACTTGTGCGGCAACGTGTCCGCGTCGGCGCCCACGCCCTCGCGCGCGTTGAAGGCGCGCAGCAAATTGATGCGCCGCTCCCCGACCTTCATCATCTCCCAAAGGCTCACATTCCAGCCGGTGACCGCCTTGAGCGCATCAACCCACTGATCCAGGTCGTAGAGCTGCCACGCCGGCCCGTAGACGAACTTGCAGACACAGACGCTGTCGACGCAACTGATGATCTGTTGGGAGTAGACAGCGTAGCGTACCATCTCGGGGTTGAGCACCGTCGAGGGCTGCGGATCGAGCAGGTCCAGTGCCGCCATACCCTCAGGGAACCTCATATAGGAGGTATCGTGTTCACAGACCGTGTGATCGGCCCCGCCGGGATTGACGCCGTACAGCAGGGCCATCGTGCGCTTGACCTGCGGCATGTGAGCCGGCAACTCCCGTCCCTTGACGGCAACCACAAGGTCCTCGCCCACACCCAGGATCTCGGCTGCTCGCGCCGATCCCTCACCCAACACCTCGCCAAGTCCCTCGCGCTCGCCAATCATCTCCACCATCTTCACCATCGCCTCGGCATCACCGAAACGGAGCGAGACACCACCGGTGATCTCCTCCGTCAGCAAACCACGCTCGAAGCAGTCCATGGCCCAAGCGATTGTCGCGCCGCAGGAGATCGTGTCCATCCCGTACATATTGCAGAGCTGATTCGCCCGAGCGATAGCCGCCAGGTCGGAGACATCGCAGTACGAACCCAGCGTGGCAATCGTCTCGTACTCCGGACCGCCGTAACGTGGATCCACCGGGAAAGGGCCCTCATCGATCTCGACGACGCGTTTGCAGCGCACCGCGCAGCCGAAGCAGGTGTCGCCGCTCTTAAGGATCGTCTCCTTCATGCGCTCACCACCGATGTCCTCAGCGTGCTCGAACGTGCCGCTGTCCCAGTTGTGGGTCGGAAGACCACCGGCAAGGGACTGTGAGACCACCAAAGCCGCGGTTCCCAACCGCTTGAAGCCCGCGACGCCGGAGTCATCGACGTTCTGGGCGCCCCACCTCGCCAGCTCCATCACGCGGTCAGCGTCCGCCAACTCGGGACGTTGGCGGCCCCGCACAGCCACGGCCTTCAGGTTCTTGGACGCCATGACGGTGCCCATCCCGCCGCGCCCGTTCACCCGGTTGGCGTTGTTGACCAACGCACTAAAACGGACGCCCTTCTCGGCTGCGGGCCCACACTGGAGTATGTGAACACGATTGTCGCCCAGCTCCTCACGAATCGCGTCCTCGACGTCGGCGGTGAACTGACCCATGAGGTGTTCTGCATCCCGCAACTCCGCCTCCCCATCGTGAAGCCACAGGTAGACGGGCGACGAGGCCCGCCCTCGGATCACAATCCCATCAAAGCCGGAGAACTTGAGCTCGGCAGGCCAGAAACCGCCAGCTGCCGACTCGTCCGCCAGACCGCTGACCGGTGACTTCGCCACGGCAGCGACGCGCGACTGCCCTGAGATCGGCGCCCCTGTCATCACGCCAACCATCAGGCTGAGCGTGTTCTCGGTTCCTAAGGGATCGGCACCGGGCGGCGTGTTCTTGAGGAGGTAGTAAGCGCCCATCGCACTGCCTCCCATATATTCGCGATAGAAAGCATCTTCGGGCTCTTCTACCTCGAGCACACCGGTTGTCAGATCCACATGCAGTATCCTGCCTTGATATCCAAATCCCATCCGAACACCTCCATATCTTGGTTGAAAAAAGTATGCTCAGTCCAGTCGGGTCCTAATAAGGGTCGGAGCGCCCTCATCAACTATGGCAAAGCCTCCTTCTATACTATACGCAGTTCCCTTAACGACAACAGCCCCCAGTTCCTGTCAGCCGAGATTGTCAATAATGCGAACTCGCTCTATACTTATGTTGCACTCATCGTGATAGAGAATGGGCGATCTGGTCGCCATCTGAGCAGTGAGTTGAGCCCCCCAGAGGCGTATGTCCGGTGGGGTAGTTGAAGGGAGCCTTCAATAGGGATGGAACAGATAAACACTTTAGTTGTGGACGATGAGCCCGGTATCCGTTTCTTCATCAAAGAGACGCTACAGAGATCGGGCCACAATGTCGCCACAGCCGCTAGTGGTGAAGAAGCCCTCGACGTTTTGCGCAACCAGCGCTTTGATCTGATCATGCTGGACCTGATGTTGGGCGGACGGGTGGACGGCTTGAGGGTCCTCGAAGCCGTGAGATGGCGCTGGCCCGAGGCCGTCGTCATCATCCTCACGGCTCACGGTTCTCTTGAGTCAGCCATGGAGGCCATTCGAGAAGGCGTAGCCCGCTACCTCCTTAAACCACTGACCCCCAAGGAGCTGAGAACTGCGGTCGAGGAGTCCCTTCAGGAACACAGGGAGCGCCTATCGCGCGTCCAGGAGAACGTCAAGGAGACGTCCAAACTGCGCAACGGCCCGTTCACCATTGATATGCAGAGACATGAAGCGCACTACGAGGGTGAAGAGTTGGATCTCACGCCGAGCGAGTTCGACCTGCTGGTCCATCTGATGCAGAACTCACATCGGGTGGTGCCGCCACCGGAACTGGTAGAGGTGGTACGCGACTATCGCCCTGAGGACCTATACGAAGCTCGCAACATCATTAAGTGGTACATACATCGGCTCCGGCAGAGCATCGAGCCCGACCCCTCACATCCGCGTTACATTCTTAACGTGCGGGGCGTAGGCTACCGATTCGGAGAATGATCACGTCGATCATGACTTCCTATTCCAGAACAACAGCCCCGATCTTCTACCATGGTCGGGGCTGTTTCGTTGTCAGAATGAGATCTCGTGCGCCGCCGTGTGGGCTGCGGTGCGACGCCCGGCGCGCGTCCGTGCGCCGATTAGCGGGCCCGCGTATGCTGGCTGGCGAGCGACCAACACAATTCCAACTTACCCAACCTTTACCGAACACATGGCAAACGCACCTCATCCCCTCAAAAAGCAGATCTGTGGTAACCTATAAGTGGATCTTGTGTAGATATGGATCCGTAGAGTCCATTCGCAAGGGATGTCAGGTTGTTGACGTCAAGAGTGGGTTCTAATCTCATCTCAGGAGGAATACGTAAGTACATGACTGTCGAGCAAGTGGAGAAAGTAGAGCAGAACGTTAATCCAGAGCATCACGAAGGGGACGTGTCGGAGACCGACACGTCGGAATCGCAGGAATCACCGCGTTGGTGGAAGCTCTTCACCGAAGGTGATTATAGCACCGAACGACCGCACAGGGGTGACGTTTACGAAGCCACCATTCTGTCGATCGGTGAGCACGACATCCTGGTGGATGTCGATGGGAAGCGAGATGGCATCGTCCTAGAGCGTGACCTGGAGAATGTGCCCGAGTCCTACCAAGAGGACCTCAGTGTCGGCGACAAGATTCCGGTGCGGGTCATCAAGATTCCGTTCAACCGTAACGCGATCGTGGTCTCATTGAAACAGGGGCTGGAACACCAGGACTGGATTCGAGCCCAGGAGCTTATGGAGAGCAAGGAAGTAGTCCAAGTCGAGGTTGTGGGGACCAACAAAGGTGGCGTCCTCGCGCCCTTCGGCAGGATTCAGGGATTTATCCCCAATTCCCACCTAACGGCTATTCCCCGTGGTGCTCGCCGCGAACGACGCCGCGAGATGAAGCAGGAATTGGTCGGTGATACCCTTTCGGTAACGGTCATCGAGGTCAATCAGCGGCGACGGCGTCTCATCCTGTCTGAGCGTGTGGCTTCCGCGCGCAAGCGCGAGGAGCTCTTGGAGCAACTTCACGAGGGCGCAATCCGCACAGGTATCGTGAGCAACATCGTCGACTTCGGTGCGTTCATCGATCTCGGTGGTGTCGACGGTCTCTTGCACATTTCGGAGATCGCTTGGGATCACGTCCGTCATCCGAGTGATGTCTTGGAGGTCGGAGAAGAGGTCGAGGTTTACGTCCTGGATGTCGACCGCGAGCGAGAGCGCATCGCGCTGAGCCGCAAGCGGCTGCTACCCGATCCGTGGGAGAAGGTAACGGCGACCTTAGGTCGCAACGATGTGGTAGAGGGTCGGGTCACGCACGTGACCGACTTCGGCGCATTCGTCGATCTAGGTGAGGGCGTCGAGGGCCTCGTCCATGTCTCCGAAATGCCCAATGGAGAGCAGACACTGTCAGAATTGGTGCCAAGCACCGATGTGAAGGTGCGTATTCTTCACATCGATCCGCTTCAACAGCGCATCTCACTCCGCCTTGAGGAAACCGAAGAACCGGAGACGGAAGAAACTGCGGAACCCAAGGTCGAGGCAGAATCCGAGACAGAGACGGAATCACCAGAGGTTGAAGCTGAAAGCTAGAGTCACTCTCTGAGTTGAAGCAGTCATAGGTCGCCGATGGGACTATCGATGCTGGATCTGGAGACGTTGGGGCTGGTAGCACTTGCTATGCTGTTGGGGGCAATTATCGGGCTTGAGCGGGAGTTCGCGGACAAGCCGGCGGGGTTGCGCACCCATATGCTCGTGTCAGGTGCAGCAGCGCTCTTCGTTCCTCTCGGTAGCACCGTGCTTCAGCACTTCGTGCAAAGCTTCAACAGCGAACTTGTGCAGGCGGACCCTGTCCGGATCATCGAATCCGTCATCACCGGCATCAGTGTGTTGGGCGCCGGCACCATACTTCACCATAGGTCGGAAAACGAGATTGAGGGTTTGACGACTGCGGCTTCTATCATGTTCACGACCGGGTTAGGTATGGCGGTGGCGCTCAAACGCATCACGCTGGCAATAGGAGCAACTGTGCTGGCGATCATCACGTTGCGGCTGGTTGGCCTTGTGGAGGACTGGCTGATACGACGTCATAGCTGACGCCAGCTCTGACACTGTAAGGCCGAACCTATGAGAAGTTAGCGCCTAAGTATTCAATGACAAGGTGAGGACAGGGAGCTTTGTCCTCACCTCGCCAAGGACTGTCACGAGCGCCTATCAGCCATATTCAGGCGAGCGCGGTTTTGTAGGATCCCGAAGGACCAAGGTCGGCGGGCCGGTCCGGCGGAAGCGTGAGTGGGCTGACAGGTATCGTGACCCAAAATGAAAAGGAGGGCATACTATGCGCAGTGGTTTTCGCATAGGAAAGATCTTTGGTATCAACGTCCGTATTGACTGGAGCTGGCTGGTCATCTTCTTCCTGACCAGTTGGAACCTAGCCGCCGAGTTAGCCAATCTCCATGGCACGTGGAGTCCGGTCTTGAGATGGGGCTTGGCGATCAGTGGATCCTTGTTGTTCTTCCTCTCGGTGCTGGCCCATGAGTTAGCCCATTCGTTGGTTGCACAATCACGCGGCATGAACGTGCGCAGCATCCGCCTCCACCTCTTTGGCGGGGTCTCCAATATCCAGCGAGAGCCCGACTCCCCCGGAGCGGAGTTCGTGATGGCCATCCTGGGCCCTGTGACGAGCCTCGTGATCGGTGGCGCTCTGCTACTTGTCATAGGTCTGACCACGCAAGTCGGCGCCTTGGACTCACCGCGGGAAGCGCTGCGCCAACTCAACCCCGCCGTGACCATTCTCGCCTGGCTTGGGTCGGTCAATCTGATCCTAGGTGTCTTTAACCTCATCCCCGGCTTCCCGCTTGACGGCGGGCGTGTGCTGCGCTCTATTATCTGGGCGATCACGGGCAATCTGAGGGTGGCCACACGCTGGGCCTCGTGGACGGGTCAAGGGATCGCCTGGCTGATGATCTTCGGAGGCATCGCGAGTGTCTTTGGCGTGAGCGTCCCGCTCGTAGGCGGAGGTGGGATCAGCGGATTGTGGCTTGCCTTCATTGGCTGGTTCCTTCACAACGCAGCCGTACAGAGCTACCGGCAACTGGTCGTTCGCGATGCTCTCGACGACGTCCCGGTGTCGGAGGTTATGCGGAAGAACCCGCCCACCATCTCCCCGGATCAGACGGTCGCCACACTGGTGCAAGATTACATCATGCAGACCGATGATTATGGCTTCCCCGTCGTGGAAGAGGAGCACCTGGTCGGCATTGTCACGCTAGAAGATGTGCGTAGCATCTCGCGTCAGGAATGGGATATCACCAGCGTGCGCGAGATCATGACCCCCGAAGAGGATCTGGTGACAATGACACCTGACGACAGCGCCGCCACAGCGCTGGAGCAGTTGGCAGGACGGGATGTGCGACAGCTACCGGTCCTCCAAGATGAGAACCTCGTCGGGCTCGTTCGACGCCGCGACATCGTGAAGTGGCTACGATTGCAGTCAGACTCGGATATTGGCGGACTCCAAGCAACACGAAGTCGCGTGTAGTTGTTCAATGGATCATTAAGACGCCCACATTCCGACGTGGCGCATGTCAGGTCATTTCAACCGATGCTTTGACGGCATCCGTCGGGACGGGTTTCAAGGTTCAGAAGTGTCTCGATCAGAACTTGATACCTCATGAGAAAGGAGTAGACCAATGGTTCTGGGAATCTCAGATGTCAGGAAGCGCGTGGAAGCAGCTTTAGAGGAAGATGAGCGTACTGCCGACTACGCCATCGAGGTTATTGACCAGGATGGCCTTATCACCCTCAAAGGAGAGGTGAGCTCTGCCGAGGACAAGCAGGCCGCCGAGGACATCGCGTCGGCTCAAGAAGGCGTCATCGCCGTGACCAACGCCCTGGTGGTCGTTGGCGAGGGCGATGAGCTCGTTGGAACGATCGAGTCCGGCGAAGACGAGGACAGCGGTGTCATCGTCGCCCCTGTCACATCAAGCCCGACAACAGGGCCGCCTTCGGGCTCTACGGTCGCCCCTCACTACGTTCCTGGAGTCGTTGTAAGCACAGAGGAA
>JBNGDU010000148.1:12971-20535 GCA_049975025.1 Anaerolineae bacterium
GGGCTCTACGGTCGCCCCTCACTACGTTCCTGGAGTCGTTGTAAGCACAGAGGAAGAGGAGGAAGAGGAAGAAGAGGGATGACCCTACAAGGCTCCGACGTTCAGCTGCGCGTAGAAGCGGCTCTGGAAAAAGATGAGCGCACCGCCGACTATGCCATAGAGGTTATCGATAAGGATGGATTGGTGACCCTCAAGGGAAAGGTCGGCTCCGCTGAGGACAAGCAAGCCGCTGAGGAGATCACCGCGGCCCAGGAGGGCGTCGTCGATGTCACCAACGCGCTGCTGGTCGAGCCAAGCCTGAAGGAGCAGGGGGACGTCGTAGTGTCTTCGAGGAGGATTATCACCAACAATCCTTCGACACCTACCCCCAGATAATCGACAGACAACTGGAGGAGCCGAGCTCGGGAACGAACAACAGCTAGATAGTCAACAAAAGGAGCTGCGAAAGGGTGAAACTAGAGCACCTCAAGCCGCTGATCAAAAGAGGCGAGAAAACCAAGATCGTGATGCTTGTTTTGGATGGGTTGGGCGGCCTCCCCTTTGACGACACTAAGTTGGAGACCGCATTGGAGGCCGCGGAGATCCCGAACCTTGACGCATTGGCTGCTCGTAGCGTGTGCGGCCTGCATCAGCCTGTCGGCACCGGCATCACACCGGGAAGTGGTCCGGGCCATCTCGGGCTCTTTGGTTATGACCCGCTGACGTACCAGGTCGGGCGCGGCGTCCTCTCAGCTCTGGGCATCGACTTCGATCTCCAGCCGGGGGACGTTGCAGCGAGAGGTAACTTCTGCACGGTTGACGACGAGGGTGTCGTCACCGACCGGCGCGCGGGACGGATCCCTACCGAGCAAGGGCAAACGCTATGCAATTTGCTCCAGAAGCAGGTCTCCCTCGGCGGCGCGGAGGTCTTTATCCAGCCGGTAAAAGAATACCGTTTCTTGTTGGTGTTGCGTGGCGATGGCTTGGAGGGGGACATCACGGAGACCGATCCTCTGGAGGTAGGTGAGGCCCCCCTGGAGGCGGAAGCTCTGGCGCCGGACTCCGAAAAAGCAGCCCGGCTGGTGCGCTCCTTTGTTGAACAGGTTCGCAACATCCTGAGCGACCGGGATCCCGCCAATCTGGTGCTGCTAAGGGGCTTCTCGCAACTCCCAGACTGGCCAAAGATGGATGAAGCGTTTGGCCTTCGTGGGGTAGCCATCGCCATGTACCCAATGTATCGCGGTGTTGCTAAGCTGGTAGGGATGGATGCTTTGCCCGCCAGCAAGACCGTCGCCGAGGAGATAGACAAACTAGAGGCGCATTGGGACGCGTACGACTTCCATTTCGTGCATGTGAAACGAATCGACAGCGCCGGCGAGGACGGCGACTTCGACCGTAGAGTATCACTGATCGAGGAAGCAGACGCGCTGATACCCAGGATCCTGGACCTTAAGCCCGACGTGCTGGTGGTGACCGGCGACCACTCGACGCCAGCCAAAATGCGCTATCACAGTTGGCACCCGGTGCCTGCCCTTTTGTGGTCGCCCATCTGTCGTCCCGACAATGTGACGCAGTTTGGCGAACGAGCATGTCTGACCGGCGGCCTGGGGGCGAGATTCCCGGCCCACGAACTGATGCCTTTGATGCTGGCCAACGCACAGCGGCTCGACAAGTTCGGCGCCTAAAACCATCCACAGAAGTGGAAGTTGATTGTCTGACGCGTGAGCGACCAAGCTCACCGGAGAGCCGATTGCTGATGGGACCTTTCGAAAGGAGAGTACCAATTCTATGATAGAGAGACTGAGTTCCGTGTTTGCGCTGGCACTCCTGATCGCGTTCGTGCTGCCACACGGTGTCGCTGCCCAGGGGCCAATCACGCCCCAGCACACCGACCCCAATTGGAGCGCGGCCTATTGGGACAATATGAGCCTAAGCGGATCGCCCGAGGTAGTGCGTTCCGATGCCACCCTCAACTTCAATTGGGGGACGGATTCGCCATCGCCGGAGATATCTGCGGACCGCTTCTCCGCCCGTTGGCTTCGGTATATCGACGTCACACCCGGGACCTACCGATTCATCGTCACCAGTGACGACGGCATACGTCTCTGGATCGATGGCGAATTGGTCCTGGATGAGTGGAATGACCATGCCGAGACGACCTTCTACGTCGACCACTACCTGGCGGATGGGCACCATCTTCTCCAGGTCGAGTATTATGAGAACACCGGACTCGCCGTGGCGAGCGTTTCGTGGGTTCGGTCGACTCAAGCGGTCGGTCAGTGGCAGGCGGAGTACTACACCAACATGTCCTTGAGCGGAACGCCCGCTGTGACCCGCAACGAGGCCGCCATCGACTTCAACTGGGTCACCGGGTCTCCCGATCCCGCCGTCGTCCCAGCTGACCACTTCTCAGCTCGTTTCACGCGGACGATGGATTTCCCAGCCGATAACTACACCTTTATGCTCACCACGGACGATGGTGCCCGTCTCTGGGTGAATGGACACTTGTTGATCGACGCGTGGTTTGAGCAGGCCGCGACCCTCTACACCGAGGACATCTACCTGTCCGAAGGACCGGTGGAGTTGATGGTAGAGTATTACGAAAACACCGGCTTCGCTCGTCTGCAGCTTTCCTGGGAACCGGACGTCACAGGCGTCCCCTCGGATCAGGCTATCGTGGTAGACAATGCCGATCCTAGCTTTGTCCGAGGCGGAAGCGCCTCGGGTTGGCGAACGGCCAACGAAGGGTATCGCGACAGCCTCTTGTGGACCCGCAACAACGACAGGGTTCGCCCAGACTATAACTGGGCACGATGGTACCCTAACCTAGATCCTGGAGTCTATGAGATCTTCGTCTACATCCCGTACCGGTACACGACGACCACACAGGCACGTTACTGGGTCGCCCATCAGGGCGGGATCACGCTCCGGATCGTCGATCAGTCGTTGAACGGGGATCAGTGGGTTTCTCTGGGCACGTTCACGCTGCGGGGCGATGGCTCGGACTATGTGTCGCTCGCCGACGTCACCTTCGAGCCGTACCTGAGCAGGCTATTGGCCTTTGACGCCGTAAGGTGGGTGCCTCGCTAGCGATGAAGCTCAGATAGCTGCGAAGCTCTTGCTAAATGTAGCCAGACGTAGTTGCATTCGATGACATAAGCCGGCGGGCGCCGGAGGAGAAGCCATATTCACGTAAGCATGGCCTCTCCTCCAGCCCGCTCGAGCCCTGATCAGAAAGGTTGATCTCAACTCACGCTTTCCGGTGAAGAAAGGTGGTCCTTTATGAAAGAAGCGATGCTGTACGAGCCCCTCGGGGAGGATCGAGTTCATTGCCATCTCTGCGCGCACCATTGCGCGATTGCCCCGGGTGGGCGTGGCATCTGCCAGGTCAGGGAAAATCGTGATGGCACGCTCTACACACTCGTCTACGGCAAAGTCATAGCTCGCCACGTTGATCCTATCGAGAAAAAACCGCTCTTTCACTTCCACCCGGGTTCCAGAGCTTATTCGGTGGCGACAGCGGGATGTAATTTCCGGTGTGCCTGGTGCCAGAACTACGATATCTCACAGATGCCGAGAGATCACGAGCGAATTCTGGGACAGGAAGCAGACCCGGAGGAGATTGTCGAAGTAGCCCAGACCTCAGACTGTCTGAGCATCGCGTACACTTATACTGAACCCACGATCTTCTTCGAGTACAGCTATGACATCGCTCGGTTGGCCAAAGATGTCGGGATCGCGAATGTCTACGTCACCAACGGCTTTATGACACATATGGCCATCGAGGCTATCCACGAGTACCTGGACGCCGCCAACGTCGATCTCAAAGCCTTTCGCGACGAGACGTACCGCGAATACGTGGGGGCGCGACTACAACCGGTGCTCGACAGCATGAAGCTTATGAAGCAGCTGGGTATTTGGCTCGAGGTCACCACCCTGCTGATACCCGGCATCAACGACGATCGCGAGGAGCTGGAGGATGCGGCGGCCTTCATAGCCGAGGAGTTGGGACCCGAGACGCCGTGGCATCTCAGCCGGTACTTCCCGGCCTACAAGATGCGAGACGTCCCTCCGACGCCGGAGGCGACTGTCACCAAGGCGATGGAGATCGGCCAAGAGGCGGGGCTTCGCTATGTTTACGCCGGGAACTCTCAGCAGAATATGAGCACATCCTGTCACGAGTGCGGCCATTCTCTGGTGAGGCGCGCGGGGTATGTTGTGATCAGGAATCAAGTGACAGAGGACGGCAAGTGTCCTGAGTGCGGAACCCCGGTTGCTGGCGTCGGTATGCAGGGCAGCTAAATTCTGTAAGTAGGTCAACGGAAAAAACAGAACCATCAATTCAGGAGGTATGAGATGAGCGAGAAAAACGGTAACTTCGGCAGTTTTATGAGCGGCCTCTTCTTCGGCGGCCTGATTGGGGCCGGGATAGCTCTCCTAACAGCACCTCAGTCTGGTGAGGAAACCCGAGAGCAGATCCGGCTGCAGGTAGCCGAGGTACGCGACCAGACCCAAAAGACGCTGGAGGAGATCCGAGCGGATGCAGAGTCCTTGATGGCCGATATGAACAAGCGCCTGGACGAGATCCTGACTGAAGCTCGCGCCAGGCTTGAGGAAGCGCGAGCTCAGTTGGAGAAACTGGAGATGCGGGGCGAGGCCGCGGTTGAGGAAAGCCAAAAGCAGCTCTCAGAAGCCGTCGAGGAAATCAAGGAAGCTGCTGCAGCGGTTGAGGCCGAAGAACCTGAGACAGGCGAAACCGCACCACAGGCTGAAGGGGCCTGAGTGCCGAAATCAGAGACAACACAGACCTGGCGAATAGGCAAAAGGGAGGAGACGGTTTATGGCTGTACAGGAGATCGCGCGACTGCTCCGCATCCGCGCAGAGGAGGAACGAGAGGGACTGCGGCGTCGGTATGGGGCGGATGCCGCCGCGGTTGCCGAGGACATCAGTGATCTCCTCGCAATTCGCCTGCAGGAAGAATCCCCCAACAGCGCTCTCTGGGAGGACTTCCAGCGCGCCCCCCGCGACCGCTTGGCGGAACTCATCGGCGCGCTGGAGGCCATCGTTGAAGCGGATCCGGCCCTGGCCAGACGTATGGATGCTTTCCTGAACGAGTTCCACGAGGCGATGCAGACGTCGGCCGCCCAAGAAGCCGGGGAGACCGAGAGAGTGGTGGAAGCCGCGCCTCCAGAGGGAGCACCGAACCTGCCAAAGCCGGGCACGCCGGCGGCACGAGAGCCCTACTACCCGGACACGGCAACCCAACTCGACCACGAATCGGTAGCCGGAGACGGGACCTACCTGTATGGCAACGTCAAGGGAGGCCAACAAGAGGTAGGGCGAAGCATCGGCGTTGACACTTTCGACTTTGGGGAACGGGTGCGTGCCGTTCAACTGAAGAACCTGAGCGGCGTGCCCACCTTCTTCGACGAGCTTTTCTCGACGTTTGAGGAGATCTCCGATCTGCCCCTTAACCGCAAGCTTGAGATTCAGGCAGCGCTCCAGGAACTCAAAGAGGAAATACGACGAGATGAAGAAGCCGACCAGGAACGCATCACGCAACGCCTGTTGATGCTGCGTGACAAGGCTCCGGACGTCGCCGAAGCGGTGATGCAAGCTTTGGAGGCCATCGAGATGGCGCCACCGGTAGCGACGGCGGTCAAGGAAGCGAGGCAGGCAGCCTCATGACGGAGATGAACTTAGACGCCGACGCGGAAGTCTACTGCAAAGGTGGACATTGTGGAGTTCTACATAGGGTCGTGGTGGATGAACAGAATGATCGGATCACGGACTTAATCGTCGAGCGCGAAGCCGAGGAAGCACCTGACAGGGTCGTACCCGTCGCCCTGGTTGTGAAGACGGACGACCAAGGTGTGCACCTCTGCATCCATGAGGAAAAGCTCGACGCCTATCCTGCATACCAGGAGATCGTCCTGGAGGCATAAGAGGGGAACTTCCACGGACCAACCCTATTCATAATAAGAACGCACTCTTTAAGGCCTACGCCGCCAGTATGGACTAAGACACGAGAGGAGACTATGAGTCAAACAGATTTCAGTTTTGAGTTTCTGAGCGAGATCGATCAGCCCATCGAAGAGCTACGCGCGGAGGTTGAGCAAGAGTTGCGGGATTTAGCCGAGGATCACACCGATATGATCGGAGCGTCGGTCGCGTTGGAGGAGCTGACCGGGCAGGCCACGCCTCATCGCTATCAAGCGAGAATCGTGGTCTATATGCGGCCCAGTGACATCGCCGCGGTCGAGAAAGCTCCAACTCCTGTGACTGCTGTTGAGCAAGCTATGGAAAGCATCGAACGACAGATCAGAGAAGATCGCCAGAAACTGCGCGAGCGCTGGAAGCAACCTTAGAGTTTCGCGGCTCGAGCGACGGACCCTTTAGCGAGCCCTATGTGCTGCGAAACACTCCGGCAATTGGGCTATGCGAGCCGGCTTTCATCAGAGACGGGCCTTTGCCTAATTGCCCTCGAGTGATCTACGGCGGCCCGTTCCAGGCTCAGACGTCGGATTCAAGGAAGTTCACATCGTAAGGATTATCCCGGTACGCGTACAGGTCAGTGGGAGGAAAGATTGGCCAACACCAACTCAAATGATGGCGCTGACACACTTCTGAGCAATGAGGAAGAGCAGAAGGGCGACTTGGGCCGGGACGTCAACGAAAAGGGCACGATCAAGCCACCTCCGGCGTCCGTCTCAGACAACGTCCTGACGCTCTATCTATCACGCATTGGTCAAGTAAACCTGCTCACACCTGAGGAAGAGGTCACGCTCGCCAAGCAGATCGAAGCCGGTAAAGGCGCGCGTCGGGAACTCGAAGAGCGTACAGATCTGACGCCCGAAGAGGAACAAGAGCTGCTGGACCGGATACGGGCCGGAGAGGAAGCGCGAGACCACTTTATCGAGGCCAACACCCGCCTTGTCGTCAGCGTAGCCAAGCGGTATCGGAACTATGGCTTGCCCTTCCAAGACCTTATCCAAGCCGGTAACGTGGGCCTGATTCGAGCCGTCGACAGATTCGATTATGAGATGGGCAACCGCTTCAGCACCTACGCTATGTGGTGGATTCGTCAGTCGATTGAGCGCACCCTGACACAGCAAGGGCACACCATTCGCCTTCCCTATTACCTGCGCAACCGGATTCGGCGGATCCGACGACGGGCGAACAAGCTGGAGAAAAGGCTCGGGCGTCGACCAACCGTTGATGAGCTCGCCGAGGAGCTCGGCGAGGAAAGTGCAGAACAGCTTGGCCGGCTTCTCCAAATCTCAGGCCGAACCGTGTCGTTGAACATGCCGGTTGGGGACGGCGAAAGCACAGAACTCCTGAATATGATCGAGGACGTGGACACACCGTCGCCCGCCGAGACGGTCCAGGATCAACTCATGAGGGAGGAGCTGCAAGCCGTTATGGAGGAGGCGCTGTCTGACCGCGAGATCCTGATACTGTGCAAGCGCTTTGGCTTAAGGTAACCGTTTAGTAAAGTGAGCAACAGACGCTCTAAGCCGTTTCTAAGGCAAATCTGATGCTTTTCTAAGCCGACACAGGTATAACAACATGCGTATGAACAGT
>JBNGDU010000149.1:0-20505 GCA_049975025.1 Anaerolineae bacterium
GGCTGATCCGTGCTCAGGCCGCCCCGAGGACGGGGCTTTGAGCCTCAAATGCGATCGCCCTACTCGTCACGCCTCCCCAATTGCTGACTCCTGACTCCTGTGTTAAACTTCACCCAATCCAGGTTTGCAGTCGAAAGCGAAAGTCCCTACGTGACTACACGATCTCAGAGACCGACATCTGACGCCCCCACGATACGCCTGCTGCGCACAAAGCTCTTTGTGCCTCAGGCGCATCCTGACCTGGTGGAACGCGAGCGACTGATTCGGCGCCTCGATGAAAGCCGGCGATGTCGGCTTGTCCTGATCTCAGCGCCGGCAGGGTTCGGCAAGACCACCCTCTTGAGCAGCTGGATCGCGAAACGGCAGTTGCCGGTCGCTTGGGTTTCGCTGGACCAGGATGACAACGACCCTAGCCGGTTCTGGGCCTACATCATCGCGGCCCTACAGACGCTATGGCCGGAAGTGGGGGCCAGCGCCCTGGCCTTACTGCGGTCGCCGCAATCTCCCCCTATCGAGAGCATCCTGACCGAGCTGCTTAACGACCTGGTGACGCGTGGTTTGGACAGGGGTGTCTTCCTCGTGTTGGACGACTACCATGCCATCGATCAGCCGGGGATACACGGAGCACTCGATTTCCTGGTGGACCACCTACCGCCTCAGCTCCACCTGATCATCTCCAGTCGCGTGGACCCTCCTCTGTCGCTAAGTCTGCTTCGCGGACGGCGACAGCTTGCCGAGATCCGGGCGACGGATCTCAGGTTCACGCTGGAGGAAGCGGCTGCGTTTCTCGACAGGACCATCGGCCCCGTGTTGGATGCGAAAGACGCCAAGACACTGGAGGCGATCACGGAGGGTTGGGCCGCCGGCCTGCAGTTGGCCGCGCTTTCCCTTCAGGAGGTCGAGGATGTAGATGCCTTCCTGACGTCCTTCTCCGGGAGCCATCGGTACGTCTTTGACTACCTCGCGCAGGAGGTGCTCCATCATCAGACGTCGGCGGTGCGCGAGTTCCTTTTGCGTAGCGCGGTACTGGGGCGGATGAGCGGTTCGCTCTGTGATGCCATCATGGAGCGGGACGACAGCCGAGCGCGCCTGGTGGATTTGGAGCGTGCCAATCTCTTTCTGGTACCCTTGGACCATGAGCGACGCTGGTACCGCTACCACCATCTGTTCGTCGACTTCCTGCGGGCTCGCCTGGAAGAGACGGCGACACCGGAGGAGATCGCGGCCTTACATCGGCGCGCCAGTGTGTGGTATGCAGCGCGAGACCAGAGCGCTGAGGCGATTCGCCACGCACTGGCCGCAGGAGATACGGACCGGGCTGTGGAGCTGATCGAGAACGCTGTTCCCGAGATGTTCCGCACCAGTGAGCTCACCACGCTCATAGGCTGGTTGAACGCGTTGCCAGAAGCCCTGGTCCGGCGCCGGCCTTATCTCAGCATGGTCATGGCCTGGGCCAAACTCGCGCTTGGTCGGAGTGAGGATATCGATCAGCATCTTCGGGATGTCGAGCAAGCCATCGGTGCACGGGCTGGTGAATCAGCCGCTTCGCTTGAGTATGATGCCGACACCCGCGGCGCTCTGGCCGAGATCAGCTGTATCCGTGCGAGCGTGGCCTTCAATCGTATGGATGTGAATGCCGTCAAGTCCCTGACCGACCAGGCGATGCGCTACCTGAGTGGCGATACGGCAGATGGGCTCTTCAACACGAGACTAGCTCTGGAGGGCGTCGCGGCTTTTAACCGCGCGCTCGCCCTTGAGTTCGGCGGCGATACGCGCGAGGCCGTTGAGGCCTTTGAAGTGGCTATTCGACTTCAGCGTGAGGACAATAACCTTCACCTGCTGCCGATGTCGATGAGTCATCTGGCGCAGCTACAGATGGTGCTCGGCGACCTGCACACGGCTGCCCAAACCTACCAGGCCGCGCTGAGAATGGCCGAGAGCGGCGGCATACCCTCGCCGCTTTCCGGCATCGCTTACACCGGACTTGGCAGCTTACTCTATGAGTGGAATCGGCTGAAACAGGCCAAGGAGGCTCTGAGCCGCGGCCTGGAGATGGGTAGGGCTTGGTTCCAGTGGGAGATCATGCTGACGGGAACGGCTGGGTTGGCGCATATCGATCTGGCGGAAGGTCATCCATCGCAGGCGATAGCCCGCCTTGAGGCGTTGGCTGCATTGACCCGTGAGCGGGATATGCTGTGGGCTGAGCCTATGGTAGAGGCGTACATCGCCCTGTGTCAGGCGCGCCAGGGCGACTTGTCAGCGGCTGATCGCTGGTTGGAGGCCACCCCTTTGCACCCGGATCAGCCGGTCTCTTTTGCGGACGAGTCCTACGCTATGTTCTATGCCCGGGTCCTCCTCATGGTGGGCCACGGTGAGATGAGCTGCCGATGGGCGGAGCGCATTATCGAGCGCGCCGAAGCCGGCGAGCGTTGGGGGCATGCGGTCCAGGGATGGGTGCTTCACGCTCTGTCGTCGCAGGCCCTGGGAAGGCGCGCTGAGGCGGTTGCGTCGTTGGAGCGCGCGCTGCGGTTGGCGGAGCCCGGAGACTACGTCCGAACCTTTGTCGACGCCGGGCCGGTGATGGCGGAGCTATTGGCCGACGTCGGGATCCTCCCCGCCTATGTCGATCGGCTTCTCACTGCATTCAAGTCTTCAACTCCGATCTCCGAACCGGATGTTGAACATCCACCAGCGGAGGCCGATGAGTCCGGCGCTCCCGGGCTCGTTGAACCACTGACCGATCGGGAACTCGAGGTGTTGAACGCGATCGCCGACGGCATGACCAACAAGCAGATTGCCGACCGCTTGTACATCTCTGTCAACACCGTCAAGACGCACGTCAAACACATCTACGAGAAGCTGAACGTTCGTAACCGTGCCCAGGCAGTAACCCGCGCCTCCGAGCTCGACCTTCTGTAGGCGCAGATCCCTCGCGAGCCCCCGGCTTTGATAAGCACGCTTCTGAGACCGGCGCGGGCGGAGTGAAGGCAGCTCCACGCTCGTCATGAGCGCCGTCCTCGCGCCACGAAGTAAGCGACAGAAGTAGATCGTTAGCCGCGGTGCGATATCACCCAATCGGGTGATATGCGCCATCCCCAGCAAATCATCCCATACAATCACCCGTCCCAGTGATGTAGCCAACCTGCTACCTCGCTATACTGTCCATAGATTGTGAACTTAGGTAGGAGGAAGGCAGCGCATGAAGGACATAGCTATTCAGGTTAAGGACTTTCGTAAGCTCTACGGGGATTTCGTCGCCGTCGACGGCATCAGTTTTGCCGTAGAGAAGGGCGAGGTCTTCGGATTACTGGGGCCGAACGGCGCCGGCAAGACGAGCACGCTGGAGTGTTTGGAGGGGTTGCGGCAACCCAGCGGCGGCACGCTTGATATCCTCGGGATCAACCCGCATCGGGAAGTGCGCAAGCTGCGCAACTTGATCGGCGTGCAGCTTCAGACGTCGGGACTTCCGGAGAATATGTGCGTGGATGAGGCGATGCGGTTCTTCTGCGCCTATCACGGCGTTGCCCCCCGCTACGATCTGTTGGAGCGCCTGGGCTTGGCGCAGAAACGCGACGCCCAATACCATCAGCTCTCCGTGGGGCAACAGCGTCGCCTCGCGTTGGCGTTGGCGGTGGCCCACAATCCGCAGGTCCTCTTTCTCGACGAGCCAACGGCGGGTCTGGACGTTGAGTCGCGATCCGAGCTGCACACGCTGATACAGGAGCGGCGTGATGACGGGACCACGGTCGTTCTAGCAACCCACGATATGGCGGAGGCTGAGAAGATGACCGACCGTGTTGCGATCCTGCTCGCCGGCAAGATCGTGGCGACCGGGTCCCCGCGCGAGCTCACGGCGACCGGCGCCGGCTTCACCAAGGTCTCGGTGCGTACGGAAAGCTCCGTTCTCTCTCAGAACGGCTTCCGTTTCCCAGCCGTGCATCAAAGGAGTTTCAACGACGACTACGCCATCTACTTCAGTACCGATCCCGGCCCGACGGTGAGCGCAATCCTGGACTATCTGAAGGAGAAGGATGACCGGCTGGTTGACTTG
The DNA here is from genome assembly GCA_049975025.1 of Anaerolineae bacterium. Classification (GTDB taxonomy): domain Bacteria; phylum Chloroflexota; class Anaerolineae; order B4-G1; family SLSP01; genus PWVB01. The sequence continues at coordinate 4,052 of JBNGDU010000149.1, forward strand.
CGTGTTGAGCGCCCCTCGCTTGAGGAGCGATTCTTGGAGATTACGGCTGAAGGAGGACTTCGATGACGGCGTTTCTGAACCACTTCGCGTTTGAGTTCAAGACTGGGCTTCGGAACTCAAATCTGTTGTTGATGAACTATCTCTTTCCACTGGGTTTCTACGCCATGATGGGCTTGGTGATGACGGAGATCAACCCGATGTTTGCCGACTCGATGATCCCGGCGATGGTGGTCTTCGGGATCATGGTAGCCACGATGCTGGGTATGCCAAGCCCCTTGGTGGAGTCCCGGGAGGCGGGTATATTGCGCAGTTATAGGATCAACGGTGTGCCGGCGCTCTCCATCCTCTTTATCCCGGCGTTCACCACGGTCTTCCACGCCCTGATTGTCTCAGCCGTGATGGCGCTGACCGGCGCGCCGCTCTTTGGCGGTGCGGCGCCTGTGAACTGGGGTGCGTTCGCCATGATCACCGTCGCAGTGGCGTTGAGTTTAGCGGGTCTCGGTGCTCTTATCGGCGTTGTCGCCGGAGACACTCGTGCCGTCATTCTGGTCTCGCAGGCGATCTTTCTGCCGTCGATGCTCATCGGCGGGTTGATGATGCCGCTGGATCTCCTGCCGGGGTCGGTGAAGCCATTCTCGCTCCTGCTGCCCGCAACCCATGCGATGCAAGCTTATCAAGGCTTTGCCTACGACCTTCAGACGGTCATCGATCCGCGGGTGTCGATCTCGGTGCTGGTCGGGGGCGGTCTGCTGGCTTTTGCTCTTGCGATTCATCTCTTCCAATGGGATAGCCACAACAGGGCGGAGCGCAAACGACGTCTGCTTCTGGCCTTGCTCGCGATGCTTCCCTACGTCGGCACGGCGATCGCGCTCGTCTAGCGACTGTCTTCCAAGCGGATCGACCTCGCTTGCTGTGGATCTGTCAGGTTTTCACAAACAGACGCCTTGTCTCGTCAAAACCATGTAAACCTGACAGGTCCGCCGTGGCGGTTCCGCAGGTCATGAGGGATATGTGTAGAGCGGTTTCTGTCTTTGAGGTGCGTTTGGCTTGCGGTTGCGCCGGTGACTCAACGTGGGTAATCGGCTAGATCTGGTCGTGAGGCACCGGCTGACACTGGTCCTTGCATCTCGAACCTGTGAAAAGGATGCCGGCCCTCATCGGCCCATCGTCCCAACCCTCACAGAGTGGGCCGGGACAAATCCCTGGCCCGTCCTGTGGTTGAGGCTAAAGCCCGAACACAACGAACCTAGATTTTTCATCGCGGCTCTGCGTCGTGCGCTCTCTGAACTGGTTGACCTGTCACCGGTGACGCATCTTCCACCGGAAGATGCCCTCGTCGATCTTCTCAACGACCTTCTAGAGGCGCCAATGGACTTCGTTCTCGTCCTGGAAGGATACGACGCTATCGGATCCGAAAGGGTCCATCGTCTGCTGGCGCGCATGCTCGACTATCTGCCGCCGCAGATGCACGTGATCATCGTCGCTCACACAGAGCCGGAACTATCTAATCTACCACGCCTCCGCGTGCGGCGTCAGGTGCTGACGCTCTCACTGACGTCAGCCGGCTTGGTCTTCTAGCGACGACTTACCACCCTCTGCACGCATCAGTTCGACGCCCCATCTCTGAAGTTCTGCCACCGCAGCATCTACGAGGTCATCCAGCCTTGCTACTACGGTTGAGGTGAGCTGCACGCCCAATCCCAGAGATACAGGCACAACCCCGAGAAGTGTCAGCCGGTCCGGCAGAGTACCGCGAAACCGGCTCATGGCCAGGGTCTCTTGGAGCCCCACCTGATGTACTGACATCTTGAGCGCTATGACGGCTGGAATCTCCTCCTTGTCCAGGCGGATCAGCGTGCCGGGTGGATCGCGGGTCTGCACTGCATCGAGTATGAGAACGGCGTCGGCGCTTTCCATATAGGGGAGCAGATCCAGTCCCAGGACCCCGCCGTCCAAGAGTGTCACGTGCGCGGGCATTTGGTACTCTGATTGTAGACGCATCAGCGCCTCGACCCCGAGGCCTTCGTCCTGGAGGAGCGTGTTGCCCAACCCCAGGACGACGATCGTGTCGCGTCGTTGATCGTTGAGGTTTTCCATAGTTCTCCAGACGCCGATAAGGCACGCGCCCTTGGCGGACGCAGGTGTGCCTTATCGGCGATCTCACATATGCTTGTCGCCTAACGGATCGCAGGCTGCTATGGTACCAGCTCGACCCTTGCGACCTCCTGATTTTCCGTATCCACGATATGAACGGCACAAGCCATACAGGGGTCAAAGGAGTGGATGGTGCGGATGACCTCCAACGGCTGCGACGGATCGGCGACGGGCGTGCCGATCAGCGCCTCTTCCCAGACGCCGCGCTGACCTGCGGCGTCGCGCGGGGAGCCGTTCCACGTCGTGGGAACCACGGCCTGATAGTTAGCGATTTGCCCGTTCTGGATGTGGACCCAGTGGCCCAATGCGCCTCGCGGTGCCTCGGTCGTGCCCCAGCCAGTGGCCTCCCCAGGCCACGTGGTCGGATCCCAACGCACGCCGTTATGGATCTCGGTGTCACCACCGTTCATGTTAGCCTCAAGCTCGTCGATCCACGCTGCCATACGCTCAGCGATTAACAACGTCTCCACGCCGCGGGCGGCTGTCCGACCGAGCGTTGAGAAGAGCGCTTCAGGCCCGACGCCCAGGGCGTTCAGTGCGCCGTTGACCTCCTCGCGAACGCGGGGATGTCCGGCTGCGTAGGCGACGACCATGCGTGCCAGAGGGCCAACTTCCATCGGCTGACCGTTGTATCGCGGCGCCTTCAACCAGGAGTACTTATCATCGGTTTCGAGGTAATCGTAGGGTGGTTGTGGTCCGGTGAAGTTGGGCTGCGTCTCGCCTTGCCACGGATGTTTGCCTATCGTGTCACCTTCGGCGTAACTATACCAGGAATGTGTCACATACTCCTGGATCAACTCGTGGTTCAGCGTCTCCGGTGGAGCGCTGAGGTTCTTGTTCCATACGACACCCCGGGGTAGCCAGAGATCGGCCGGGTCTCCACCGGTGGCGTCGGGGAAGTCGCCGAAGGCTAGGAAGTTGCCCACCCCCTCGCCAAAGCCGGCCCAGTCCTTGTAGAACGAAGCCACAGCCAACAGGTCAGGGATGTAGACTTTCTGCACGAATTCCAGGCCCTGCTGGGCCCAGTTACGGAGCATCGCGATACGCTGCGGGTTGATCGCAGCCTCGCTGGTGGCGTCAACGGGCATCGCCATCCCGCCGACCAGATAGGTCTGTGGGTGGGGGTTCTTTCCGCCAAGCAAGGCGTGGATCTTAATGATCTCTCGCTGCCAATCCAGGGCCTCAAGATAGTGGGCCACGGCCATAAGATTCGCCTCAGGAGGCAGCGCATAGGCGCTATGTCCCCAGTAGGCGTTGGCGAAGAGCCCGAGTTGGCCGCTTTCGACCAGCGTCTGGATGCGCTTTTTCACGGTTGCGAAGTGCTCTGGCGAGGAGTTGGGCCAGTCGCTGATCGACTGAGCAAGGTTGCTTGTCGCTGCTGGATCGGCCTCGAGCGCGTTGACGATGTCGACCCAGTCCAGGGCATGGAGATGGTAGAAGTGAATGACGTGATCCTGAACGAACTGGGCGCCCTCGATGAGATTGCGCAGCAGGCGTGCGTTGTCGGGCACTGTGATGTCGAGCGCGTCCTCGACGGCGCGGACTGAGGCGATGGCGTGGACCGTCGTGCAAACACCACAGATGCGCTGGGTGAAGACCCAGGCGTCGCGGGGGTCACGTCCCTGAAGGATCATCTCGATCCCTCGGAACATCGTGCTGGAGCTCCAGGCGTCGGTGACAACGCCGTTCTCGATTTGAACCTCGATGCGCAAGTGTCCCTCGATCCGGGTCACCGGGTCGATGGCAATGCGTTGTCTGTTGGGCGATGGCCCTGGGGTGGGCTCCGGCGTCGGATTGACGGGCGTATCGCCTCTCTCTCCCTGCGTGACTAACGGCATGTAGATGCTAGGCATGTCTGTACTCCTTAGTTCCAACGGTAGATAGTTCTGAGCGTGCACCTAGTCGGGCGCAGATGCACGATGACACTAACGGGAAGGATTTGGTGGGATTTAGGGTGTGGGCGGGGAGACGATGGTGTTGGTGATGTCGCGACTGGCAACGTGACCGGCTTAGTCGTCCTCTTCCTCCTCCTCGCGGTAGAAGGGGGTCATTCGGTCCCAAAAAGCGGCGTTGGTGCAGCCAACGCAGTTGTGCCCGGCGCCGATAGGCCAGCTCGTGCTGTCGTTCCACATCACGCTATAGCAGTTGCTGTGGGTCTCGGGTCCGCGACATCCCATCTTCTCCAGACACCATCCTTTGCGGTGTCCCTCGTCGCCCCAGGCGAGGACGTACTGATCCCGCTCGTTATAGATCTTGCGCTCACAGTGGTCGTGGATCTCGCGGCTGTAGGCGAAGTTGGGCCTGTATTGACTGTCGACTGCTGGGAATGCATTGTGCGTCAAAACGTGCACGAGGGTGGCTGCGATATTGACGGCGTTTGAGGGACAGCCGGGGAGATTGACGAGATTCGTCAGACCTGGGATGGCGCCCATGACGCCGACCGCGCCGGTGGGATTGGGTGCCGCAGCAGCCAGCCCGCCGTCGTAGGCGCAGGAGCCGACCGCGATGACGCCCCAGGCGTTGGCGGCGACCTCCTGCAGGATGCTCAGGGCCGTCCGGCCACGAATCGTGCAATAGACCCCACCGTCGGCTATAGGGATCGAGCCCTCGACGATGGCGATATACTCTCCCGGATAGGCTTGGATTGTGTCGCTCAGCGAGCGCTCCGTTCCGCCTCCAGCCGGGGCCATCAACGTCTCGTGGTAGTCAAGGGAGATGCGGTCGAGGAGAAACTCGTCGATCGTGGGTTGGCCGGCGCGTAAGAAGGACTCGGTATCACCGGTGCAATCTTGGAATTCGAGCCAGACGACAGGTGGTCGGGGTGACGCAGCCAAGGCTTTGGCTACACGTCCAATGCCGTTGCCGGGTAGCGCTAGGGTTGCCGCCATGAGACCGCAGAACTTCAGGAAGTCGCGCCGACTCACGCCTCGCTGCTCCAGGCGGTCAGTGAAACTCTCCGTTCGTGTTTCCATATAGAACCTCCGACAGTAGTTGTGTAGGGTACGGTACGAACACTAAACGATCAACGGGAACTGACTCTCCCAGTATTATGTCGGAGAAACATCGCAAAAGTTACGGGTCGACGGAAACTCGCGTCGGTGCCGAGCCCGCCGTAAGGAAAGAATCCGAGAACAAGACGCGTCTGTATTGAGGATTTGACTATGGACGTCACGGTTCTACACTTACGCTGATATGAGATGCTGGGACATCCGCCCCAGTCCACTCGCCAGGCGTGGGGGCAGATGCCCCGGTGCACCGATTGAGGAGGAGAGATGCGAAATGCAATCCGTCGGCTGTTGACTCCCATAGTGTTGCTGTCACTTTTGCTGACGCGTTGTGGCGCGCCCGGCTCGAACGTTGAGAGCACTGGGGTGCAGGGGGTTGACGTCTCGAGCCTGGTGTCTGCAGGGCTCGAGGATGGGGAACGGCTGCGTGTCGTGGCGACCACCAGCATTGTCGCTGATGTCGTCAGTCGTGTTGGTGGTGATCTGATCGATTTGTCGGGGCTGATGCCGCTGGGTGTTGATCCTCACGCCTTCGAACCCACACCGCAGGATGCTGCCGCGGTCAGCGAGGCTCACGTTGTGTTCATCAACGGCGCCGGCCTGGAGCTCTTTATTGATGACCTCTTGGAGGCAGCCGGGTCTGAGACGCCCGTGGTGGCTGTGTCTCGCGGGATTGATCTGCTGCCCGCCGGCGCCCATGACCACGAGCGTGAAGAGGCCGATGCCGACCACGAAGATGAGGAGCACGGCGAGGAGGAGATGGACCCGCATACGTGGTTCGATCCGAACAACGTCAGGGTCTGGGTTGACAACATCGAGGGGGCCTTGAGCCGGCTCGATCCCGACAATGCTGAGGCGTATGGGGCGAATGCCCGCGCTTATGCGGATGACCTGGATGCACTTGACGCCTGGATCAAGGAGCAGCTCGCCGGCGTCCCTGAGGAGCGCCGTAAACTGGTCACCGATCACGCGGTCTTCACCTACTTCGTCGAGGCCTACGGCTTTGAGCAGGTTGGCGTGATCGTTCCGGGCGCCAGCACGCTGTCGGAGCCCTCGGCTCAGGCGTTGGCTGATCTCGTCGACGAGATCAAGACTGAGGAGATCCCGGCGATCTTCGTGAGCACCACGGTGAATCCACGCCTGGCGCAACAGGTCGCCAGGGAGACCGGCGTCGAGGTTGTGGAGTTGTACACGGGTTCGCTGAGCCCTGAAGGCGGCCCCGCCGATACCTATCTCAGCTTTATGCGGTACGATGTCACACAGATTGCGGAGGCTCTGAGGTGAAGGCCTTCGGTGGAGGAGGATCATGTTAGATAAGCTGGGGATCAGATCACCGGCGGTTCATCAGCAGCAAGCACCTATTCTGGAGGTTTTCGACCTGACCGTCTCCTACAACGGCACACGAGCTCTGGATGGTATCTCCTTTTCATTGGAGATGGGAGAGCGGGTTGCCGTCGTAGGGCCCAATGGGGCTGGGAAGAGCACGCTTTTCAAGGTCATCGCTGGTGTGATCGACCCTACCAGCGGCGATGTGCGTGTGGCGGGGTGCAGACCCAGCGGACACATATGCATCGGATACGTTCCTCAACGCAGTGATGTCGATTGGCGCTTCCCGGTCACGGTGGAGGATGTCGTCATGATGGGCCGCTACGGCAAGTTAGGGTTGCTGAGGTCGCCCGGTCGGGAGGACCACAAGAGAGTTCGGGAATGTCTTGAGACTGTGGGGCTGAAGGATCTGGCCCAGCGTCAGATCAGCGAGCTCTCAGGGGGACAACAGCAGCGCATGTTCATCGCCCGGGCCCTGGCTCAGGAAGCGCATCTGATGTTGATGGACGAACCACTACACGGTCTGGACATCCCCGCCCAGGAGCGCATCTTTGAGATCCTGGATCAACTTCGGGATCGTGAGGTCACATTGCTGGTGGCCACCCACGACCTCAATGTCGCAGCGGAGCGATTCGACCAGGTCCTCCTTCTTCACCACGAGCTCTTGGGATTCGGGCGCCCGAACGATGTCTTCACGTCAGGAAATCTCGACCGAGCTTACGGTGGGCATCTGCGCCTGGTGGAAACTGAGGAAGGTACGATGGTGTTCGAGGACACGTGTTGTGGGGGCGGCCTATGATGGGAAACTTGATCGAGTTTGTGATCGGGCCCCTCCGCTATCCATTTATGGTACGTGGCATCACCGCAGCTATTATGGTCGGCGTGGTATGTGCTATGGTCGGGACCTATATGGTCCTGCGCGGCATGGCGTTCCTGGGCGACGCGTTGGCGCACGCGATTCTGCCGGGTGTGGCCGTGGGGTATATCGTCAGCGGGGGCGCTCGGCAGCCTATCTTCTGGTGGGGCATGGGGACCGCCGTCCTCACAGCTATCGGCATTGGGGCGGTGGGCAAGGGCGCCCAGGTGAAGGAGGATACCGCCATCGGCATTATCTTCTCGGGCATGTTCGCGCTTGGCATCGCGCTGATCTCCTCTATGCGGAGCTACGCCGTCGACCTGACTCACTTCCTGTTCGGTGATGTCCTGGGGGTCTCGCCGACGGATCTCTGGTTGACCGGTGCCCTGGGTGCGTTGGTGATCTTCCTGATTCTGATCCTATTCAAGGAGTTCCTTGTTCTGTCCTTCGATCCGATATTGGCAACGACGCTCAGGATGCCCTCAGGCCTGCTGCACTATCTGCTCATGGTGCTGATTGCGCTGACGATCGTCGTCTCGCTGCAGACCGTGGGCGTTGGCCTTATGGTGGCAATGTTGACGACGCCCGCGGCCACTGCTTACTTGCTCACGAAGCGCGTTGCGCCCATGATGTCCCTGGCCGCTGCCATCGGCGCCGTCTCCGGTGTGATCGGACTCTATCTCTCTTATTACGTGAGCATAGCCTCGGGGTCGGCGATTGTGCTGGTGTGCACTGCCTTCTTCCTAATCGTGTTGTTCTTCGCACCACGTCGTGGATTGGTTGCGGGTTGGTTGGAGGGCAAAAACGGCTAGCTTCCACTCCGCTTTCCGCGCTATCTACCGCTGGGCTGCCGAGCGGCTCTACCACGAAGCTGCGTGGGCATACGACCTCGTCGCCTGGTTTGTGAGTTGGGGACAATGGGACGATTGGCGCCGTCAGGTCTTGGACCACGCTGTGGGGGAGCGGATCCTGGAGATCGGGTTTGGTACCGGTCACCTCTTGACCGAAGCGACCTCTCAGGGATTCGAGGTTTGGGGCATCGACCCATCCTGGGAGATGCAGCGCGTCTCGGGGCGCAGGATGGGGGATGCCCGACGCTACGTCCGGCGCGCGATGGCTCGGGCTCAGGCACTCCCTTTCGTTGACCAGACCTTTGACACCGTCATCGCGACCTTTCCGACGCCCTACATCGTGGAACCTGCTACGTTCCGGGAGGTGGTGCGGGTATTGCGGCACTCCGGGCCTGGAGACGGTGGGCGATTTGTCGTCACCGGCCTGGGCTTCAGGACCGAACATTCTGTCATTCGATGGCTACTGCGGTGGGTCTTCGGTGGCGCGAAGACCATCGACGGGACCGAGGTCTATCGCCGGATGGCCGAGAGCCAGGGGTTTGCGGTCACCGTGGTCGACGATCATAGGCAGACGACCCGGGTGCCGGTCTTCGTCCTGCAGCCGCGTCATGGATGCTCCAGGCTGAAGGATCCGTAGAGGTGGGGTGCGCGGGCTTGCGTCTGCGGTCAGGTGTCCGGCGTTAGAGATCACTGGAAAGCGGATTGGCGGGAGGTTCACATGGCGGGACCTGATTTGCAGCCTCGGACAAGCTCGGGCGGTGAGGCGACACAGGATTCGGAGGGCCGGTGGCAACTGACCATTCCGGAGGGGCCTGGGGGCCGCTATCGCCTCGCTCAGCTGGATGACTACACGGCGGCCCGCCGCCGAGATGCCTTGCCGTGGACGCCGCCGGTCGCTCTCAGTTTGCGGGCGCGGGTCTCGGCGCCGGATCTGCCGGGTACCTGGGGCTTCGGGTGGTGGAATGATCCTTTCAGCGTTCAGCTTGGTTTTGGAGGATCGGGGCGTCGGTTGCCTGCGTTGCCCAATGCCGCCTGGTTTTTCTATGCCTCGCCGCCGAATCACCTGGCCTTCTCCGGTGACCATCCGGCACAGGGTTTTCTCGGGGCGACGTTTGCGGCGCCCCGACTGCCCTTCCCACTTCTGGCGTTGGGCATGCCGCTCTTGCCATTGCTCGCCTGGCCGGTTACCGCTCGCTTGTTACGCAAGCTGATCGGCCGTATCATCACTGAGGACGCCCAAGCGCTCGACGTGGACGTGTCCTCGTGGCACACGTATGAACTGGCCTGGCGCGAGGACGAGGTGCGATTCCGGATAGACGGCGAGACGAGATTCACGACGAAGGTCGTCCCTCGTGGCCCGTTGGGCCTGGTGCTGTGGATCGACAACCAGTACATAGCGTTTCCGCCTGACGGGCGGCTGCGCTTTGGGACGGCGGCGAATCCCGAGGCCCGTTTGGTTTTGGAGGAGATCAGGGTCACGTCTCGCCAGCACGGCTTTGCGAAAGCAGGACCTTAGCGTGATGTCAATTCCGGACTTGCGTTGCGGATTGGTGTGGATCTACTCCGGCCCTTCGGCGGCTGTGCAGCGGCCCATCCGATATCTCTGCCGCTACCGGATGTGTCCAGGGGAGGGGGCCCTGACCTACGTGATCGGTTTCGCGACACCATGAGCTCTGCGACTGCATCCGCGCACCCCAATCTGGCGCTGGTCAAGTACTGGGGGCAGGTTGATCCGTCGCTTAATCTTCCGGCCAACTCCTCCATCTCGGTGAATCTGAGCGGCGCCACCACGACGACCACGGTGGCGTTCGACCCGAGGCTGGCGAAGGACGAGGTGGTCTTGAACCAAGCGCCGGCCGACGACGTGACCGGCCTTCGCGTCATCGCCCATCTGGATCGCGTGCGCGCTCTGGCCGGGACGGGATCACGGGCACGGGTTCTCTCGTGGAACGACTTCCCGGCCGCCGCCGGTATCGCCTCGCCGGCCTCCGCCTTTGCGGCGCTCTCGCTGGCTGCTGTGCACGCGCTAGGACTGGACTTGGCGCCACGAGAGCTCTCCGTGTTGGCTCGCAAGGGTTCGGGATCGGCGTGTCGTTCCATTCCGGACGGGTTCGTGGAGTGGACCGCCGGTACCGATGACGCCAGTTCCTACGCTCACTCACTTTGGCCTTGTGGTTACTGGGATCTCCGGGTCGTGACAATCACCTTCCGTGGTGCCCATAAGGCGGTCTCCTCTCTCGAAGGACACCAGGCTGCGTCTAGCAGCCCGTTCTATCATCCCAGATTGAGGCGCGTGGAGAAGACCCTCGATCGGGTGCGCGAAGCCCTTCGTCGCAGGGACTTCAGGGCGCTGGGCATGGCGGTGGAACGGGAGGCGATGTCGCTTCACGCTGTGGCGATGACGTCGCAACCGGTGGCGTACCCGTGGCTCAGCGGTATCTACTACTGGCGCCCGGAGACCCTTCGGGTCATCCGCCGCGTGCAGCAATGGCGAGAGGACGGCCTCCCGGTCTACCTGACCTTGGACGCCGGACCGAGTGTGCATCTGCTCTGCGAAGCAGAGGCCCTCGACGCGGTGTTCGAAACCGCTGCTTCACTGCTGGCGACTTTGGACGCCGGCACGATTGTCAGCCGCCCCGGACGGGGTGCCTGGTTGGTAAAAGAAACCGACGGGACGTCCGCCCCGTCGGATCCTAGCTGCTCCGGCTGACCGTGCTAAATGACGGTGTTGTCGGGAATGACCACGTTCTTGGGCACCACCACGATGCCGTCTCGCACGACGTAGGTGTCGGTCTCCTCATCCTCGTTGCTCTCGTGGTTCCGGATGACCACGTTGTGCCCGATACGCACGTTCTTGTCAAGGATGGCGTTTTCGATCACGCTGCCGGACCCAACACCGATATTGGGCAGCCCCAGCTCCTCGTTTTCCTCCAACTGTGCGAGGGTCTCATAATAGTCGGCGCCCATCATCACGACTCTGTGGAGGTGTGCGCCCGGGTTGACAATGCTTCTTAGACCGATCACGCTGTCGGCTACAGCAGCGTTGTTGATACGGCAGCCGGGCGCCACAACCACGCGCCGGATGCTCGAATCAAGGATGCGGCTTCCTGAGAGATAGCGTGCCCGAGTGTAGATGGGCCATTCGGGCGCGAAGAAATCGAAGGGGGGGGCTGGGGTGGTGAGGGCCAGGTTCGCCTCGTAGAAAGCCCTAACGGTGCCGATATCCTCCCAGTAGTCCTCGAAGGGATAGGCAAAGACGCGCAGACCCTTCTCGATAGCAGTGGGGATTATGTGCTTCCCGAAGTCAGGCCCGCTCTCCTCGCGGAGCATTTCCACCAGACTCTCGGTACGGAAGACGTAAATGCCCATCGACGCCAGATAGGGTTTGGGACCGTCGAGACTCGCGAGGTCCTGCAACCTTTCTTCGGAGGGCTTTTCGACCCAATCCGTGATATGGTTGTCGCTATCGGCTTTGAGTATGCCCAGACTGGGCGCCGCGCCGGCCTCCACGGGCTGAACCGCGATGGTGATATCCGCCTGGTGGCTCTCGTGGAACTGCACAAAGAGGGAGTAATCCATCCGGTAGAGGTGATCCCCGGCGAGAATCACGATATTCCTGGGTTCCGGTACCTGTAGCTGGAAGAGCTGTTTTCGCAGTGCGTCGGCGGTGCCCTGGTACCAGGACTGACTCGCCGGCGTCTGTTCGGCCGCGAGGATGCGGACCCACCCTCCCGAGAAGTTATCGAACTGGTAGGTGCGCACGACGTGCCGGTGGAGGGAGACCGAGTTGAACTGGGTCAGCACGTAGATGCGATTGATGCCCGAGTTGATGCAGTTGCTTATCGGTATGTCAATCAGACGGTAGTACCCCGCAAGTGGCACGGCCGGCTTGGCGCGCAGTTTCGTGAGGGGATAGAGTCGAGTGCCCGCTCCGCCTCCCATGATGACACCGAGGGTATCCTTCATAAAGCTAAGCATGCAAAAGTCTCCTTAAGCCTCAAGGCTATGGTCTTCTCATTGAAGGTCGCATGGTCTTTGACGTGCAAGGACTGCGTTTGCGTAACACGTCCCCGCACCCCTATTATAGTGGGCTGCCATGATCTCGCAACCGTCCGGCCCGTGGTGACTTATGCTACTGGTTTGCGCGGAAAGCGGCTTGCACGATGGCCAAGGCCTCGTGCTGAATCTGCTTGAGGTGCGCGGATCCCTTAAAGCTCTCCGCGTAGACCTTGTAGATATCCTCGGTGCCTGAGGGGCGCGCCGCAAACCAGCCGTTCTCGGTGACCACCTTGAGACCGCCGATAGGAGCGTCGTTACCCGGCGCGCGGGTCAATTTTGCGACGATCTCCTCTCCGCCAAGTTGATCGGCTTCGATCATATCAGGTGAGAGCTCTTTGAGCGCGGCCTTCTGGGCGGGCGTGGCGGGGTTGTCTATGCGATCGTAGACCGCCGTGCCGAATCGCTCCTCCAGCGCCGCGTAGTGCTCGCCGGGATCGCGTTCGGTCTTGGCCAGAATCTCGGCGGCCAAGAGGTCCAGAATCAGCCCGTCCTTATCGGTGGTCCAGACGGTGCCGTCCTTGCGCAGGAAAGAGGCCCCGGCGCTTTCCTCGCCGCCGAAGCCCAGCGAGCCGTCCAACAGCCCCTCGACAAACCACTTAAAGCCCACCGGCACCTCGTAGAGCGAGCGTCCCAGCTCCCTGGCCACCCGGTCGATCATCGAGCTGGAGACCAGCGTCTTCCCGACGGCGACGTTGTCCCCCCAGGCGGACCGGTTCTGGAACAGATACCAGACGGCCACGGCAAGGTAGTGGTTGGGGTCCATCAGCCCAACGCCGGGGGTCACAATGCCGTGACGGTCGTAATCCGGATCGTTCCCAAAGGCTACGTCGAAACGATCTTTGAGCTCGACAAGGCCGGCCATCGCGTAGGGGGAAGAGCAATCCATGCGAATCTCGCCGTCGTGGTCGACCGTCATGAAGGAAAAAGTCGGATCCACCATCCTGTTGACGACCTCGATGTCGAGACCGTACCTCTCGGCGATGGGATCCCAGTAGGCGATCCCCGCGCCACCCATTGGGTCCACGCCTATCTTCAGCCCGGCTGCGGCAATGGCCTTCATATCCAATACGTTGTCGAGATCCTCCACGTAGGGAGTCACGTAGTCGTGGAAGTGGGTCGTCTCGGCCTGAAGTGCCTGGTGCAAGGGGAGGCGCGAGACCGCCTTCAATCCCTGATCCAGGATCTCGTTAGCCCGTCTCTCGATAAGCTCGGTCGTCTCCGGATCAGCCGGTCCCCCTTCAGGCGGGTTGTACTTGAATCCGCCATCCGACGGCGGGTTGTGGGAGGGGGTAATGACCACGCCGTCGGCTTGCCCTCTCCCAGGATGGTCTCGATTGCGGGTCAGAATGGCGTGTGAGATGACGGGGGTCGGGGTGTAGCCGAAGTCCCTCTGGACAAAGACATCCACCTCGTTCGCAGCGAACACCTCGAGCGCCGTGCGTAGCGCCGGTTCCGAGAGGGCGTGGGGATCCATCCCCGCGTAGAGTGGACCGTGGATACCTCTGGCCCGCCTCAGCTCGCAGACGGCCTGGCAGATGGCGAGGACGTGATCCTCGTTGAAGCTTCGCTCCAACGAAGAGCCTCGGTGCCCGGATGTGCCGAACGAGACCCGCTGCCCTCGATCGCTGGGATCCGGTCGGTCGGTATAGTAGGCGGATACTAACCGTGGGACATTGATGAGAAGCTCGGGCGGCGCTTGGCTGCCGGCTAGCTCGTGTGTGCTCATGAGTATCTCCTTTCCGGCTCAGTGCTCATTATATGCCGGCATGCCCAGGCTGGCTAATCCTCGCCGCCATTGAGGAAGGCAAAATCAGGACAATGATGTATGATAGGGCTGGATGAGGGGCCACGGAGTACGCGTCGGCCTCTCAGCTTGGGGCCGTCGTTGGATATCAACGCATCATATCCACTCAGGAGGAAATACTATGAATGCAGCTCTCGGTTTTCTGGCCAGCAGTGCCGGTCGTGTCGTTCGTGCTGTGGCGGGTGTGATTCTGATCGTGGTCGCGCTCTTCGTCGCTGAGGGCGCGCTTGCTTGGATTCTCGCCCTCGTGGGTCTCGTGCCGCTGGTCGCGGGGCTTCTGGACTTCTGCGTTTTCGCCCCGCTATTCCAGTTGCCCTTTGTAGGGGAGCGCCTGCGCAACACTCTAGAAGAAGAGGAGTAGTCAAGGACCGGCTTGATCGCCTCTAGAGCCCGGCAGGCGATAGCGCGAGCACCCTGGAGGGCGATGACGGACGCTATCACATCTCCAGGATGAATTTACCGGCGGCGCCGGCGTCGAACGCTGCAAAGGCGTTCGGCCCTTCCTCCAACGGCAGGCGGTGTGTGACGATGGGCTCAAATCGCACGCCCTGGCGAAGCATGAACCGCACCATCTCTTCGTACATGCTCACCGGCATGACCTTGGAGCCGTAGAGCACGGCCTGCTTGTGGATGAACTGTTCCGGACTGATACTCTTCTTGCCCTTGCCCAGCCCTACAAAGGCGACTTTCCCGCGAGGACGCAAGACGTCAACGGCGTCGCTCTGGCCCGCCGGCGATCCGCTGGTCTCGAACGCCAGTTCCACGCCCCTGCCGTCGGTGAGAGCGCGAACCGCCGCCACAGCGTCTGTCTGAGCCGCGTCGACGATGGCGTCCGCGCCGAGCTCCCGGGCGAAGTCCAGACGCTCAGAGATGAGGTCCACGCCGTAGACGGTCGCGCCCAGCGCTTTGCCCAGGATCACCGCGGAAAGCCCGACCGGTCCCAGCCCAAAGACCACCAGTCGCTGGCGACCGGAGGCCGAAAGCTTGCGCAGCGCGCTGAAGGCCGTGGCGCCGGTGCACGCGATGAACGTCCCCTCGATGTAGCTGAGCTCATCGGGGAGGCGGAGGCACGCGCCGGCGGGCATCAGGGTGACCTCGGCGTCGCCGCCGTAGCCCGAGGCCGCGATCCCCAGGTTCTGCGTGCACAACACCGTCTCGCCGGCGCGGCAGTACTCGCAGTGACCGCATCCCAGCGTATGGTTGACGGTCACCCGGTCGCCGGGGTGAAGGTGCTCGACGCAGGGACCTACCGACTCAATGACGCCGGAGGGTTCGTGACCGATGACAACACCACGGCGAATGGACAGCTCCTCCGGTGTGCTGCGATAAAAGTGCAGGTCACTTCCGCAGATGCCGGCTGCCTTAACCCGGATTCGAACCTCGCCGGGGCCGGGATCCGGCACCGGGAAGCGCCGCACTTCGGCCTGCCGATTGCCCAACAGCACCAGTCCCTGACTATCTATCGTGCTCATCCAAGACCTCCTAATCGTATATCTCAGCGGTTACCAAGCGTGGTTCTATGTGTCTTGTGGGCGATCGCCGCAAGTACTCATCTTGGGAGAGCGCCCATCTCAGTACTTGCGGTTGTCATACATATATTATCATAGGAGAGCAAGCATCCGATGGGAGGGCACTAAGACAATCGCAGTCGGGCCATAGCCTCAGCGTGTCTTCGAGATGAACTCACCAGAGATGCTGGTTTACTGTCCCGAAGTCTTGTTTGCGGCGGCGCTGGATCAGATCGGCGAGTTCGGTTATTCTATCCGTGAATGGCATCGCCGGTGTTGTCTCGGTCAGGGTGATCGCGGCTGGGTCCTCTCCGAGGTCGTGACGCAAGCTGCTTGTGAACCCATAGGCTGCGCCGGCGCGGCTGACCTGGTTGGAGGCTCAACATGATTCCTGTGATCGACATATCCCGAGAGACGAAACGACATGTTATCATCGCCGCGGGCACCGAGGACGTCTACCAGGGACACCCAACGACCGTGCTGATGCCCGACGGCAAGACGATGTTCGCCGTGTGGAGCATCGGCCACGGCGGGCCGGCCGGGCCGATGGCGCGCAGTGATGACGGCGGGCTGACGTGGACCCGCCTGGACGATCGACTGCCGGAGAGCTACACGCACTACGAGAACTGCCCCAGCATCTACCGGATGGTCGATCCGGCGGGGCAGGAAAGGCTCTGGGTCTTTGTGGCGTGGCCTGAGATGCCACGCATCGTCAGCGAAGACGGCGGGGAGACTTGGCAGGAGGCGACGCCGCTGGGGTTGGCGTGCGTGATGACCTTCAGCAGCGTCATCAGGCTCCAGGACGGCAGCTATCTCGGCCTCTACCACCGGCGTCCCGGCGGCAAGGGCACGTCGCCGCAGGTGCTGCAGACCAACACGCGTGACGGCGGG
>JBNGDU010000150.1:0-20496 GCA_049975025.1 Anaerolineae bacterium
AAGAGAACGAATGAACTGCAGGTTAGGGAGTCCGCCAAGCTGTACCTCACCATGAAGGAGATGTTGCGCGAGCACAACGCCAACGCCATCACGACAGAAGGCTACGGGGTGGCGATGAACTACGAGGACGGCCCGATTCCCTCGCAGGGATTGCCCGCCTCGATGCTCTGCACCGAAGGCGTAGTTGCTACCTCTGAGACGCTCGTCGACTCCTTGATCACGCAGCAGTTGGGCTTGTGGCTAACAGGGTGTGCCGGTTTCAATGGAGACTACATCGTCGATGTGGAGAACAACAAAGCCTATGTCGGACATTGTGAGTGCCCGCTTAACCTCTACGGAGACGAACGTCGTGCGCCCTATGTCATCTGGAACTTGCCTCAATGGCCCGTCGACAAGCAGGAGATAGGTGGGGCGTGCGTACAGGTAAGTTTGCCGGAGCGAGAACAGGTGACAGTCGTTAAGGTGAGCGTTCACGACAAGAAGATGGCTATGTTCAGCGGCCAAACCGTTGACGGCGAGGAGCTTTTCCCCGGCTGGGACAAGATCCTGTGCAGGACCAAAGCAGCGATCGACGTGGACGCAAAGCAGCTTTTCGAGCATCTTGACTGGTGGGCGTTCGATGTGCACCGTGTGGTCTTCTTCGGGGATCACCGGCAGGCGTTCGCGGATCTGGCGAAGCTTATGGGGTATGACCTGATCGTGGAAGATCAGCGTCTCTAGGGCTCACGGTCCCAACCGTGGGAACCGAAACATGACCATGCGCTTTATGCACGGGCAAAGGAGCGATAACGATGGCACTGCAAGTTAGACCGGTGCTGGTGTACGAAGTATATGAGCGAAGAGAAGCCACAAGCTGGAGATCCTGGGGCGGGATTCGGACAGAGGAGGATGCCAGGAATGAGGAGGCAAGAATCGAGAAGGAATTGGAAGTGCTCGCCTCAAAGCTCGACTTTCCCCTGGAGTTCCTCCCTCTGACCGCTGTGAGGGAGGAAAGGGATGTCATAGACACACATGACGAGCTCGGAGCGGCGGACGTTGCGCTGATCTACGCCGCCGGTGGAAGTCTCGAGTTGCTCAACTCGGTGATAGAAGGGGCCAAATGGAGCTTGGTGTTCCTGAGACACCGATCTGGACCCCTGTATCTCTGGTATGAGATCATCCATCCCATGGTTCTGAGGCGTTACTCCGACGAGATGGACAATCCCAGCCTCGATATTGACGACGTCGTGGTCGACAGTTACGACGAGGTGACTTGGCGGCTTCGGGCCCTGAACGGCCTCAAAGAGACCCTAGGCACCAAGATCGTCGCCCTAGGCGGCCCGAACGCCTGGGGCGTCTGGCGCAATCCTGAGATCAAGAAAGCGGCGCTTTCGATGGCGGAAGAGAAGTTCAAAATGAACATCATGACCGTCGCCTATCCCGAGTTCTCCGACAGAATTGAGAGCGCCAATCAAGACCAGCAGAGGGCCGAACAAGCCCGCCGGATGGCCGATGCGTATCTCTCGGAAGACACGGTGTCTCTGCAGACAGACAGGGCCTTTGTCGATCGCGCCTTCCTGCTCTACATGGTTTTCAAAGATCTCATGGAAGACTCCGATGCGGATGCACTCACCGTTCTGGATTGTATGAGCACGATCATGCCTATCACGAAGACCACGGCTTGTCTTCCGCTTAGCTTGATCAACGACGAGGATAGCTTGGCGTTTTGTGAATCCGACTTCGTGGTCATTCCGTCAGGCGTGCTCCTTCACAATATCTCCGGCAAACCGGCCTTTCTCAACGATCCGACGTTCCCACACGATGGGATCATCACGCTTGCCCATTGCACCGCCCCACGAAAGATGAACGGAGAGGACCTCCAGCCCACAGCCATCGTCACCCATTACGAATCGGACTATGGCGCCGCCCCGAAAGTTGGGTTCAGACGAGGACAGAAGGTCACGGTCATCGTGCCGGACTTCAAGGGCGAGAGTTGGATCGGGTTCAAAGGGCAGATTCTGGAATCTCCTGACTATCCTATATGCCGTTCCCAAGCTGAGGTCAAGATGGAGGGCGACTGGCGAAGGCTACTCACGGACATGAGAGGATTCCACTTCATGATGGGATATGGTGACTATACCAAGGAACTCGGTTACGCCCTCAAGAAAGTAGGCATAGATTGGAACGTGCTGTGAGGGTGAAACTCCCAACAGAGGAGGAGAAACTATGAGGAAAACCGTTGGCTTGCTGGTGAACCCCGTGGCGGGCATGGGCGGCAGCGTCGGCCTGAAGGGCACCGATGGCGGCATGTATAAAAGGGCCCTGCAGCTTGGCGCTACGCCCGTGACCCCCGAGAGGACGCAGCAGCTCTTCGAGCACATGGGTCGACGGGACGAGATCAGATTGCTTGTCGCCCCGGGTAAGATGGGCGAGGACTACGTCGCTGACTCGGGGATACCCTTCACCATCGTGGGCGAGATCGGCGAAGAGACCACAGCACGCGACACCAAGCGCCTCGCACGCGAGATGGTGAACTGCGGCGCTGAGCTGATCGTCTTCGTCGGTGGAGACGGGACAGCCAGGGATATCTACGATGCCTTGGGGACCGAGATCCCGGTGGTCGGGGTACCCGCTGGCGTCAAGGTCTTCAGCTCCGCGTTTGCGCTCAGCGCACGCGCCGCGGCTGACATGGTCGACGCCTTCGTCGAGGGTGTCGATGTGACCGAGGAAGAGGTCCTGGACATCGATGAGGAGGCCTTCAGAGAAGATCGCCTCGCCTCGAAGCTCTACGGCTATCTCCTCGTCCCCGAAGTCCGCACGTTCCTGCAACCCGGCAAAGCGGCCTCGAATGTCGGTAGCTCCGCTACCGAGACTAAGAAAGCCATTGCAGCTTACATCGTCGAGGAGATGGATCCGGAGACGCTGTACCTCCTCGGTCCCGGCACGACCGCGCGAGCGATCACCGATGAGATAGGGCTCGCCAAGACGCTCTTGGGGGTGGACGCGGTGCTGGCGGGCGAGCTGGTTGGGGAGGACGTGAACGAGACAAAGATCCTCGACCTCTTCCAGCGATGCAATCGGAGAAAGATTGTCGTGACCCCCATAGGCGGGAACGGGTTCATCTTCGGGCGGGGAAACAAACAGTTCACACCGGAGGTAATCCGGCAAGTGGGCCGGGAGAACGTCATCGTGGTCGCGACGCCATACAAAATGAGCAAGCTCGACTGCTTGCGAGTGGATACCGGTGATCTCGCACTCGACGAGACGCTGTCAGGTTTCATCGAGGTCACCGTGGGCTACAAGCAAGCCAGGGTGATGGAAGTTAAATCAGGAGGCTAAGAGATGATCGCTTTTGGACCGGTGCCGTCGAGGCGGCTGGGGCGCAGCATGGGCATCAACAACATACCACCCAAGATATGCACGTATTCATGTGTCTATTGCCAGTTGGGACGCACCATCAAGATGCAGGTGGAACGCCAAGCTTTCTACGAGCCAAAGGAGGTCCAGAGCGCGGTCCAGGAGAAAGTGGGACGGGCAAGAGAGTCTGAAGAGTCCATCGACTATCTCACCTTCGTGCCCGACGGAGAGCCTACCCTGGATGTCAACCTCGGGCGTGAAATCACCTTACTGCGTCCGTTGGGCATCAGGATTGCTGTAATCACGAATGGCTCACTTGTCTCGCGCGAGGACGTACGAACGGACCTCGCAAAAGCCGATTGGGTCTCGCTGAAGGTCGATGCTGCCTCAGAGCGCGTGTGGCGCCAGGTCAATCGACCCGACAAGGCGTTGCAGCTGGCAGCCATTCAAGAGGGGATGCTGCAGTTCGCTGAGAGCTACACAGGCAAGTTGATGACGGAGACCATGCTTGTGAAGGACCTCAATGATGGCGAGGAGCAAATGCGAGAGGTCGCCGAGTTCCTGACTCGTCTTAGACCCGACATCGCCTATCTGGCCATTCCCACCCGGCCGCCGGCCGAGAAATGGGCCCAGCCTCCGGATGAGGGTATTGTCAATCGCGCCTATCAGGTCTTGAGCGAATCGCTCGAGCGCGTTGAGTACCTGATCGGCTACGAAGGCAATGCTTTCGCGTTCACGGGCAACGTTGAGGATGACCTGCTGAGTATCACGTCGGTTCATCCTATGCGAGAGGATGGGGTGAGCGAGTTCCTGAGCAGAGCCAGTGCGGATTGGTCCACCGTTCATCAGCTGGTCGCACAAAACCAACTCGTTGAGACGAAATACGGAGGACACCGATTCTTCGTGCGAAGGCTCAATACGCACGGAGAGGATTAGGATTGAGGTGGTACTATGAAAGAGGCCATGTTGTACGAGCGCCTCCCGGAGCGGAAGGTCCGCTGTAGCTTGTGCGCACACCGCTGTGTCATCGCTGACGGGAAAAAGGGCATCTGTCTGGTGCGCGAGAACCGGGGTGGGACCCTCTATACGCTGGTCTATGGGCGTGCCATCGCGCGGCATGTGGACCCCGTGGAAAAGAAACCATTGCTGCACTTCTACCCGGGCACTCGCGCCTATTCCATTGCGACGGTAGGCTGCAACTTCCGATGCCGTTGGTGCCAGAACTGGGACATCGCCCAGATGGTTCGTGAGCGCCAACTCATCATGGGGGAAGAGGTCACGCCCGAGCAGATCGTTTTAGCGGCCAACAGATCTGGCTGTCGCAGCATCGCCTACACCTACACCGAGCCGACCATCTTCTTCGAGTACGCGTACGACACAGCTCGCCTGGCTCACGAAGCCGGCCTGTCCAACATCTACGTGACCAACGGCTACATGACCGAGGAGATGCTGGAGACCTTCGATCCCTACTTGGATGCCGCAAACGTGGATCTGAAGGCCTTCCGAGATGAGACCTACCGGAAGTACGTCGGGGCACGTCTCCAGCCGGTGCTGGACGCGATGAAGGTCATGAAGCGGCTAGGCGTCTGGCTGGAAGTGACCACACTCGTCATCCCCGGCATTAACGATGAAGAGGGCGAATTGAGAGAGGCGGCACAATTCGTGGCGGAGGAACTGGGGGTAGAGACCCCATGGCACATCAGCCGCTTTCACCCGGCCTACAAGATGACCGACGTGCCACCAACGCCCATTGAGACGCTGCGTCGAGCACAGGAGATCGGCCTGGAGGCCGGGCTACGTTACGTCTACGTGGGCAACGTAGCAGGCGAGGCGAATACGTTCTGTCACAAATGCGGGAAGCTGCTGATCCGGCGCTCCGGCTACTGGATTCTGGAGAACCACGTTCAGCCGGATGGCCGTTGTCCCGAGTGCGGTACAGTCGTAGCCGGGGTTGGGATGGGAAAAGAGAATTGAGCACTCGCCTGTCCTGCGTATCGTCTCGCGCTTTGCAGAAGCATGCGCGTTCGATTCGCTGCGCCTGGTCCCCTTGGGGATATTAAGTGATCGACAGGTATAGCTGGTAAGAAAGGATTCAGCGCGTTGATGGAGGAAACGAAACCACTCACCGATAGAAGGATAGGCGTACTTGGGAAAGGCGGCGCGGGCAAGACTACCGTCGTCGTCTTGTTGGCCGAGGCCCTTGCAGACTGCGGATACGACGTCTGCGTTCTGGATGCGGACTCGACCAATGTAGGGATCCACGAGGCGATGGGCATGAGCAAATTGCCCGTACCGCTCATGGACTACTACGGCGGAACGGTGTTCAGCGGCGGGATTGTCACCTGCCCGGTGGACGACCCCACGTCCTTGCCGGAGGCAGAGATCTCACTGGATGAACTTCCCGAGGAATACCGTGCGGAGAATCCACGAGGCGTATCACTCCTGGTAGCGGGGAAAATCGGGGGGCAAGGACCGGGAGCCGGATGTGATGGGCCTGTGTCCAAGATCGCCAGAGACATCAAGATAGATCAACATGCGGAGCACCCGGTGACGTTAGTGGATCTCAAGGCGGGCATGGAGGACTCCGCAAGGGGGGTCCTCACCAGTTTTGATTGGGCCCTTGTGGTTGTCGATCCAACCAACGCCTCCATCCAGTTAGCAGCGGATATGAAGGATATGGTTGACCAGATAAGATCCGGGGTGCCGCCTGCCACCGACCATTTGGAGGATCCCGAGCTCGCCGAGACCGCTCGCCGGGTATTCCGAGAAGCGACGATCAAAGGCGTGTTGTGTGTGCTAAACAGGGTCAGGGACGACAAGGTCGAAACTCATCTGCGGAAGAGGCTCGAAGACAAGGGAGTAGAGCCAATAGGAGTAGTTCGCGAAGACGCCTCGATCGCCACGGCCTGGCTGGCGGGAACACCGCTCGACGCCGCGACAACGAAGCAAGAGATAGAGGCCATCGTAAGGGGACTAGAAGCGGCCGAGGTGGCCTCCCATGCTTCTTGAAAGCACACGGCACGTCTTGCAGTGCTGTGTCTCCGATCTGCACAAAGCATCGTGACCAGGATATGGGCGCTCTAGCCAGGGATGAGCTCGTTGGAGCAAGCGCCCACTTGCGCAGGAAAGCGAATGGTGAACCCGCATAGGAGTGAACAATGGCTGTAAAAGACATCGTCATATATCCCGAAGGCAAGGAAATTCTACGCAGGAAGTGTGAGCCGGTGAGAACGCTCAACCGACGGGCAAGGAGGTTGGCGCAGGATCTTGTCGACACGCTGAACGCACATCCCGAGGGAATTGGCCTGGCGGCCCCTCAGATTGGGGCGCACCACCGGATCGTGGTCGTGCGCCTGGGTGGCGGGCCCGAGAGCGACCGTGAGCCCGAGCCGCCAATGCCGCTCATCGAACCCGAGATCCTGGAGGCCGGGGATGAGAAACGGGACTTCGACGGTTGTCTTAGCTTTCCCGGTCTCTATGGCGAGACCACGCGCCCGCACTATCTGCGAGTTGCCGGTCTGGATGCCGCAGGGCATGGCTTCGAGCGGGTCTTTGAGGGTTTTGACGCGGTCCTGGTCCACCACGAGCTCGACCACCTGGACGGTGTGCTCTTCATCGATCGTGCCGACAGCCTAGAGGACCTCTACCGGATACGCGAGGACGAAGACGGCAACCTGATTCGCGTGCCTTTATCGTCCTTGACCGGGCAATGAAAGACGCTGACGAAGCAGCCGTCGGGGGGCCGATTTGATCACGATTGAGAAAGGAGCATTGCGATGCCGAATCTAGGTTCTTGGTTCTGGCCGGGCCTGTCGATCGTGTTATTCATCCTTTGGATCGCGACACTGCTGCGGCGGCGGCGATCGCAGCCTACGGAGCGACCGTCAACGCCCGAAGGTGTGCTCCAACGGATGGAGGCAGAGGATATATTGAAGGTCGCCTACAGCGTGCAGGTGCAGAGCGGTCGCCTGACCAAAGAGCATTTGGCGGACAAGCTTGATGTCTCCGAGGCCAAGGCCAAGCAAGCAGCGCAGGCCTTGGTCGCGGTCGGATGGGCCGAGGAAAACGCCGACGAAGACTGGCGTCTGACAGAAGCAGGTCGACAACGTGCTCAGGAGCTCATCCGAGCACACCGGCTCTGGGAACGCTATCTGGTCGACCGGGAGGGGATGGCGCTGGATGTCGTCCACACCGAAGCCCATCGGCGTGAACACGACACGACGCCGGAGGAGATCGAAAGACTGGATGCGGAGCTCGAGCACCCGGCCTGGGATCCGCACGGACACGCAATCCCGGCGCCTAGCAGCCAGTTGCCCGCCATGGGAGCCCGTTCTCTGCTGGACGAGGGAGCGCCGGGCAGCCGTCTCCGCATTGTTCAACTTGAGGAAGAGCCCGCGGCATTGCTGGCCCAGCTGGTGGCCCTTGGGCTCAAGCCAGGCGTGGAGATAGAGGTCCGGGAGCGGGGATCCCAGCTCCTGCAGGTGAGGCTCGAAGGCAACACCGTTCCCTTGGCCAACGCCGCTGCCCGCCGCGTACGTGTTGTGCCCGCCCCGGCTCTGCCTGTACCTCTGGCGGAACTGCCGGTGGGCGCCCGAGCGCGGGTCGTTGAGATAGGTGGCAGTGGCAAGCACCAGAGACGCATGCTGGACATGGGATTTGTCCCCGGCGCCAACGTCGCCGTGATCCGGAAGGCACCTCTCGGCGACCCCGTGGAGTACCGTATCAAAGAGACAGCCGTCGCGCTGCGCAAGGAGGACGCCGGTACGATTGCGGTGGAGGAGCTCCGAAATGACGAACAATGAGCAGCGCACCATCACCGTGGGCATGGCTGGCAACCCCAACGTGGGCAAGAGCGTCGTCTTCAACGAGCTCACCGGGGCGCGGCAGCACGTCGGTAACTGGCCTGGGAAAACGATCGAGATGGCGGAGGGCGTCTTCTACCATAGAGGTCGGGAGATTCGTCTGGTGGATCTGCCCGGCACATATAGCCTGGCTGCCCAGTCGCCTGAGGAAGTCGTTGCTAGAGACTACATCGTGTCCGATGAGCCGGACGTGGTGGTGAATATTGTAGATGCTACGAAGCTGGAACGCAACCTCAACCTGACCCTTCAGGTCTTAGAGCTGACCGACAAGGTCGTGGTCGCTCTCAACTTGATGGACGAGGTGGAGCGAGAGGGATGGGAGATAGACGTGGATACCCTCGAGACGGCCCTGGGGGTGCCCGTGGTACCAATGGTCGCCGTTGAGAGGATAGGGTTTGATGACCTCCGAGAAGCGATCGTAGCGGTAGCGGATGGACGTCAGGGGACCCAGCCGATCTCCGTCGACTACGGCGTGACAATTGACGGCTACGTGGACGACCTCACGAAGGATCTGAACGACCTAGGCGTTCATGAACGACAGCGGTGGGTAGCTCTCAGGCTTCTGGAAGACGATCCGGAGGTGGTTGCTGCCTTCGAGAACGGGGACCTGAGAGACTGCGGCATCGGTGACGAGGCCCTGCAGGCCTCTCCGAGGGCCTTGCAAGCCGTACTGAGACGGGCCGCACGCATGCGAGAGTCAGCGCATCCGGATGCCCGGGTGGAGATTGTCCGTCGCCGCTATGAGTTGGCCCACGATCTGCTTCATCAGGTGGCGCATCGCCTACGCCCCGAGGAAGAGAGCCCGACCGAACGGATCGATCGGATTGTCACCCACAAGGTCTGGTCATGGCCCATTACCTTGGCTGTATTCGTAGCCGTGTTCTGGATCACCATCAAGGGGGGCGAGATCGGCGGGACCTGGCTGGAGGCCGGCTTCTCCTGGTTGATCGGCGCCGCCCGGGCTTGGTTGAGGAGTGTTCAGGCCCCCTGGTGGCTGACCGGCACCTTGGTGGATGGCTTCGCCGTGGGTGTAGGAACGGTCATCACCGTTATGCTCCCCCCCATGACCATCCTCTTTACGGCTTTCGCCCTGTTGGAGGATCTGGGCCTGTTGCCCAGGATAGCCTTCAACTTGGATCGGCCGATGCGGGTTTTGGGGTCCCAAGGCAAACAGACGCTCACTTGGGGCATGGCTTTTGGCTGCAATGTGACCGGCGTGATGGCATCACGGATCATCGAGAATGAGAAAGTCCGGCTAACGGCCATTCTGACCAGCCCGCTGATCATCTGCAGCGGAGGCTACGGCGCGGGCATAGCACTGGTCATCGCTCTCTTCGATGACCAAGCCTTGCCCGTGATGCTCTCTTTGGTGGTCCTCAGCTTGGGGGCCGCTTCCTTGGCTACTTGGGTCCTGAATAGAACGCTTTTCCGCGGCGAACCGGGGGGCTTTGTCTTGGAGATGCCTCCCTATCGCCAACCAAAATGGGGACAAGTCGCGTGGCGGGCGTTGGTGGACAGGGTAGCACACACCATGTGGAGGGCGGTGGAGTTCGCGGGGCCTGCCTCCCTGGTCATCTGGCTATTGGGCAACGTCCCGCGCGGCGCACGTTTTGAGCAAACACCCATCGGCTGGTTAGTGCGCACCTTGGCGCCGTTGGGCGTCCCCTTCGGTTTGACCGGGGAGATGCTCACCGCTTTGCTGTTCACCCTGCCGGCCAAGGAGATCGTCGTCCCTGCCTTGGCCATGACCTATGGCCTACGGACCAGCCTAGTCGAATCCGAGGGAGTGCTGAACACACTGCCTCAGGTGTGGACGCCGTTGTCATCCTATACGTTTGTGGTTTTCTTTATGCTCTACCTGCCCTGCTTGGTCACCGTTTGGGCCATATGGAAGGAGACGCGCAGCCTGAAGTGGACGCTGATGGGCCTTGTTGTGCCCCTGCTGACTGCCAGCACGCTCACCCTGATAATCTACCAAGGCGGGCGGTGGCTTGGATTCTCGTAGATCCAGGCATCGACGATAGACGAAGGACAGACTGCCATTATAACTTAGAACGAGAAAAGGAGGCATTGAGTGTTTAGCACCCTGGGAGCCGTTTTGTTAGCTAGCTTTCTTGCTTGTTTTGTGACCACAATTGGCATCTACGTGATCAGCAGATATGAACAATGGGGGAGAGAGCATTCCGCATACTTCATGAGTTTCGCGGCGGGCGTGTTGATCACCGTATCGTTCTTGCACATCATCCCCAAGTCGCTTGAGATGCACGAAGCGGCGCCGACCTATCTATTGGCAGGATTCCTAGGCATCTACCTGATCAACCGCTTCGTGAGGCTATATGTCTGCCATAACTTCGACTGCTCGGAAGAATACGCTATGGGGATCATCCCAATGCTGGGAATCGGCTTTCACTCCTTTGTCGATGGCGTGATCTACTCTGTCACCTTCAAGGTCAGTATCTTCACGGGCGTGTTGGCTGCTATCGGAATGGTGCTCCACGAATTCCCCGAGGGGATTGTGACCTTTGTGCTCTTGGACCGTAGTGGCTTCAGCCGCAAGCGTTCGGTATTCTACGCCTTCCTGGCAGCGGCGCTAACAACGCCACTGGGCACGATCGTTTCTTTCCCTCTGGTTGACACCATCGACAGGACGATTCTGGGGAGCTTGCTCGCCGGCTCGGCTGGTGCCCTGATCTACGTGGGCGCCACGCACCTACTTCCAGCCGTGGAACAGGAGAACAGGAGATACACCATCCTCGCGCTGACCGCCGGCGTGCTGGTAGCTCTCATCATCTTGTTGTCCAAACGCTAAGAAAGGCGAGCTGTCAGGATGTTCGGCTTAAGGTATGATCAAGGAGGGATATGAAGGTCAGCACGATCTCTGAGATGAGAGCGTTGGACAGAAAGGCGATCGAGGAGTTTGGCATCGCCGCCGAGATACTCATGGAGAACGCCGGTCAGGCTGTCTACTTCGTGATTCTCAACGAGTTCGGCATCAAGGACAAGCGATTCCTCGTGATCTGCGGCCTCGGCAACAATGGCGGCGATGGTCTCGTGGTAGCCCGAAAGCTGCACTCCAGCGGCGGGCTGGTCAAGGTCCTTCTCCTCGGCGACCCAGACAGATTCCAAGGGGCAGCGAGGGCCAACTTCGAGGTTATATCCCGTCTGCCCATCGAGGTTGGACAACCCGAATCTGTTCAAGCGGTGGAGAAAGAGCTCACCTGGTGCGACGCGGTGGTTGATGCTATGCTCGGCACGGGCATCAGCGGCGCCGTCCGTGGACTGTACCGCGATGTAATCGAAGCTACGAATCGGAGCACAAAGACGGTGTTCAGCGTGGATATCCCCTCTGGTGTCCACGGCGATACGGGAACGGTCATGGGCGCCGCAGTGCGAGCAGACTACACCGTGACGTTCGGGCTGCCGAAGATAGGCAACGTGCTGCTCCCGGGTCGCGATCTCTGCGGCAAGCTCTACGTGTCGCACATCTCCTTTCCGTCCTCTATGACGGAGGCAACCTCGCTGAGAACGGAGATCAACAGCCCGGTGAGGATCCCGTCCGGAAAGGAAAGGGCTCACGCAGAGGACTTCCGTAGGGCGCTGTTCCTATGCGGCGTACCACCTCGCCACGGCAATTCTGAGCTCGCCGCGCTAGCCTATCTTGAGGCGGGAGGGCAGAAGCCAGCATTGGCAGCCCCGCGGTCATTCACGACGGCCCTCTCGACGGGAGAAACCAACGCCGCCGTACTGCCTCAAACGGAGACAAAAAGAGGGGGGATCGCCCTTGAGAACAAAGAAGACCTGCTGGAGATAGCACGGCAGATGGGTATCGTGGGTGTTGGCCCGGGGCTCTCCCTTGAGCTCGAAACCCAGCGGCTAATTCGCGAATTGGCAGCCGAGATACAGGCGCCCTTGCTGGTAGCGGGCGACGCGGTCAAGGCGATGGACGACGACCCGGAGATCATCCGTGGAAGAAAGGAGGAAACTATCCTGATTTGCGACGCGGGCGAGCTGGCGGACCTGACTAAATCAACGGAGGAGGAGATAAACGGCGACCCAGTCGACACTTTGCGGCGTACGTGCGGCGAACTAAGGGCGACGGTGGTACTGACGGGAGAGCAGGCGATCCTCGGGTATCCAGACGGACACGTCTTCATCAACATGAGCGGCGCATCCGGGAGGACAAGCGCCGATTCGGCAGCGATCCTCACGGGGACGATAGCCGCCCTGTTCGGGCTGGGCTTGCCGCTGCGCGACGCCGTTCGCGACGGCGTGTTCATCTACGGACTGTGTGTCGATCTCGCCACTGAAGACAGCTCAGGGGACATAGTCACAGCGGGCGACATACTGGGCTATCTGTCCAAGGCTGTCGGGAAAGTCCGCGATGAGTTGGACAGGCAGCCAGAGAACTGGTACACCGGGTTACATCTCGTGTAGTGCTCAGATCCGTGAAGCACTACTGCGAGAACTGCCCATCTGCACAGAGGCTGGAATCAGATCGTAGACTAAGGAGGCTTAGACGATGAACGTCATTTTGGTTATCTTCGACTCTCTCCGTAAGGACTGTGTCGGCGCCTATGGGACAGCGCCCTGGGGCGAGGTTCAGACCCCTCACTTCAACGCGTTCACCGACGAGGCGCTGAAAATGACGCGGGTGTATCCCGAGTCGCTGCCCACGCTGCCGGCCCGCCGGGCGATCTACACAGGGCAGCGGGTCTACCCCTTCTACAATGCCGACTTCCGCCTGAAGGGCGACTTCGTCGGCGCACCCGGTTGGGGGCCCATCCCGGAGGAACAATGGACGCTGGCTGAGATCCTGCGAGAGGCCGGCTATCGCACCGGCCTGATCGCAGACCTCTACCACATGTTCAAGCCTTCGAAGAATTACTGGCGCGGCTTCGATCAATGGAAGTTCCTACGAGGACAGGAGCGGGACCCGGCCCGCTCCGGACCTCGCTTGACCCCGGAGGAAGTTGAGTACTGGCTGCCGGAGCAGATGCGAGGTCGTGGTCAGGGGCGGGTGGAGTTCGTGCAGCGATGCATCACGAACATCCGAGACAGAACCCACGAGGAGGACTTCTTCGCGCCGCGTGTGCTCAGGGAGGCGGGACTCTGGCTGGAGGAGAATATGGATGCCGATCGGTTCTTCCTGACCGTCGAATCCTTCGACCCTCACGAGCCCTGGCTGGTCCCCCCTCACTATCTCAAGATGTACAAGCAGGGCGACAGCCACGAGCAGGTCATCTCTGCCTATGGCGACGTCTCAGATCTCGATCCCGCGCTGATTGCGCGCACCCAGGCGAACTATAGCGCCGAGGTCACGATGGCGGATCGCTGGTTCGGGCACTTTATGGAGAGCTTGCGTGTGTTGGGCCTTCTGGATAACACCTGGGTCATCTTCGCCTCGGATCACGGTCACTCGATCGGCGATCGTGGCTACATGGGCAAGCGGGGCTATCCCTCAGCACCGGAGGTCTATGATGTACCGTTGATGATCCGCTTCCCCGGCGCGGAGCACGCAGGCAAGACCAGTGATATCTTCGTGCAGCACCACGACATCACCCAACTGGTGCTGGAAGCCGCGGGCGTGGAAGCGCCGGAGCCCATCGACGGCAAGTCATTCCTGGACGCAGCTCTGCAGGGCAACGGAGACGGCCCTCGCGATCACGTGACCGTAGGCTGGGGTGGCGGGGTGACGGTGATCACCAAGCGTTGGTGGCTCAACTGCAAAGTCGACGGCACGGGTGTTCTGCTCCACGACCTCGAGGCCGAGGATCCGTTGGCGGTGAACTGCGCCGATGAGCACCCTGAGATCGTGAATGAGCTGTTCACCTACGCCGTGGAGGATGCGGGCGGGGAGTTCCCGGAGTGGCTCCTAGACCTGGCGAAGAGTGCGGCGGACGCTCCCGGATGCAGCGCACTTGCCGCGCGCAAGCTGTAGTCGCACACATCGAGCGTGAAGCCTGGAGAAGGCCGACGACATCGAGGCTTCTAAGAACTGAGGGCTCAGGCTACGGCAATGTACTCCGTAGCCCGAGCCCTCTCATATCGCCGGAGTTGCATCATACTCCAGTGATACTAGAATCAAGGCGGGCACGTTTCTCGATTGGGAAAGGATTGAAAGGAACCGAGCATGAACACAGATGCGTTTGAGCAACGCCTAGAGCAGCTCAAATCCGCTCACGAAGCCCTCATCACCCGAAGCAATGAAATCGACCCTGAATGGTACAACGGCGTCTTCGACCGGTACCGCTATCCGATCCTGACCGCGGCCCACACGCCGCTGCACTGGCGCTACGACCTCAATCCCAAGACGAATCCCTATCTGATGGAGCGTATGGGCATCAACGGTGTCTTCAACTCCGGCGCTATCGAGCTTCACGGCCGGGTCCTTATGGTATGCCGGGTAGAGGGCTACGACCGCAAGTCCTTCTTCGCCGTGGCCGAAAGCGACAACGGAATCGACAACTTCCGTTTCTGGGAGCGTCCCGTCGTCCTGCCGGAGACCGACAATCCCGACATCAACATCTACGACATGCGCCTCACGCAGCACGAGGACGGCTGGATCTACGGCGTCTTCTGCACCGAGCGCAAGGACCCCAACGCACCTCCCGGCGACACGAGCACCGCCATAGCCCAGACCGGCATCGCCCGAACACACGATCTGCGCACGTGGGAACGTCTGGACGACCTCCGGACGCCATCGCCGCAAATGCGCAACGCGGTGCTCCATCCGGAGTTCGTGGAGGGCAAGTACGCCTTCTACACCCGGCCCCAGGACGAGTTTATCCAGGCGGGAACCGGCGGCGGGATCGGCTTCGGCCTTGCCGACGACGTCGATCACGCCGTGATCGAGGAGGACATCATCATCGACGCGCGCGCGTATCATACCGTCAAGGAGCTGAAAAACGGCGAGGGCATCGTTCCGATCAAGACGGAGAAAGGTTGGCTGCACATCGCCCACGGCGTACGGGGCACCGCGGCCGGACTCCGCTACGTTCTCTACGCCTTCCTTTGCGATCTGGACGACCCTAGCAAGGTGATCTACCGGCCCGGCGGCTACCTTATGGCGCCCAAGGGTGACGAACGCGTGGGGGACGTCTCCAACGTTCTCTTCACCAACGGCGCCGTCGCTCGCGAGAACAGCGATCTCCTGATTTATTACGCCTCCTCAGACACGCGGATGCACGTCGCGACCAGCACGATCGACAGGATGCTGGACTATGTGACGAACACCCCGCCCGACGGTGAGCGCTCGGCAGCCTGCGTGGCGCAGCGTATGGCGCTCATCAACCGCAACCTCGACTATCTGAGTTCGAGCGACGAGGAGTAGAGAAAACAACCTGCCGGCCCTTTCCCAGGCTTGGCGGGGACTGGACAAGACAAAGGATAACAATGCCCATCTTTCGAGACGCAACCCTGACCCCGCAGCGGGTGCTGGCGGGCGATAGCGCGGAGTTCATCATCCGACTCACGCTTGGCCCGGATTACACCCCGGATATCTCGCGCCTGATCTTCGATTTCCCCGGCACCGTGGGTATGTCGCGGCCCACGCGGATGCACCAGGAGAGCGATGGCTATGTCACCGCCCGAGTGAGCAACCCGGACGTCACCTATGAACTCGGCGTCTGGGACATGGAGATCGCCGACTTCACCAGCCGAGAGAGGCGAAGCTGGCGCGGTATGGCGGCGAGAATGGTCGTGCTCGATCTCGGCCCCGGCCTCGGCGAAGGCGATACCCTCGAACTGCGGTGGGGGGCCACCACCGGTGGCTACGGGCCGGGCGCCAAGGTCACGACGGTGGTACCCCGCAAGGACTATCGGTGTACCATCCACGTTCGGTACTTCAGTGACGCTGAGCAGGGTTTGCCCGACTTCGGACGTTCCTTTGCGAATTACACGAGGCCGGTCCCGGCGGAGGTCGTCGCCCTGGAGTTCCGTGTCCTTCCGCGCGCGCCGCACCATCTCCGCTTGATCCGGCAGACAGACCGAGCTCTGCTCGTGCCCTACGACCTCTTCTGGAATGTGGCAGAGGTCGAGGATCCCACACTATGGATAGTGGGAGAGAAGCCCGACCGGCAGAACGGTTTTGGCGTCTTCGAATACGATACGCCCTACGTCTCGGCGCGCAGCCGCGGACTCCCGATAACGGAGACGGCAGCGATGAACGACGTCTTCGAGGACTACAATCTCTACTGGGGCGACGTTCACACCCACTCCGCCCACTCCGTCGACTGTGTGGAGCGGGAGAAAATGGACATGACGCCGGGTGACCTGATGGACGCCGCGCGGCAGCGCGCCGGCCTTGACTTCTTCGCCGTCACCGATCACCATCAGCCCTGGGACATTCCCCGCCACCGGCTGCCGCGGGAGGCCTGGGAGGCGACCATCGCCGACCTCAAGGAACACCACAGGCCCGGCACCTTCGTCGTCTTGCCGGGCATCGAGTACCGCTGCCCTCGCGGCGACACCGTCGTGCTCTTCAACTGGCTACCGGCCTACGACGAGATCGATCAACGGGACTGGGATGACGTCCGCAAGCTCTGGGCGGCGCTGCAGGGCCGGGATCTGCTGACGATCCCCCACTTCCACAACCCAGGGCGTCTGGACGCTGGCGAATGGTGGTCCCCGGGTGGAGCTGAAGGAACCCCGGAGCCCGCCGTCGAGCCCGTCCTGGAGATCTTCTCCTGCCACGGGAGCTACGAACGGGAGGACGCGCTAGAGCATCACATCCCGCTGATCAAACGTTCGCGTCCGGACCGCTACGGCGTTCACTTTCTCAAGGAAGGGTATCGCTATGGCTTTGTCTGCAACTCCGACGGCCACAAGGGGCACGTGGGCACCAACGGCCTGACGGCGGCCTTCGCCAGGACCTTGACGCGCGACGCGATCCTGGACGCCTACCGTCGCCGCCACGTCTACGGCACGACCAACGCCCGCATTAGGCTGCTGTTCACGGGCAACGGACACCTGATGGGCGACGTCGTGCCCAACACGCCGGAGAAGACGCTCGCCATCGACGTCGTGGGCGAGGCGCCACTGAAGAAGGTCGATCTCTTCCGCGACGGCGACCTCCACCGGCGATTTGTGCCCGAGGGCAAGACCTTCAAGGCGGAAGTGACGGTGGAGGATGACGCGCTATCTCATTGGTACGTCCGCGCCACCCAGCTCGACAACCACATTGCGTGGAGCAGCCCAATCTGGTACAAATAGGGCTAGTTATCAGTTTCCGGTTGTCGGTTACCGGTTTCCAGTCATGGAGGTGCCGAGTTCACAAGTCACCGCTAGACAAAGCCGAGACGATCTTGTGAGGTGACGAGTATCGAGTTTCCAGTATCCAACATCCAGCTTCCAGCATCAAGCATCCAGTATCCAATACCCAATCCGAAAGGAGCTAACATGTCCGACGCATACGAACCTAAACCTGAACACAAATTCACCTTTGGCCTCTGGACTGTCGGTAACACCGGTGCCGACGCTTTCGGGGAGCCGGTCCGCCCCCAGCTTTCGCCGGCGGACCTGGTCTATCTCCTCGGCGAGGTCGGCGCCTACGGCGTCAACTTCCACGACAACGATCTCATCCCGATCGACGCCACACCCGCCGAGCGCGACGCGATTCTGAGGTCGTTCAAGAAGGCGCTCAACGACACCGGACTTGTCGTGCCCATGGCGACGACCAACCTCTTCGCCGACCCGGCCTTTAAGGACGGGGCTTTCACCTCCAACGATCCCAGGGTTCGAGCCTACGCGCTCCAGAAGACGATGAACGCTATCGATCTGGGCGTCGAGTTGGGCGCGGAGATCTACGTTTTCTGGGGCGGGCGCGAGGGCATCGAGTCGGACGCCACCAAAAATCCAGTCGACGCCATCAAGCGCTTCCGCGAGGCCATCAACTTCCTCTCCGAGTACGTGCTGGATCAGGGTTGCCACCTGAAGTTCGCGCTGGAGGCCAAGCCCAACGAGCCTCGAGGCGACATCTACTTCCCCACCACCGGCGCTTACCTGGGCTTCATCGAGACGCTGGAGCATCCCGAGATGGTCGGCGTCAACCCCGAGGTGGCGCACGAGCATATGGCGGGCCTCAACTTCCTGCACGCCGTCGCCCAGGCCTGGGAAGCCGGCAAGCTCTTCCATATCGACCTGAACGATCAGAACTACGCCCGATTCGATCAGGACTGGAGATTCGGGGCGCAGAACCTCAAGCAGGCGTTCTTTTTGGTCAAGTTCCTGGAGGACGTCGGCTACGACGGCTGCCGTCACTACGATGCCCACGCCTATCGGACCGAGGACTACGAGGGCGTCAAGGACTTCGCGCGAGGGTGCATGCGGACCTATCTCATCCTCAAGGAGAAGGCTAAGCAGTTCAATGAGGATCCCGAGATCCAGGCGCTGCTGACGGAGATCAACGCCGACGACGGCTCAATGGACCAGTTCACGGGCGCTTATACGCCCGAAAAAGCTGCGGCCCTAAAAGCTTACGGGTTCAACCGCCAAGCGCTCGGCGCCCGCGGGCTAGGCTACGAGAAGCTGGATCAGCTCACGAACGAACTGCTGTTGGGCGTGTAGGTCGAAGTGGAATTTCGACCAGCGGCGAACTTCCAGTTCGCCGTGCGGTGATGGTCTTACAACAAAGGAGGCATGTTCCATGGCCACAACCGTCGGTATGGGCGTCGTCGGAGCCGGCGCCATCGGCATCCGCGCCGCATTGACCCACCTAAGCCAACCGGACGTTCAGGATCGTGTGCGGCTGACCGCCGTGTGCGACCCGGTGCCCGGACGGGCGAAAGCCGCTGCCGAGACCTACGACGTCCCGGCGTGGTACGAAAGCTACGAGGAGCTGCTGGACGACCCCAACGTGGACGCCGTCACGCTCTGCTCCCCCATCGGCATCCACTATGAGCAGGGACTCCAGGCCATTGAGGCCGGCAAGCACGTCCACTTCAACAAGACGATGACGACGAAGGTCTCTGAGGCCGATCACCTCATCGAAGCCGCGGCGGAGAAGGGTGTAATCCTCGTGGCCTCACCGGGGATGATGCTGATGCCGCCCAACCGGCGCGCCCGCAAGGCCGTGCTCGAGGGCGAGCTAGGCAAGCTGGTGTGGGCTGGCGCGGGGGCGACAGGCGTTGGCGACTACCACCTCAACGAGGAGTTCCGCACGGGAGAGGACATCCTGACGGACGTCGACCCCAGTTGGTACTACCGCAAGCCGGGGGGCGGACCCCAGTACGACGTCACGGTCTACTGCCTCCACAACCTGACGGGCATCGTGGGCCCGGCCCAGCGCGTCACGGCGATGTCGGGCCTGGTTATCCCGGAGCGTGAATACCACGGTAAGCCGATCGAGTGCGACATGGACGACAGCACCTTCCTGCTGTTGGACTTCGGCGACGCCTTCTACGCCTTCGTCTACGCGACGGTCACCGGGGGCCTCTTCAAGGGCTTCAACCCCAATATCTACGGGACCGCGGGCGCCCTCGTGGGTGGCGAGCTGAACGGCGAGAGCCTGCAGCAACCGGGCGACCACGAGCCGCACGTCACCGGCAAACACCAGGAACTGCGGGAAAGCCACGTCTTCGAGGACATGATGCAGCTGGTGGATTGGATCCGCGACGGCACGCCCTCGATCGCGTCGGCGGAGCACGCGCGCCACGTCATCGACATCATCGAGGCCGGGTATCGCGCCGCCGAGACCGGGGAGACGCAGGAACTGCGGACGACCTTCGACCCGCTGCCTTTAGAGGCACTGACATGACGTAGAGAGCGCCAGGTGCGACGCACCTAGCGCTCTGTGAAACGAAAGGACCACCATGAAACTCGCAATCGCTTCCTACGCCTTCCACGGACTGCTGCGGGAGGGCAAGATCGACGTCTTCGGTTACCTCGAAAGCTGCGCCTACCGCTATCATCTGCGCGCGGCTGATATCTGGAACGGTATGGTCGAGAGTACCGAGGACGACTACCTGGCGAAGCTCAAGGACGCGCTGGATGAGCGCGAGCTCGAGCTGGCCAACCTCTGCGTCGACGGCGCGCACATCTGGGAGGACGACCCCGACTTGCGGGAGGAGCACTACCAGAATGCGTTGGCCCATCTCCACGCCGCTGAGGTGCTGAACGCCAGGACCATTCGCATCGACGCCGGTGGGCGCGACGAGACCTGGAGCGAGGAGCAGTTCGATCTGATCGTCAAACGCTACCAGGAATACGCACAGCGCGCCTACGACAACGGTTACAAGGTCGGGCCCGAGAACCACTGGGGAACCGAGGTCAACCCCGACAACATGGTCAAGCTCTGCAAGGC
>JBNGDU010000151.1:0-11828 GCA_049975025.1 Anaerolineae bacterium
CCTCAGAGAAGCTCTTGAGAGACACCAGACATACATCGGCGCGATGACCTCCCAGGAACTGAGGCGCGCCATTCAAGGCCCCGCCAACAAGGGTAACTGGTCGTTTGAACCCGGGTTGGTGAATGTCCTCCTGCACGACGTGGGCGCCGACGCCCACCCTGCGCCGGAGCCCGGAGCCTTGCCCCTGCTGTCCCACGCGCTCATGGAGACGTGGAAGCGACGCCAGGGACGCACGCTCACGCTCAAGGGCTACGCCGAGGCCGGCGGGGTTCGCGGCGCAATCGCCCAGTCCGCCGAGGCTGTCTACCGCGACCTCGAGCCCCCCGAGCAAGCGATTGCGCGCAGCGTCTTCCTGCGGCTGACCGAGCTGGGCCGGGGCGAGAACGCCGAGACCACCCTCCTCACGCGGCGCCGCGCCTCCCTTGACGAAATCACCGCCATGCCAGACGACCCTGGCGCTGTGAAGCGCGTGGTCGAAGCTCTGGCCGCGGCGCGCCTGGTGACGCTGGAGGAGAACGCCGTCGAGGTGGCGCACGAGGCCCTCATCCGCGAGTGGCCTGCGCTGCAGACCTGGCTTCAGGAGGACCTTGAGGGCCTGCGCATCCACCGTCGCCTTACCGACGCCGGCCGTCGCTGGGAGGCGAGCGGGCGCGACACCGGCGACCTCTACCGCGGCGCGCGCTTGGCCCAGGTCGAGGCCTGGGTTCAAGAGGCGGAGCGCGCGCTGACCGCCGACGAGCGCGCGTTCCTCGATGCCTCTTTGGCCGAACGCCGGCGTATCGAGGAGGCCCGCGAGGCCCAGCGCCGGCAGGAGCTCGCCGCTGCGCAAAAGGCAGCGGACGCAGCGCAGCGGCTCGCCGAGTCTCAGCAACGCCGAGCCGAGGAGCGGGGCCGCCTGCTGCGCTGGCTGGCGGTTGCCGCAGTCCTGCTCTTGGTGGCAGCCATCGCAGCAGCCCTCCTGGGGCGCGGGTTCCGCGCGGCCTCCCTCGAGAGCGCGGCTCTCGCCGACGCAAATGCCACGGCGGCCGCTGAGAACGCCGCGGTCGCGGCGACGGCGCGAGCTGCTGAGGCGCAGGCCGTGGCAGCGCAGGAACAGGAAGCTCAACAGCGCGCGGTGGCAGAGAGCGCGCAGCAACAGGAAGCCGCCCAACGCGCTGCAGCCGAGACGGCCCGCGAAGAGGCGCTGATCCACGCTCGGGTCGCTGAGTCGAACCTTCTCGCCGTCCAGTCAGGGAGGCTTCTGGAGGAGGACTACGCCCTCGCACTCCTGCTCAGCGCAGAGGCCTATGACCTGTTGGACGCGCCCCAGACGCGAGGCAGCATGCTCACAGCCTTGGAGGCCTACCCTAGCCTGTCCGGCCTGCTGCACACGCCCGTGAATGAGATCCTCTCCCTGGCCTTCAGTCCCGATGGCAGTCGCCTGGCAGCGGTGGGAATCGACAGCGTCATCGGCGACTGGCTCTACGAATGGGACATCGATCGCCGCCGCTGGGTGCGCGAGCCGAGGGAGGTATCCGGGGTAGCGTTTTCGTGGCAGTTTCATCTGCTCGACTACAGCCCCGACGGCGACGCGCTGGCATCCGGCGCCTGTGGTGAGTTCGACGACCGAGGTGAGTGCGTGGCGGGTGAGATCACGCTGTGGGACGCGGAAACAGGCGAGATGCTCAACCAACTCAAGGGCCACGCCGGCACGGTCCGTGGCGTGAGATTTGATCCCTCCAGCGAACGTCTGGCCTCGTGGGGTGGTCAGAACGTGCTGCTGTGGGACGTCGGGGACGCTGTGGACGCGAAAGTGGAGCGGGAACTCCGAGGACACACGCTTCCCGTCTCCGCCGTTGCATTCAGTTCTGACGGCAAGTCACTCGCCTCGGTGGGATTCGATGCCGACGCGCCACCTGAGGAAGCTGCCAACGCGCAGCACTACCTACGGCTCTGGGACATCGACACCGGCGCCCAGCTCCAGGACATCGCCTACTCTGGGCATGGCTTTTACAGCCTCGCGTTCAGTGCCGATGGCACCGTCCTGGTGGCAGGCGGCTGCAACAAGCCAACTAGCCTCCAACAAACCTCTATCCCGGGATGCGATGAGGGGCTGGTGCGGCGCTGGAGGATCGACGGGGGCGAGGAGATGCTCCCTACGATCGTCGATCATTCAGACTACGTCGACCGCGTGCGATTCATCAACCAGGACGCTCTGCTCCTGACGACCGGAAGGGATAACGCCATCATCCTGCACGACGTCGCGGATGACACACCGACGGCGGTGTCGGTGGCAAGCCCCAAGGCCACGGCATTCTCGGCTCTGAGCTCCGACGAGAAGACACTGGCGACCGCCTGGCGACCGCCGATCAGCCTATGGAACATGGATAGGCTCCAAGGGGAGAGCCTTGCGCGCACAAGCGATGTCCTGGCGTCGACTGCTCCGCTGCCACTCGGGGGCTTGGACTTGAGCCCGGACGGCGCGCTGGTGGCAGCCGGATGTGGGGATAAAGGTATCTTCATCTGGAACGTAGCCGCAGAGGAGCTGATGACCCGCACGTTGGACAGCCCCGCAGCGTGGCGCGTGGCCTTCAGCCCGGACGGTGAGCTTCTGGCTGCAGGTGCTGTCGACGCCACGGTCCGCCTCTGGGACGTCGAGACCGGAAAGAGCGTACATCCGCCGCTGAGAGGCCACACCGGCACGGTGACCAGCGTTGCCTTCAGCCCCGATAGCGCGCTGCTGGCCTCGAGCTCCAGCAGCGCTGAAGATGGCACCTTCCGGGTGTCGGACGTGACGACGGGCGAGCTCTTGAGCGTGAATCGACCGGCCCCGGGATCCGGCGTGTGGAACGTGGCCTTCAGCCCCGATGGCTCTATGGTCGCCGCCGCGGTCTCGCTGCCGGAGGGGAGCGCCGTGCTCTACGACGTCCGCGATCCGATGGCGCCGCAGGAACTGGAGCGGCTGCCCGGCGAGGGCGGCGTCACCCAGGTCGCCTTCAATCCTCAGGGCACGCTGCTCGCGATGTCGACCGGTGGCTTGAAGGGGCGGGTCCTGCTCTGGGATTTGGAGACGTTCGAACCGGCCGTAGCGTCGGCCATTGCACACGACGGCACGCCGTGGCCCCTGGCCTTCAGCCCGACGGGCGCACCGTGGCATCGGGGGCGCTGAACTCAACGATACGCTTGATCGACGTGGCGACCGGGAAGCTCGTGGGCCCGCCGCTCAAACTCCACCCCGACGTCATGGGCGCCACGCCGACCAACATCGTCTTCAGTCCGGACGGCAAGCACCTCTACTCCAGCAGCACCGACGGCCTGCTCCGGCGCTGGGATGTCGATCCCGACTCTTGGCGCGGGCGCGCCTGCGCCATCGCCGGGCGCAACCTAACGCAGGCCGAGTGGGCGCAGTATATGCCCAACGAGCCCTACCGTGTGACGTGCGAGCAGTGGCCTGCAGGTGAGTAGCCCTCAGCCTTTCCGCTGCCGGTGCCTCGCGTTCCACATATCCATGTTCCAGGCGCGCCCGGGCTCGTCGTGGCTGCGGATAAAGGCCTCGGCGACCACGTCCTCGCCGTAGTCCCCGTCGGCGACAAGCCGCCGGATCGAGTCGTCGAAGAGATAGCGCATCGGCCGCCGGTTTGAGCTTCGGCTATTCTTGGTTCGCCTCAACACAGCGCGGAACAATCTCCGCGATCAGCCGATGCACCACCTCATGTTGTCCACCAACTCCAGCTTGCCGCTGGCGGCGGAGCGGATGCCCGCGTCCAGAATCGCCATGGCCTCCAGATTGAACATCATATCCAGCGTCGGATGCAGCGGGTCACCGGTCTCAAGGTGATGCACGAACTCCTCGGCGAGCGTCGTGCGTCCCTCGGGCAGAGGATCGCCCTTGACGAGTTGATCAGGCTCCCCTATCTCGTAACTGCGCGTGGTGTAGACCTTCACGCCTTCGCGGGTGACGACCATCGTGCCCTTGGTGCCGTACGCGATGGGACCATGGGGCACACCGCTGTGATACGTGGTCCATGTACCTTCTAGGATCGCCAACGCCTTAGGGAACCGCACCGCGATCACGGCGTTGTCGTCCGCGTCGCCGTAATGGCTGGCAACGTTGGCCTTCAACGCGATCGCGGCGTCGGCGGGCTCACCGATGTACCAACGCGATAGACAGGCGCCGTAGCAGCAGTAGTCGAGCAGCGCGCCACCGCCCGGCTCCGCCTGATGCCACCATTCGGAGCCCTTCTCCTGGTCGGTGAAAGCATCCTTGCCCTTCGTATAGGCCAGCGGCCCCATCGAGGGTCCATTGCGCCACTTGATCTCCCAGACGTCGCCGATCACGCCCTCGTCGATCAGCCGCTTCATCGCGCGATCACTGGTCGACCACGTGGTGGGCCAGTTGACCATCAGTTCGACGTCGTTAGCGCGGGCCGCGCGGACCATCTGCAGCGCCCCGGAGAGACTGGCCGCCATCGGTTTCTCGGTGACCATGTGGATGCCCTTGGCCGCGATAGCCTCCGCCACCTCGCCGTGCCGGGCGTTCTCCGGACAGAAGATGATGATGTCGAACGTCTCCTTGTCCAGCATCTCCTGATAGTCTTCGTAGACCTTGGGGATCCCGATCTCCTCGTGAGCGCGCTTGACGTTGGCGCGCCGGCTGGAAGGCTTGGCTGAGAGCGGCGGCACCGCCGGAATGGTGTCGGCGCACGCCACCCATTCGACATTGGGCAGCTCATCAAAGCGATCGATCAAGGTGTTGACGTGCATGTGGGCAAACCCGATAACACCCAGACGGTAGGTCTTGCTCATAGCAGGTGCTCCTTATGTGAGAATATGGATCAGGTGCAAACAAAGAGGGGTGCCGCTGGGCACCCCTGTTGAGTCGTCAACCGATGCACCAGGTAGCGTTATCGACGGTCTCCAGCTTACCGCTGGCGGCGGAACGAACGCCGGCGTCGAGGATGGCCATCGCCTCCAGGTTGAACATCATCTCCAAGGTCTGGTGGAGCGGCTCGCCGGTCTCCAGATGATGGATGATCTCCGCGGCGATGCCGTCGCGCCCCTCAGGGAGCGGGTCCGGCTCGTAGATCTCGGTCTGTCCGTGGCCACGCTCCACGCGGATCTGCTTCCCATCGCCCTTCGTCTCCACCACCAGGGTGCCCTTCGTGCCGTAGACAATAGGCCCGGTGGGCACGCCGTGGTCCCAGGTCGTCCAAGACCCCTCGAAGAGCGCCATAGCGGCGGGGAAGCGGACCAGCATCGCGGCGTTGTCCTCGGCGTCGCCCCAGTGGCTGTCGAGGTTCGCCTTCATGCCTAGGGCGGCGGTGGCCTGCTCGCCGATCATCCAGCGGGCGACCATCGCGCCGTAGCAGCAGTAGTCCAGCATTGCGCCGCCGCCGGTGTCGGCCTGGTGCCACCAGGTCGCGCCGCGCTCCGGACCCGACATCGACTCGGCGATCTCGCTCACGCCGGCGTGCGCCGCGCCCGGACCCAGCGGTCCGGTATGGCCGGCACGCCATTTGAGCTCCAGGACACGACCGATGATGCCGTCATGCAACAGCGCCTTAGCGTGGCGCTCTGCCGGGGACCACGTGATGGGCCAGTTGACGACCAGGGTCGTGCCGGCTGTCTTGCAAGCCCGCACCATCCGCAGGGCATTGGAGAGCGTGTCTGCCATCGGCTTCTCCACGCAGTTGTGGACGCCGTGCGCGGCGCAGGCCTCAACGATATCGGCGTGCTGCGCGTTCTCCGACTGGACGATGATGAGATCGAACTCCTCCTTGTCCAACATCTCGTGGTAGTCATCGTACGCCTTGGGGACGCCCAGGTCCTCCAGTGCGTGCTTCAGATTCCACTCCCGCGTGTACGGTGCCATGCGCATCTCGGGACGGTAGGGCTCCGTGTCGGCGCAGGCCACCCACTCGATCTGCGGATGCTCCGCGTAGTGGGCGGCGACGTCGTTGACGTGCATGTGGGCGAATCCAATGATGCCAGCTCGGTAGGTCTTCATAGGTTCCTCCTTGGTTCAATCAATCTAGTCAAAACGAACTTCCTGACCTGTCTCCGCACTCTCCAGCAGCGCTTCCATCATCTCCTGTACCACGAGCCCGTGCCGGAGCGGTGCCTCACAAGGCACCCCGTTCAAAACGCAGTCGACGAAGTGCCCAAAAATCCGCCGTCCCATCGCGCTGACTTCGCCGGGCAACTCGATGGTGGTGTCGTGCGGCGCCCCGTTGACGGTAGAGTAAAGCGTCAGCGGCTTCAGCTTGGCGCCAGCCTCGGTGCCGAAGAGCTCAATCTGTAACTCGGGCTCCTGATGGCTGGCCCAGAAGCTCTCCACCTGGAGCCCCGTGCCGTCCTCAAAGCGGATGAAACCGCCGGCGTAGTCATCCGACGCGTACTCGGTGTAGTACTCCGCCGGTGGCTGGCGAAAATCCCAGTAGCCCTGGCCGCGCGGCCCGAACTTGGCGCCACTAACGCCGGTGACGCTGACGGGCCTCGGCATGCCGAGCAGCCACCAGGAGGCGTCCAGCACGTGAACCCCCATGTCACGGAAGGCTCCACCACCCTTCTGTATAAAGCCCAGGCTCCAATCGGGTATGCCGCTCCGCCGGACGCTACGCGCCCGCGCATAGTAGAGCTCGCCGAAAACACCGTCGCTGCGCAGATCACCCAGGTACTGCACCGGATCGCTGAATCGCATTGTGAAAGACATCATATTGACCACACCGGCGGCCTCGGCGGCCTCAACGAGCTGCCGGGCGGACGCCTTGGAGTCGGCCAACCGCTTTGTGACCAGCACGTGCTTGCCCTGCTTTACCGCCTCAAGGGCGACGGGCACGTGCCACTGATTCGGTGTGCCCACGAAGACCGCGTCGACCTCTGGATCCTTACAGAGTTCCACGTAATCAGTGTAGGTGCGGACCGGTGCCTCTAACTCCTGCTGAAACGCCTCCATGCGCTCCTCAAGAACATCGCACAATGCGACAAGGCGCACCTGGGGAGCCTGAAGCATAGCCGTTCCATGCGCTCGTCCGATGCCTCCGGTCCCGACAATAGCGAATCTCACTTCCTCCATCTATGCCTCCTTCGGCTAAGCCACATCTTGGGATACCTCTCGTCTGCGCGGTCGGACGTAACGGATCGATGGCAGCTCATCATCTTCTGCCGCACGTGCCGAGGCTGTCAAGCCCGGCCAGAGCTGATCGCTCTTCGGTGAGACCTCAATCCAGTCGGATCTCGCGTCCTTCATCGGCAGACTGGTAGAGCGCGTCGAGCGTGCGGATGACGTTGAGCACCTGTTCCCGCTTGACGATCATATCCTCCTCGCCACGCAACGCCTTGATGAAGTGCTCCGCCGCCTCCCAGTGGCCCGAGAACATCACGTCGCGATCGGGCATCACCTTGGGCGTCACATCCACCTGATAGTGGTCCTGGTTTGTGATCAACTGGAGAGGGCGCAACTGCAATCCCCCCTCGGTGCCCACGAGGAACGTCTTGCCGATCCCCTCCGGGATGTTGGCAGCCCAGCTGGTTCTAAACCCCATTGTGGCGCCATCTTCAAGGCGGATGTATCCGGAGGCGAAGTCCTCAACGTCGAATTCCCGGTAGTCATACGGGCGGGGCGTGAAGACGCCCAGCGGCGCACCGCTATCGGCAAGCGATTCCCACAAGCCCTCATCTCGGTTGCCGATCTTGGTGTAGGTCTGACCGCTGACCGCCACGACCTTTGGGTTCCCCATGATCCAGAAGAGCAAGTCCATAGCGTGAACGCCCAAGTCATAGATGGGCCCGCCGCCGCTGTGCTCCTTCATGTGGAACATGCCCCACTTCGGGATGCCACGCCG
Source organism: Anaerolineae bacterium (assembly GCA_049975025.1). Classification (GTDB taxonomy): domain Bacteria; phylum Chloroflexota; class Anaerolineae; order B4-G1; family SLSP01; genus PWVB01. Next base: position 7,824 of record JBNGDU010000151.1, read on the forward strand.
CCGCATGAGGGAGGTCTCAGCGTAGTAGATCTCGCCCAGGCGTCCCTCATCCACGATCTCCTTGGCGGCCTGGCTGAGGTTGCTGAACCGCATCGTCTGGGTGATGAAGAGCGCTCGACCGGCTGCGTCGGCCGTCTCGTACATCTCCTTCACGTTCTCGTAGCTGGTCGAGGCCGGCTTCTCACAGAAGACGTTGGCCCCGGCCTTGAGCGCGGCGATCGCCTGCTCCTTGTGGTACTCGTTCGGCGTGCAGACCGAGACGATGTCGGGCTTGAGCTCGTCCAGCATCCTCTGCCAGTCGCCGTAGGCGTGAGGGATGGCGTAGCGCTCGGCGGATATCGCGGCGCGTTCAGGGTCAAGATCAGCGGCGCCCACGACCTCCACATCCTCGCTCAGGTTCTTCCAGGCGGGGATGTGCGCAGCATTGGCGATCATGCCCGTGCCGATGATCGCGACCTTATACAGTTCGTTGGTAGACATAGGTACCCCCTTTTGCTGGAGACTACGTGTAGTAAGTGCGTGCCAAATAGATCCGTACTGAACTCTCAAGCCAGACACGAACGGGTGATCCTACTGGGTTGCTCCTCCATTTGTGACGATGACAATGAGCTAGTGAATTGTATAATGGCATGGGTTATTGAGCAAAACTGAGTGTTGGCTGTTCGGAGAAATGGCTCAAAGCGGCGATCGTAGGGCCTTACCGCCACATCGTTTGACGATTTGACGATCGAGAAGGAAGACGCTGTCGGTTGTCCATCTGAACGAAAGGCAGTATACTTGTACATGGCGCCTTGGTCAGGTAACCTAGCAGACGCTCTGAGCCCTCTGATGCGGAAATCGCGCAGAGACCTTGCCGGCGCCCAATTGCACGTTGTCGAGATCGAGAATCAGCAAGGAGATGGATCAACATGTACATTATCGGAGAGGAAGAAGTCGACGCCGTCCAGCGCGTCATCGAGTCCAAGCAGCTCTTCCGCTATCGCGGCGGTGAGGGCGGCGAGTCCGACAATTTCGAGAAGGAGTGGGCCGCGAAGATCGGCGTGAAGCACGCGCTCGCTGTCACCAGCGGCACAGCAGCCTTGATCTCGGGCCTCGTCGGCATGGGCGTCGGCCCCGGCGACGAGGTCATCGTGCCCGCCTATACCTTCATGGCCACGGCCCTGGCGCCTCTAGCCGTGGGCGCGGTGCCGATCCTGGCGGAAGTGGACGAGTCGCTGACCATTGACCCCGCCGACGTCGAGCGCAAGATCACACCACGCACCAAGGTCATCATCCCGGTGCACATGGTGGGGCTGCCCTCCGATATGGACGCCATCATGGCCATCGCCGACGAGCACGGTGTCAAGGTCCTCGAGGATGCGTGTCAGGCCGACGGCGGCTCCTACGGCGGCAAGCGTTTGGGCGCCATCGGTCACGCCGGCGCCTTCTCCTTCAACCACTTCAAGATCATCACCTGCGGTGAGGGCGGCGCACTGGTCACCGATGACCGCGAGATCTATGAGCGCGCCCTGATCTTCCACGATGGGGGATGCTCGTTCCGCAACCACGCTCCCCAGATCCAAGCGCAGTTCTTCGCAGGTTGGAACTTCCGCATCAACGAGATCCTGAGCGCGATCCTGCGCGTGCAGCTCACCCGCCTCGACCCCATGCTCGACGCGATGCTGACGGAGAAGCGCACGATGATCGACGCACTGGCCGGCGCCGGTAACTTCACCTTCAACCCAATTCACGACGTGGAGGGCGACTGCGGGACGACGTTGGCCATGATGTTCGACAGCGAAGCCACCATGCGCGACTTCGTGGCAGGCTGCCGCGAGAAAGACGTGCGCGCCGACACGCCCATCGACAGCGGGCGCCACGTCTATACGAACTGGGATCCGGTGCTCAAACAGCAGGGATCGCACAACCCAGCGTTCAACGCCTACAATCTGACGGACGCCGAGGTCTCCTATAGCAAGGACATGTGCCCGCGCACGCTGGACGTCCTGTCGCGCACCGCCTACCTCTACACCGACCCCCAGCGGTCACGTGAGGAGCTGGATCTGATGATCTCCAGAGTCAAGGACGTGTTGGCGCGCGTAGACTGACGCCCCGTAGGCATCCGTCGCATTCAACAAGAAAGAGGAGCAGCATCACCATGGCCCGGTATCCATCCATAGCATCACTGAGAACTCCGGAGGCCTTCGCGGAGCGTTTGCAGACGCTCGGGCTCGACCTTGGTTTCGACACCAAGATAGCCACCGGCACCCACGCACCCCTCGCAGCATCGTACACGCTGGCCAACGGCTTCACCGTCGGCAACCGCTTCTGCGTTCTGCCCATGGAAGGTTGGGACGGCACCACCGATGGGCATCCCACCGACCTGACCGAGCGCCGGTGGCAGCGCTTCGGACTGAGCGGCGCGAAGCTTGTCTGGGGTGGTGAGGCGGTCGCCGTCCAACATGATGGACGCGCCAACCCCAACCAACTGATGATCAACGCCGAGACGGCACCTGACCTCGCGAGGTTGCGCGAGACGCTCGTCGAGGCGCACCTGAATCGCTTTGGCGCCACGGATGATCTGCTGATCGGCCTCCAGCTCACCCACTCGGGACGCTTCGCCCGACCCAACGTCAAGTCCCGCCTCGAACCCAAGATCCTCTACCATCACCCGCTCCTGGACGCCAAGTTCGGTATCGACCCGGACGATGACAGCGTGGTCATCGACGATGACTACATCGCAGCGTTGGTTGAGCGCTTTGTCGAAGCCGCAAAGCTGGCACATCAGGCCGGCTTCGCTTTTGTGGACCTTAAGCACTGCCACGGCTACCTGGGCCACGAATTCCTCAGCGCGAAGACCCGTAGCGGTCGCTATGGCGGCAGCTTCGAGAACCGTACCCGATTCCTGCGCGAGATCGTGGCGGGCATCCGGAACGAGGTGCCCACCCTGGGCATCGGCGTGCGCCTCAGCGCCTTCGACTTCGTGCCGTTCGAACCCGGGGAGGACGGGGTTGGCGAGCCGACGCCCTTCGAGGGGGACTACACCTACGCCTTCGGCGGCGACGGCACCGGCGTGGGCCTCGATCTCGCGGAGCCCTTTGCCTTCGTCGACCTGCTGGCGGAGCTGGACATCGAGCTCGTATGCGTCACCGGCGGCAGTCCCTACTACAACCCCCACATCCAGCGCCCAGCGCTCTTCCCCCCGTCGGACGGCTACCAGCCGCCCGAGGATCCGCTGGTCGGCGTGGCGCGACAGATCGCGGTCGCCGCCGAGCTCAAGGCTCACCGCCCCGAGCTGGCCTATGTCGGTTCAGCCTACTCGTATCTGCAGGAGTGGCTGCCCAACGTGGCCCAGCACGTGGTGGAGACGGGTCAGGCGGACTTCGTCGGCCTTGGTCGCATGGCGCTGCCCTATCCCGATATGCCTGCTGACGTGCTCATTGGACGCCCGCTGGACCGGCGCCGCATCTGCCGCACCTTCAGCGACTGCACGACGGCGCCTCGCATGGGTATGGTCTCGGGATGCTATCCGTTGGACGATTTCTACAAGCAGCGACCGGAAAAGGAAGAACTGGATACCATGAAGCGCGAGATGCGCAAGTAGTGTCTCGCGAGTAAGTCAACAAACTTGGCTCCCCTCAAGTACGGGTGTCTCAACGTAGACAGGGCCGAATCAAGATTGAAGATATCTACGAAACTGCTCGAGAACTTAAGAAATGTAAATCTGTCTCTGCGATCTCCGCGACCTCTGCGGTGAGCTCACCCCTTTTTTCCGTGAGAGCCAGAGCTGCACTACGCATACTACTAACCACACCAGGAAGGACCATATGACTAAAAAGCGCTACGCTCAAGTGGGCCTCGGCGGACGCTCACGCATGTACACTCAGGGCGTCGTCGGGACCTACGCTGACGACGCCGAGATGGTCGGACTCTGTGACATCAATGAGGGACGGCTCAATCTGGCTATGGAGGCTGCTCGCGCGTGGGGTGGCAACCCAAAGGGCTACCCCTCGCACAAGTTCGAGC
>JBNGDU010000151.1:11838-12955 GCA_049975025.1 Anaerolineae bacterium
AGCCGGACACGGTGATCGTCACCACAAAAGACTGCTTTCACGACAAGTACGTCGTGCGCGCGATGGAGTTGGGCTGTGACGTGATCACCGAGAAACCGATGACCACCGACGCGGAGAAGTGCCAGCGCATCATCGACACGCAGCATGAGACTGGGCGTGAGTGTCGCGTCACCTTCAACTACCGCTATTCTCCTCCCCGCACCCAGATGAAGGCATTGCTGATGTCGGGCGTGATCGGCGATATCCTCTCGCTCGACTTCCACTGGATGCTGGACATCCGCCACGGCGCCGACTACTTCCGTCGCTGGCACCGGAACAAGGAGAACTCCGGCGGTTTGATGGTCCACAAGGCCACCCACCACTTCGACCTCATCAACTGGTGGCTCTCGACCGTGCCGGAAGCCGTCTTCGCCCAGGGGCAACGCCGCTTCTACACGCCCAAGACGGCGGATCGCTACGGTCTCACGGATCGCACCGAGCGCTGTCTGACCTGTCCGGAGACCGAGTGCTGGTTCCGGCTGGACATTCGCGAGAACGAGCGGCTCAAGGAGCTCTACCTGGACAACGAGGTCTACGACGGCTACTTCCGCGATCGCTGTGTCTTCAGCGAGCTGATCGACATCGAGGACACGATGAACGTCCTCGTCAACTACCGGAACGGCGTCAAGATGAGCTATTCGCTCAACGCCTTTATGCCCTGGGAGGGCTATATGGTCACGCTGAACGGCACGCGGGGTCGGCTGGAGCATAGGACCGTCGAGTCCTCGTATATCAACGCCGATGGCAGCATACCGGGCCAGACGGTGGAACGCGGCACCTTTATCCGGATCATCCCCCACTTCGGCCCGGCCTACGATGTGGACGTATGGACCTCATCCGGCGGTCACGGCGGCGGCGACAGCCGCATCCTGGAGGACCTGCTCAGCTCGGATCCCCCCGAAGACCCCTACCTGCGCGCGGCGGACCAGCGCGGAGGCGCCTACTCCATCCTGACGGGCGTCGCGGCTAACCGATCGATGGCGACGGACGAGTTCGTCTACATCGATGACCTCGTTCAGAACATCGGCTTGCCCGACTATCCGCCGATGCCCACCGGCGAAGAACCCTTGTCGTTTGA
>JBNGDU010000151.1:13055-20265 GCA_049975025.1 Anaerolineae bacterium
ATCTAGTGGGGAAATATCTCTGGCAAGAAGACGCGATAGGGAGAACCCATGTCATCTAATCACCGCGCACGGAACATTCTGCTGTTCCTGCCCGATCAGCACCGGCCCGACTGGTTGGGACTGAACCCCGATTTGCCGGTCCGTACGCCGAATTTGGACCGCTTGGCGCGGGAGGGCACCTGCTTCACCCGGGCGCTCTGCCCTTCCCCCCTCTGCGCGCCCTCGCGTGCCAGCCTGGCGGCGGGAAGGGACTATCCCCACTGCGGGGTCGCCAACAACGACCAGGACTATCCGCTGGACCAACCGACCTTCTACGGACAGCTCCGCGAGGGAGGCTACCACGTTCTCGGCGTAGGGAAGTTCGACCTGCACAAGGCCTCCAAGGACCACAACCTGCAGGGCACCGCCTACCTTTCCGCCTGGGGATTCTCGGACGGCGTCGACAATATGGGCAAGTGGGATGCCGTCAACAGCTGGGACGGCGCGCCGCACGACGCCTACATGGCTTATCTGGACCGCCACGGCCTCGCCGAGGTCCACGTAGCCGATATGGAGGCGCGCCGGGGCAAGTCCTACGCAGCCACAGATCCCACCCCCCTCCCGGAGCACGCGTACTGCGACAACTGGATCGCGGACAACGGGCTGCGGCTCCTGAGTGAGGCGCCAAGCGACCAGCCATGGTTTATGCAGGTGAATTTCACCGGTCCGCACGACCCGATGGATATCACCACGCGGATGCGGGAGCGGTGGGAGGATGTGGACTTCCCGCCACCATGCGACAGCAGCCAATTTGACGAGGCGACCCACAGCCGGATTCGCCAGAACTACACCGCGATGGTGGAGAACATCGACCGCCATGTGGGCCGCTACCTCGAGGCGATCGAGGCTCGGGGCGAGATCGACAGCACGCTGATCATCTACAGCAGCGACCACGGCGAGATGCTGGGCGACCACGACCTGTGGGCGAAATCCACCTACTACCAACCCTCGGTCGGCGTCCCGCTGATCATCGCGGGTCCCGATGTCGCAACCGGGCGGACCTTCGACGGTCCCGTCACGCTCCACGACCTCGCCGCGACATGCATTGATTACGCCGGGCTGCCCAGCCTGGAGGCTACGGACAGCCGCTCACTGCGACCTGTGCTCACCGGGCAGTCCGGCGAGTACCGTCCCTACGTCGTATCCGGGTTGGTCACGCCGCGCCGGGCCTGGCATCTCATCTACGACGGCCGCTACAAGCTGGTCATCGTGCAGGGTGAACCTCCTATTCTGTTCGACCTCGACGAGGATCCCTGGGAGAATCGGAACATCGCGCGCGAGGCGCCGTCTACCGTGGCGCGCCTGCAAGCCACGCTGGAGCGCGAACTGCGCGGCCTGGGCCCCGCCGACTGCGGGGTGACGGGCTGTGGTACCTGCAGCGGCTGCTCCTGCTGATACGGCGAGGGGGAACAGATATGGCGAGTTCACGGCTCAGCCCATGCCTCGCTCTCACGAAGTTCCGACGTCGGGAAAACAGAGCCCGATAGGAGGAGAGGTCGATGAAGCTGTTGGCCGGCGTGGACATTGGCGGGACGAAGTGCGCCGTTTGCCTAGGCGAGCAAACCGATGACGGCGTGCGGTTGCTCACGAAACGCCGCTTTCCCACGCCGACAGAACCAGAGGCAGCCTTGAGCCAGCTTGTCGACGCACTCGGGGCGCTCATAGAGGCGGAGGGCCGTGATCCCGCTGCTGTGGGCGTGAGCTGTGGAGGTCCTCTTGACAGCGCGCAAGGTCTGATCCTCTCACCGCCGAACCTGCCGGGCTGGGATCACGTCGACGTGCTGACGCCCTTCCGTAGCCATTTCGACGTCCCGGCAGCCCTACAGAACGACGCCAACGCCTGCGCCCTGGCAGAGTGGCGTTGGGGCGCAGGGCGCGGCTGCCGCAGCATCGTCTTTCTGACGTTCGGCACCGGCATGGGCGGAGGCTTGATTCTGGACGGACGTCTCTACAGCGGGCCCAGCGATATGGCAGGCGAGGTAGGTCACGTGCGCCTGGCGGAGGATGGGCCGTTAGGATACGGCAAGCACGGCTCTTTCGAGGGCTTCTGCAGCGGCGGTGGAATCGCGCGGCTGGCCCAAGCTCGGGCGCTCACCGCAATACAGGCAGGAAACCCACCGAGTTTCTGCCCGTCGCTGGCCGACCTAGAAAGCATCACCGCGGAGACGGTCGGAGAGGCGGCCCAAGAGGGGGATGCCCTGGCGTGCGAGATCTTCGAGACTGTAGGTCGCTACCTGGGACGCGGGCTCGCGGTGCTCGTGGACATACTCAACCCGGAACGCATCGTGATCGGTAGCATATACGGGCGACAGCACGATCTGCTTGCGCCCGCCGCGCTGCGGACGCTGGGTGAAGAGGCCCATCCGCGCGCATTGGCCGTTTGCGAGATCGTGCCCGCGGGCCTGGGCGAACGCGTCGGCGACTATGCCGGGCTGGCGGTCGCGGCGATGGCTAGCGACGAGGGATAAGGAGCGAGAGCATGGCATTGGTGCGGAGCACGGAGATCCTGGAGTACGCGCATGAGGCCCACTTCGCCGTGGGCGCGTTCAACGCTGACAACATGGAGATGTTACAGGCGATCGTCGAGGCAGCCGAGGAGGAGCGCGCGCCCCTGATCCTGCAGGTGAGTGAGCCGACGACGCGCTACGCCGGCCTCGCGTTGCCGGCGGCGATGGTGAAGGCGATAGCGGCGGAGGTTTCGATCCCGGTGGTTCTGCACCTTGACCACGGCACAAGTTTCGAGCAGAATGTGCGCGCGCTGTGGGCGGGATTCACCTCGTTGATGTTCGACGGGTCTCGTCTGCCCTATGAGGAGAACGTCGCGATCACAAAGCGCGTGGTGCAGGTGGCACACGTTGCCGGCGTCCCCGTCGAGGCTGAGTTAGGCAAGGTACTTCAAGCGGGCGTCTCGCCGGAAGAGGTCACCGCAGCGATGACCGATCCGGACCAGGCAGCCGACTTCGTGGACCGCACCGGCTGTGACTCCTTAGCCGTGGCAGTCGGTTCCATTCACGGGATGAAAACCCGAGACGCGGAGCTGGACCTGGCACGTATCCGCGCCATCCACGACCGGGTGCATCTACCGCTGGTGCTGCACGGTGCCTCCGGCGTCAAGCACGATAGCGTCCAAGGGGCGATTGCGTCGGGGGTCTGTAAGGTCAATGTCGCGACATACCTCAAGCAGGCCTTTGTCGGCGTGATCCGGGATGAGCTGGCAGCAGCGCCCGACGAGGTGGACTTCCGCGTGCTCTTCCCCCCGGCGCGGGATGCAGCCAAGGAACGGGTGCGCGAGAAGCTGCGGCTCTTCGGGGCCAGCGGGCGCATCACCGGAACCGGCGTCTTCCGCAGCCCGCCGGTCCAGCGGCGCGGCGCCGTCCCAGGCGAGAGCCAGAGCGTCGACTGATGCGATCGGCCACCAACCTGTTTTCTCCGAACGTCAGGAGAACAGCCCAACAACTGGTGAGCACTGCAGAATGGAGGAGACAATATGGCTCACGACAACCGACCTAATATCCTTCTGATCCACGCCGATCAGCACCGCTTTGACTGTATCGGCGCCTACGGTAACCCCGATGTCCAGACGCCGAACATCGACGCTCTCGCCGCGGACGGCGTGCGCTACGAGAACAGCTTCTGCCCCTTTCCCGTCTGCACACCGTCGCGCTACTCGCTGCTGAGCAGCCAATACGTCCACCAGCATCTGGGCTGGACCAACCGCTCGACGCTGCCGCCCGCCATCCCCACCTATCCGCGCGTTCTGCGGGACGCCGGCTACCGGACCAAGGCCGTGGGCAAGATGCACTTCACCCCCACCTATCTGGACGTCGGCTTCGAGGAGATGGTGTTGTCCGAACAGGACGGCCCGGGGCGCTTTGACGACGACTATCACCGCTGGCTGCGCGACCAAGGGCTGGTCGACCGCATCGACTTGATGGACCAGCGCAAAGAGTATCGCGACAACGCACCGGACGTCTATTGGGAGACGCTGGGCGCGATGACCTCGGATCTCGACGAAGAACACCACTCGACGACGTGGATCGCCGAACGGGCGATGGAGACCCTGGAGAGCTGGGGGACCGGTGACGACGCGGGAGGCCACCTGCTGATGGCGGGCTTCATCAAGCCCCACCACCCCTTCGACCCGCCCGCCCCCTGGGATGAGATGTACGATCCCGACGCGCTGACCCTGCTGCCCGGCTGGCTCGAGGCGCCGACGGCGCGGGATGTCGAGCGCAGCGCCGGCTACTTCCCGCACGTCGATCACACCGAGGCCAAGGTCCGGCGCGCGATGGCCTATTACTACGCCACCATCTCCCAGATCGACTACCACGTCGGACGGATGATCGACCTTCTCAAAGAGCGCGGGCTCTATGACAACGCCCTGGTCATCTACACCGGCGACCACGGCGAATACATAGGCTTCCACCACCTGGTGCTCAAGGGCAACTATATGTACGATCCGCTCGTCAAGGTCCCGCTGATCATCAAGTATCCGGGACAGGCACGGGCTGGCGAGGTCACCGACGCCATGGTCAACAACATCGACGTGGCGCCGACGCTGCTGGCGACCGCCGGCTGTTCTATCCCCGACACCATGGAAGGTCGCGACCTGACCGATCCCGAGGCCGGTCGGTCGGCGGTCTTCGCCGAGGGCTGGGCCGGCGCCGAGTACATGGTCCGCACGACCGATCACAAACTGCTGCTCTGCCGGAATCCCGCGCTGTCCCAGTTCTTCGATCTCCGTCGCGACCCGCTGGAGCTCGACAATCGCATCCTCGACCCGACGTACGCTTCGGTCATCGCGGAGCTACAGGATCGCCTGCTGCAGTGGGCCCTCTTTGACGCGCCCTCACATCTCTACGTCGACCACGATGCACCCCGGATCGCAGGCCCCAACGTCCCTGCGCCCGACGACGGTCACGTGCAGGACATGGTGGAGTACTTCCGCGTCCAGATGGAAGGGACATAGCGATCACCATCGAGGTAGAGAGAGGAGACTAGAAGATAGGTCCTCCCGCTCTCCTTTTCACGTTTTGGGAACGAAGAGGAAGCGCGGCGTGATACTGCCGGAAACCCGTCCGGCCTTGATGTCGACCTGCTCAGAGGCAGAACGGTCGCTCGGGCGAATAGATCGGATCGAAGAAGCCTAGGTACGGGATGTCATCCTCCACACACCGGATCTTGTACCGCAGACCCGCTTGGATTTCGTCATCGGGATCATCGAAATATCGCAGGTAGTAGAGCAACTCCTGCATCTGGATGACCCTTAGGAAGAGCGGGAGTCGCGCAAGCCACGCCTCGGAGAGCGTGTTCTCCCGCTCATAACCCTCAAGGACGAGGGCGAAGTACCGGTCCATAAAGGCCTTCCGCTCTGCAAGACCCCGGAACATGACGCGGCCCACGCCGCCCTCCCAGGCCGCGGCCAACTCGTAAGCGAACCACCCGTAACAGCAGTCATCAAAATCGAAGACGGTGATGTCGCCGTTGCTGTAGTCGACGGTGAAGTTCCCGTCGTTGAAATCACCGTGGATGAGGCCATGTCCGTCACGATCCCGCGGTAGGGCGCGAAGCTCCGAGGACAGGGCCACGACTTTCTCCCGAACCCCCTGCAGTGGCGCCGGCACCCGCTCGTCAACGGGCTCGAAATCCAGGATCTCCATGAGGTCAGGGCGCCGACCGCCCCCCTCCGCCGGTACGTAGCTCTTCGCGCAACGATGCATCTGCCCCAGGACCTCGCCCCAGTTCCGGAAGTACTCCTCGATCGGCGCATCGTCACGATACCGGTACCCGTTGTCGGGCACGCGCATCCCTCTACCCCGGATGAACGAGACGACTGTGAATAGGATCTCCCCACACCGGAACGTCTCCATCAGGTTGCCAGGCCTCGACGGCACCGGATAGGCCACGCGTACGCCGCTGCGCGCGAGGTAATCCACAAAGTGAACCTCAGCCCGAATCTGCTCAGGTCCACGGTCCGGACGAAAAGAGGCGCGGAGGATCATCGGGATCCCGTCCACATCGTAGGCATAGACGAGGTTCTGACACCCTTCGGATCCCGGAAGAACCCGCAGATCGTCCCTAGTCGTTCCGAAGCAAGCCGCAGCCGCGTCCAGGGCCGCCCGCTCGAACAACTCCAATGCCGACGCTCTCGTGATCATCGATGAGTATCCTACACGACTTCACACATGCTCACAACCCTAACGAAAGGCGTGAAGCTTGTTTCAGCAGCTCGACCAAGCCGACATCGAGACGGTGTTCAAGGACAAGGACAGCCCGTAGGGCCGCTGACGCGCCGGCTGCTCTTGGTGACGTGGAATTCGGTTGAGAACACCCCGAGCGGCGAGACCCGCCAAGATCCAAGCTGTGGAGGCGGTCGAAAGACAGCCATTCTATGACCACCTCAAGCCCAACCCACCTCGACAATCAGTTGAGCAGGAGAGACAGAAGCGCTTGCGTCCCATGCCCGCCGATAGTACAATCCAGACACCTTAAACACCCATTCTGTCACTGTAAGGAGAACCTGAATCTATGTATAAACCCAAACCGACCACCGGCGACACCTCGTGGTTCGTCCACGACCGTTTCGGCATGTTCATCCACTGGGGCCTCTACGCGATCCCCGCCCGTCATGAGTGGGTCCAGTCGCGCGAGGAGATCCCGCCGGATGAGTATATGAAGTACTTCGAGCGCTTCAACCCTGAGGACTACGACCCGGGCGAGTGGGCCGCCGTGGCCGCCGACGCCGGGATGAAGTACGTCGTCCTCACGTCCAAGCACCACGAGGGCTTCTGTCTGTGGGACAGCGCCTACACCGACTACAAGGTGACCAACACGCCCTACGGCGAGGATCTCCTGGCGCCCTTCGTCGAGGCCTATCGATCCGAGGGCCTGAAGGTCGGCTTCTATTATTCGCTCATCGACTGGCACCATCCCGACTTCCCCATCGACATCTTCCATCCCCTGCGCAACGTCGAGAACGTCGCGGAGCTCAATGAGGAACGCGATGTCTCCAAGTACGCTGAGTACATTCGCAACCAGGTGCGTGAGCTGCTGACCCAGTTCGATCCTGACATCCTCTGGTGCGACTTCTCCTACCCCGATCGTGACTACAAGGGGTTGCCCGGCAAAGGACGCGAGGACTGGGAGAGCGAGAAGCTCTACAAGATGATCC
>JBNGDU010000152.1:0-20144 GCA_049975025.1 Anaerolineae bacterium
AGAGCCGGTCATCACGTACTGGGGATGGCCCTTGGTGCAAGCCAGCTGGACGTGGCCCGGCCGCGAGGATGAGACCTTCCAGATTGACGTCTACGCTGACGGCGACGAGGTCGAGTTGATCCTCAATGACCGCTCGTTAGGCCGTCAACCCTGCGGCGCCGAAGAACGATACATCGCCAGCTTCGACAGCGTAACCTACCGGCCCGGCCTACTGCAGGCGATCGTCTACAAGCAGGGTGACGTCGTCGCCCAATCGCAGCTTGAGACCACCGGCGCGCCCAGCGCGCTCCGGCTCTCGCCAGACCGCGCGGAGATCGAGGCCAAACCCGGCAACCTCAGCTTTGTCACCGTCGAGGTCGTCGACGCGAAGGGAAGGCTTTGCCCCTACGCCAAGAACACGGTCTTCTTCACCGCCAAGGGAGCCGGAGCGTTAGCGGCCGTGGGCAACGGAAACCCCGTGAGCACAGAGCGCTATCGCGGCAACCAGCGCAGCGCCTTCCAGGGGCGTTGCCTCGCCGTGGTCAAAGCCGACAGCGAGCCCGGTGAGATCGTGCTGCGCGCTCACGCGGACGGCCTCGACCCCGCCGAGGTGACCATCACCGTGGGCTGACTCGATGTATGCGAGGTAGACGCACGCGCACACAGGACCAGCGTGCCGCCGCCACAAACGAAATCACCTATCAAACTAAGGAAGACACTATGCCAAATCCGAAAGACTGGGAGAACCCACGGTTCGTCGGACGCAACAAAGAACCGGGACACGTGCCGCTTGGCGCATATGACAGCGTTGAGACCGCCCTAACCTGCGATCCGACAGCCTCGCCCAATGTCCGCGACCTCAACGGTCGCTGGGACTTCCACCTCGCTCCCAACCCGGACGATGTGCCCGAAGGCTTCTATCGGGAGGGATTTGATACCAAAGACTGGGGCGAGATCGATGTGCCCGGCAACTGGCAACTGCCGATGCACTGGGAAACACTGGGCGCCGGGGCTGCGGAGATCGAGGACCGTCCCATCTACCTCAACGTGCACTACCCCTTTGAACCGGACCCGCCGCACGTGCCCGACGCCAACCCTACCGGCTGTTACCGCACCACCTTCGAACTCGACATCGACACCGCCAGCCACAACGTCTTCCTTCTCTTCGAGTCCGTCGATGCCGCCTGCTACGTATGGGTCAACGGCGAGGAGGTAGGGTACAGTCAGGGCAGCCGCCTGCCTGCTGAGTTCGACATCACCCCTTACGTACGCTCAGGCGACAACCTGCTCGCCGTTGAGGTTCTGCGCTATTGCGACGGCACCTACATGGAGGATCAGGACATGTGGCGGATGAGTGGGATTCAGCGCGACGTCCTGCTCATCACCAAGCCCAAGGTGGCTCTCCGTGACTTCACCGTGCGTACGACCTTTGACGACCGCTACGAAGACGCCACGCTTTACGTCGAGGCCTGTGTCAACGCGGACCTTGCAGTCCACGACGAGAGGCTGCGGGACTACACCGTGACGGCGATGCTCTACGACGGCGAAAACAGGCCCGTTTTCGCAGAGCCCCTCACCGCCCCGATTCAATCCCAAACGCCCTATCGTGCCGAGACGCGAGCACGCTGTGCGCAACTAGATAGCGACGTCATTGCGCCCAGCCATTGGACCGCCGAGACGCCCTATCTCTACACGCTGGTGCTCCAGCTCCTGGGACCCCAGGGCGACGTCCTCGATATTGAGAGTACGTGTCTGGGCTTCCGTCAGATCGACATCGAAGACGGCGTGCTGCTGCTCAACGGCAAGCGACTGGTGCTGCGCGGCGTCAACCGCCACGAGCACCATCCCGAGCGCGGGCGTGCCCTCACCGAAGCGGATATGGTTCGCGACATTAAGCTCATGAAGCAGCTCAACTTCAACGCCGTCCGCACGAGCCACTATCCCTCCCACCCCCGGTGGTACAACCTCTGCGACGCCTATGGCCTCTACGTCATCGATGAGGCCAACATCGAGACCCACGGCGTTCACGGTGAGCTCAGCCAAGACCCGAATTGGGCCCACGCCTACCTTGAGCGTGCGATCCGCCTGGCGCAGCGCGACAAGAACCATCCCTCCGTCATCTTCTGGTCCCTCGGAAACGAATCCGGTGTCGGACCGCACCATGCGGCTATGGCTGCGTGGCTCAGGGCCTATGATCCGACGCGCCTCGTCCACTACGAGAGCGGTCACCCTGGCCCCGAGGTCAGTGACGTCTACTCGGTGATGTACCCCGACCTCGACGCGATGCGCCGACTTCTCGCCAACCCCGCCGAGACCCGTCCCGTGCTGATGTGCGAATACGCTTACGCGAAGGGCAATAGCACCGGCAACTTCTTCAAGTTCTGGGATATGGTGCAGGCCTATCCCCGATTTCACGGCGGCTTTGTGTGGGACTGGCATGACAAGGCGCTACGCCACACCACCGCGGACGGCATCCCATTCTACGCCTACGGCAATGACTTCGGTGGTGGCTTTGACTACAGCCGCGACAACAAGGACCCGCAGATGTGCTGCAACGGCATCGTCGACCCCGATTTGGTCCCACATCCGGGAGCCTACGAGGTCAAGCAAGTCCAGGCGCCGGTGAGCGTCACCACGCTTGACGAGCAGGATCTGCCGGAGGGTCGCCTGACCGTCCACAATCGCTATCGCACCCGCGGCCTTGAGCATCTTGCGATCTCCTGGGACGTGACGGAAGATGGCGAGGTCGTTGACTCAGGTCAGCTTCTGCCGCTTGACATTCCTGCAGGTCAGACCGGCCTTTTGAGGGTGCCCTTTCAGCTGCCCGAGGACCAAAAGTGTGACGCGGAGTACTATCTCGACGTTCACTTCAAGCTGGCCTCCGCTGAGCCGTGGGCGCCAGAGGGTCACGAGGTCGCCTGGCGCCAGTTCAGGCTGCCCGTCGGCGTGCGAACACAGCCACCAGGGGTCGGAACGGCGTGGCAGGGCAACGTGCAGCTGCACGAGGAGAGTGCACACTTCACGGTTGCTGCCGGAGACACTACTGTCCGCTTCGACCGAACGTCAGGCGTCATCACAAACTACGAATCCGGTGACCGCGAGTTGCTGCTCCAGGGCCCCGTCGAATGCTACTATCGGGCGCCCACCGATATCGATCTTCTGATGGGCAACCCGCCTGCCAACGTTCACAAGTGGCGCCGCGCGGGTCTCGACCGTCTGGAGCGAGCAGTTAGCCAGGTCGAGGCCACGCAGATCAACCCCCACGAGGTCCAAGTCCGCGTGACCGCAAACCTCTCTGCCCCAGACCGCGCCGCAGGTATCGACAGCGATGTCGTCCACCGTGTCTTTGCAGACGGCGCGATGAAAGTCGAGGACACCGTTATCATCCCCGAGTCCTTCCCCTTCGTCCCTCGCGTCGGGATGGAGCTGCGGTTGCCTGGGCGCTACGAATACCTGACCTGGTACGGTCGCGGTCCCCACGAGAACTACGTTGACCGCAAGCGGGGCGCTGCTGTTGGGCGGTACGAGAGCACCGTGGATGAGCAGTTCACCCCCTACGTCTACCCGACCGAGTCCGGCGGCAAGGAGGACGTACGCTGGCTGGCCTTGACCGATGCCTCAGGATCCGGACTTCTGGTCGCTGGGCCACCGCTCTTCCACTTCGACGCTCTCCACTACACCATCGATGATCTGGCTGACGCCGGTCATCCGCACGAGCTCACGCGGCTGAACGATGTGATTCTGCACATCGACGCGCGTCACATGGGCGTCGGTGGTGACGACGGCTGGTGGTCACAGGTACACGATGAGTTCCTGATTCACCCCGGACACTACCACGTGACTTTCTGGCTGCACCCATTGAGCGCCAGCGATGACCCCGCCGCCGTAGCGCGGGAGAGATCGGCTATCATCGGGGCAGGCGTATGAGTGGTTGCCACATCATCCGCTAACCATAGCCGCGTCACCTGGGATGCCCAGATCATTCGGCAAGACTTCACATACAGGCTCAGAGCGGCCTCAGGCGCCGTCGAGCACCGCTAGCGGGGCGTCATCGTGGTAGCGCAGCGGCTTCGTGGCCGTGCGGCCTATATCTTAGACAAGGAGGATCAACCAATGTACTACGGCGTCGCCTACTATCCGGAGCACTGGCCCGAGGAGCGCTGGGCCGTCGATGCTCAGCTGATGCAGGACGCAGGCCTCACCGGCGTGCGCATGGGTGAGTTCGCCTGGAGCAGACTGGAGCCGAAGGCGGGCCGTTACGATTTCGCGTGGCTCGATCGCGCCGTCGAGCTGCTTGGAGAGCACGGCGTAAAGACCATGATGTGTACTTGCTCGCGAACGCCACCGCCGTGGGTCTTCCATCGCCATCCAGAGATCCGGAACGTACGGGCCGACGGTCACGTTGCCAACTATGGCCACCGATACACCGTCTGCCACAACAATCCCGTTTTTGTGGAGCTCTCCCGACGTATCGACCGCGCTGTGATCGAGCACTATGCCGCTCACGAACACGTGATGGCCTGGCACATCGACAACGAGATCGGCTCCGGCAACACCTGCTACTGCGAGACATGCCGGGCGAAGTTCATCGATTATCTCCGCGAGAAGTACAGGACCGTCGAGCGGCTCAATGAGGCGTGGGGCGCTCACTTCTGGTCCTTCGCCTTCTCAGACTTCGACGAAGTGCCCCTCCCCGTCGGCGTCAGCTTCCCGTCGCCGAACCTGGCGATGGAATACGCCCGCTTCCAATCCAAGACCAACGTCGATTTCGCACGTTGGCGGTACGAACTAATGAAAGAGCTCGACCCCAAAACCTGGGTGACGACCAACTTCCAGACGAGCAACCGCACCCACACCGATATCTTCGATCTGGGGGAAGCCACCGACGTCTACGGCACCAACTTCTACCCGCCCTTCGCCCCCGAGTTCGCGCTCGACTACTGTCGCGGCGCCCGAGGCGAGCTTCTGATCCTGGAGCAGCGCTCCGGTCAACCCCATTGGGATGTCGCAACCCGCCCCGGCTGGATGCGGCTCTGGTCCTATCGCTCCCTTGCCCACGGCGCTTGCGGCATCAACTATTTCCGCTGGCGCCCCTGTCGCTGGGGGCAGGAGGAGTATTGGCACGGTGTGCTGCCGCACAGCGGTCAACCCACGCGCCAATATGAGGAGCTGCAGCACATGGGTCGCGAACTGCAGCAGGTAGGCGCCCTGATCGACAAAACCAAGCCGCAAGCGGAGGTCGCGATTGTGATGGGCTACGATGCCCGCTGGGCCCTCAACGCCGTCCTGCCACCCGGGCTGAGCGGTCGCTTCCGCCAGGAAGGACTGGACGTCCACAGTGCTGCCGAGGCCTACCATGCCGCGTTGATGGGTGTCAATGTCACGACCGATGCGATGGATCCGCGGGAGGATCTCTCCAAGTACAAGCTGGTGATTGCGCCGCGCCTTTACTGCACCGATGACCCCACAGCCGAGAACCTCCGGGCCTACGTCTCCGACGGCGGCATTCTGTGTCTAACGTCACGGAGCGGGGTTGTCGACGAGTACAACAAGATCTTCTCACAACCCGCGCCCGGCCCACTGCGCGAGATGGCCGGCGTCGAGATCCACGACTACGGAGCGTTGGAGACCCCGCTGCCACTGGACACGAAGGACGGCGCGCTCTCCAGCGTCTTCGAAGGTGAGCGATGGGCCGACGAGATCGTGACCACAACCGCGCAGGTGTTGGCCGAATACGCCGCGGGCTGGCTAGCCGGCACACCGGCGATCACGGTCAACGACTACGGAAAGGGCAAGGTCGTCTACGTGGGCACGCTCCTCCGCGGCCCTTCACTTGGGGCCTTCGTCACGTGGTTGACCGGCATCGCCGGCGTCTCAGGTATCCTTTCCACGCCGGAGCA
The DNA here is from genome assembly GCA_049975025.1 of Anaerolineae bacterium. Classification (GTDB taxonomy): domain Bacteria; phylum Chloroflexota; class Anaerolineae; order B4-G1; family SLSP01; genus PWVB01. The sequence continues at coordinate 5,880 of JBNGDU010000152.1, forward strand.
TGTGCGCGCCTACGAAAGACGAAGCGAGACGGAGCGCCTTCTATTCCTCCTCAACTTCGGAGATGAGGCAACGACGGTGAGCTTAGGCACGGCTTGGAACGACGCCTTCACCGATAAGTCCACCGACGCCGTCATACTGCCGCCAGCCGGGGTGAGCTTGCTGAAAAAGGAGATAATATGAGTGAGAAGAGCTGGTCGCAGTTACTGAAAGTCCTTCGCATCTTTGGGGGACGGCCCGCGATGGTCACGGGTGCAGAGGCGCTGCGCGAGGAATAGGCCAACCACGCCATGGTCCATATCACGTCTGTTCTCGCTCCCCTCCTTAAGTCCGCCTTGACGTGGCTCAGCCGCCGGCGCTTGCCGAAGATGGACGGAGAGCTATCACTGCGGGGCCTTCAAGCCCCGGTCGAGGTGCTCCGCGACCGCTGGGGCGTGCCCCACATCTACGCTGAGAGCACGTCGGACTTGTTTATAGCCCAAGGATTCGTCCACGCACAGGATCGCCTATGGCAGATGGAGGTCAACCGCCGCACCGCCGCCGGGCGGCTGGCGGAGATGCTGGGACCCGATGCCGTGGAGATGGATCGCCAGATGCGCACGCTCACGCTGCGCCGCGTCGCCGAACAAGAGGCTCAGTTGCTCGAACCCGAGGTGCATGCGCTGTTGAACTCCTATGCCCGCGGGGTCAATGCCTATATCGAGCGGGGCACCCTACCGGTGGAGTTCACGCTGCTGCGTCACAAGCCCGAACGTTGGACTCCCGCCGACACGCTCTCCTGGGCCAAGATGATGGCCTGGGTCCTTTGCGAGGATTGGCAGAGTGAAGCCCGGCGGGCGCAGCTCGCTGATCGCCTTGGCGAAGAGAGAGCGGAGCAACTGTCACCTCCCTACCTGGCCGACTGGCCCCGTGTGGTTCCGCCAGGACTTGACTACTCTGTGCTGAGCTCGGTATCGCAGGATACCCAAAGCCCTCAATCGGCGTCTAGCCCTTCCGCTACCGGCGGAGTGGGCAGCAACAACTGGGTTGTGGCTGGGTCACGCACGGCTACCGGGAGCCCGATACTGGCCAACGACATGCATCTGGGGATGACAATCCCCGCCGTCTGGTACGAGAATCACCTTGTTGGCGGCGACCTTAACGTCACAGGCGTGACCTTCCCCGGCATCCCAGCCGTTGTCTCCGGTCACAACGGTCACGTCGCCTGGGGGTTCACCGATGGCGTACCGGATGTGCAGGACCTGTATGTCGAACGCCTACGGCGCACGGTCGATGGCCGTGTGCAGGTCGAGTACGAGGGAGGCTGGTACGAGGCAACCCTCCTGCGGGAGGCGATCCATGTCAAGGGAGGCGAGACAGTCTATGAAGATGTGATCATCACACGGCACGGGCCGATCATCAACCGTCTGATCCCCGAGTTCGGCGATGATCCCCCGCTGGCTATGCGTTGGACGTCGCTGGAGCCCGACGCCATGGTGGAAAGCCTGCTCAAGATGAACCGCGCCCGCAACTGCCCTGAGTTTCGCGAGGCAATGCGCGGATGGTCGTCGCCCGTTCAGAACACGGTCTACGCAGACGTCGAGGGCAACATCGGGTACAGCTTCCCCGGCAAAATCCCCATCCGCGCCCAGGGCGACGGTCGCCTGCCGGTCCCCGGCTGGACATCCGATTACGAGTGGCTTGGATACATACCTTTCGACGAATTGCCGCACCTCCACAACCCGCCACAGGGCTACGTCGCCTCGGCCAACAACGCGGTAGTCGACGACGACTACCCCTACGATCTGGCGGTCCGCCCGAGTGCCGGGCATCGCGCAAAGCGTATCGTCGAATTGATTGAGAGTCGCCCAGCCGTCGACGTGGCTTTCACGCGACAGATGCATCTCGACGTGGTGTCGACAATGGCGCGCAAGGTAGTCCACTATGTCGAGCAGCTTGCGGTCGATGAGGAGTTGGAGCCGGTGGTCGCTCTGCTTCGGAAATGGGACGGCGCTCTGACACTGAACAGCGCTGCCGGAGCTGTCTACGAGCTATTCTGTCGGGAGATGATCTCGCTCACGCTTTCGGACGTTTTGGAAGGGCAACTCTTGTCCACCAACCGGACCTGGTGGTGGCTGGAGTACGCCCTAGCTCATCCGGGCTCTGCCTGGTTCGACCTGGGCAACGGCGAGACCCGCGACGACGTCATGCGGATGGCACTTAGCCGAACGGTGGCGCGTCTCAAGTCCGCGTGTGGCCCTACACCGGACGACTGGGGTTGGGGAAAGCTGCACAAGATGACCTACGGGCACGTGTTAGGTCTGAGCGACCTTCTGGCGCCGGTCTTCAACCGTGGCCCCTACCCCATACCCGGCGACATACACACGATTTTCGCGACACACGGGAGCGACATGGCCTCCGTGTCGATCTCGGGCCCGCCCTACCGTATGATCGTCGATCTCGGAGATGTGCGGAACTCCATTGGCTCGCTCACACCGGGGCAATCGGGCCGCCTCGGCAGCCCACACTACGATGACCAGATCGAGCCCTGGTCCGCTGGTGAATACCACCCGATGCTCTATATCCGCGAGGACGTGGAACAGCACGCGGTGCACCGCCTGCATCTCGTGGCAAGGGATCCCGACAGCACCTAACCGCCGTGATGCACCGACTTTGAGCCCCTCGCCGGCGGAAGCCACCTCACACCCAAGGCCGCTCCGCAAACGGGAGCACCTACGAGACAAAGGCCTCAAAGCCCACGCCCCAACCACCGGCTTTGAGCCCCTCGCCGGCGGAAGCCACCTCACATCCAAGGCGCCTCCGCACGCGGCAGCACCGACAAGGCAAAGGGCTCAAAGCCTGCCTGTTCGACTTGTGAGAAACTGCACTTGAGAGTACAAATGAACTACCCTACGCTTTCATCCACTTTGGGTGATGACATCTCCCCCAGCCCAACCCTATCATGAAAGCACACAGAGCGAGAACCGGAGCGAGAACCGGACCGAGAACCGGCTGGGCTGACGACCGCCCGTGCGGACTATGCAAAGTTCAGCCTGACGGAGAGGAGATGAACGATGACAAAGCAGTACACCCTATCTTTAGCCGACGCAGAAGCTGTCCTGCAGACCGTGGGCGGAAAAGGCGCAGCGCTTTCCGAGTTGACCCGCGCCGGATTGCCCGTCCCCGATGGTTTCCATATCACCGTCGACGCTTACCGCGACTTTGTGGAAGCGAACGACCTGCAGCCCGCCATTGTGGCTGCGTTGGAAGCCGCAGACCCCAACGAACCCGCCTCGCTGGAGACGGCTTCGCGCACGATTGAGGAGCTCTTCCTCCAGGGCCGAACGCCGCCGCAGGTCGCCGCCGCCATTGCCAAGGCCTACGCTGCCCTCTCCGGTGCGGAGCCGGTGGCCGCCGTCCGCTCCTCCGCCACCGCCGAAGATCTTCCCGAAGCGTCCTTCGCAGGGCAGCAGGAGACCTTCCTCAACATCAAGGGCATCGACGAGGTGCTGGAGGCTGTGAAACGGTGTTGGGCCTCCCTATGGACGGCGCGCGCCATCGGCTACCGGGCCCACCGTGAGATGAATGTCGAGGGATTGGGACTGGCCATTGTGGTCCAGAAGCTGGTGCCCGCCGAGTCTGCCGGGATTCTCTTTACCGCAAATCCTATGACAGGTCGGCGAAACGAGGTGGTGATCAACGCCGCCTGGGGGCTGGGCGAGGCCGTCGTAGGCGGCGAGGTCACGCCCGACACCTACGTTGTGGACAAAGAGACAAGCCAGGTCCTTGAGCGTGAAGTCGCCGAGAAGAGCGTGATGACAGTCCGGGTGAATGGCGGCACCGAGACCCGGCCTGTCCCTGAGGAACTGCGGGAGGCCCCCGTTCTCGATGACGCCCAGGCTGCGGAGCTGGCACGCTTAAGCGTTCGTATCGAGGAACTCTACGGCGATCCGCGTGACATCGAATGGGTCCTGGCTGACGGTGAGTTCGCCATCGTCCAGGCACGCCCGATCACCGCGCTGCCACAACCTATGGCCGAGCCGCCCGAAGAATGGCCTATGCCCGATCCCGACGGCAAGTACATGCGGGGCAGTATCATCGACTTCATGCCCGATCCGCTGAGCCCGCTCTTTGAGTCGATGGCCTTGCCGGCTATAAGTGAGGGTATGCGGCTGATGCTGGATGAGATGATCGGTGGCCAGTTGCCGGGCTTTTTTGAGAGTTATCTCGTCACGATCAACGACTATGCCTACATGAGTGCTGACTTCAAGGCCCCTGACCTGTGGTGGATACTCGTCAGAATGGCGCCCGCGATTCCTCGTCTGATGAAGAATGCTGCCAACCATTGGGAGGAAGTCGCGCACCCACGTTACCGTGAGGCCGTGGCAGAATGGGAAGATCGGGCACCACGCAAGATGAAGCCTCGCGAGCTCGTGGGTGGCGCTTCCGCACTGACGCACGCGATGGGGCACTACCTCAGCACCCTACAGATCGACACTCTAGGTATTGCCGCTGGCACAGAGATGCTGTTCACGGCGGTCTATGACAAACTGATCAGGAAGGAGGATGACCCGCCGGCGCCAACCTATTTGCTGGGCGCCGATAGCCTACCTATCCAGGCCGAAAAAGCGCTCTACGATCTGGCAGGCTGGTGCCGCGAGCACGATGACCTCGCGCAGTATCTGCTGCGCACACCGCCGGCAAAGCTGGGCGACCAGTGGGACAGCAGCGGCGCTCCTCCTGATGTCAGCCCTGAGACCTGGGAGGCGTGGCGAGACCGGTTCCAGAATCATCTCAACCGATACGGTTACAGCGTCTACGACCTGGACTTCGCCGAGCCGATCCCGGCCCACGATCCCACGCCGCTGCTGCAGACACTCCGGGTCTTCATCAGAGATCCAGAACGCGATCCCCACGCCCGCCAGCAGCGCTTGCTCGAGCAACGCAAGGACGCCATCGAGGCCATCCGTGAGCGAATTGGAGGACTCAAGCGCAAGCTCTTTGACAAAACATTGGGCTGGGCACAGACCTATACTGCCCTGCGTGAGGACAGCATCTTCGAGATCGGTCTGGCCTACCCTCAACTCCGCGAGATGCTTCTGGAGCTCGGTCTCCGCTTCGTCAAAGCCGGAGCCATCGCAGAGCCCGACGACATCTTCTGGCTAGAGCGGACCGAGTTCGAGCGCGGTGCTGAAGCCCTGGAGCAGGGCGAGGCGCTGGAGGATCTCTCGGAGCGCGTTGAGGAGCGCAAGATGGAATGGCGCGCCGAGAAACGCGTGGCGCCTCCAGCGCAACTTCCGCAGAAAGGCCGGGTCCTGGGCATCAACCCCGACGCCTTCCTGCCCGCGACAGCCGAGGAGCAGACGGGGAACATACTCACCGGCGTCGGATGCAGCCCTGGTCAGGTATCCGGGACCGCACGCGTCCTCCATGGCCCTGAGGACTTCGACCACATGCGCGCAGGCGACATCCTGGTGGCTGACATCACCACGCCGGCCTGGACGCCGCTCTTCGCGTTGGCGTCCGGCATCGTCACCAACGTAGGCGGGCCGTTGAGCCACGGCTCGATCGTCGCCCGCGAGTACAGCATTCCCGCCGTGCTGGGCACCGGCGTCGCCACCAAGCGCATCCGGAGCGGTCAAGAGATCGCTGTCGACGGCGACGCCGGGACCGTCGAACTCCTCTGAAGGCCGGTCATCAGCGTCCGGGAGGCTAGGCAAGGCTGAACTAGACAGCCCTCGCAAGCGCAGGGCATGGAACAGCACCCTTCACAGCTTCCCGGACGATTGTTCCAGGCTCGAAAGCGCCCCCCTGCCCCAAGATTCCGGGGTGATCGAACGATCAGCCGCGCAAGTGTCCCCTTACTCGTCAATCGTTACGTGTTAGCCCGCCACAAGGCGCACACCCATCCTCGATCCCCCTCACGTTTCCACGTTTCACCCTTCCGTGCTATGATAGAAGAGACCCGTAACCCCTAAGGAGGTACTCGAATGGACCGGAAGTATGCCGTGATCCTCGGCAACCTTGGTAACACGAAGGACCGCTTCTGCGGAAGTTACAAGGAGAGCCCCTCGACGGAGGAGATGCTCCAACGGGCTGCGGAGATCCCTCACGTCAGCGGTATTGAGCTCGTGGGAACCTGGGACATCAGTCCTGACAATGCCGACCAGATGAAGCGCGCGCTGGATGACCTGGATCTCACCTGCGTGTCCATCATACCCGATCTCTTTGGCAACTCGCTCTACTGGAAGGGTGCCTACACCAGCGCTAACGCGGAGGTGCGGCGCCACGCCATCGACTACACGAAACAGATGTGCGAGATCGCTCGGCAGCTGGACTGCGAGATCGTCAACCTCTGGCCCGGTCAGGACGGCTATGACTACAATCTCACCGCGGACTACGCCGCTCAGCGCGCGTGGATGTGCGAGGCCGTCGCGGAGCTGGCTGAAAGCTACCCCGACCTGCGATTCGCGCTGGAGTACAAGCCCAAAGAGCCGCGCACCCACTCCACGCTGGCCCGAATGGCTGACACCCTCCTCTTGGCCCAGGAGACGGGACACAGCAACGTCGGCGTGACCATCGATACGGGTCACGCCTTCGTCGGCGGCGAGACCGTCAGCGAGTCCATCGTCCTGGCCCGCCGAGCTGGGGACCGCCTCTTCCACATGCACTTCAACGACAACCACGGCACGTGGGACGATGACATGATCGTCGGCTCCGTCCACACCGTGCGCTACCTGGAGATCCTCTACTGGCTCGATCGCACCGAGTACGACGGGTGGTTCTCGATGGACCAGTATCCCTACAGGGAAGACGCTGCCGGCGCCATCGGCGAGTCGATTCTCTGGCTCCGCCGCTTTGACCACATACTCCAGACGCACCGCAGCGGGCTCGATGAGCTCGTGGGCAAAGACGATGCCGTGAAGACGTCCCGCTTCCTCCGCGAAACCCTACTCAGCGTGTAGGCTGAGGCCTTCGCACAACTATCCAGGGACTGCGGCAGATCCGTAGGCAGTCGAACATCGCAGATTTCAGGAGATAGACCATGCCAGTGAACACACTGACATCGCGAGATCGGGTGCTGACCGCATTAGATCACCGGGAGCCGGACCGCATTCCGATCTTCGCCCCGAATATCATCGACACCTACGAGCACTACGATCCGGCGCTGGAGCGATTCCTGGCGACCTTCCCCTTTGACGGCTTCACGTCGATCGGCGAGTTCAACCATCCGCCGTCTGAGCTGCGAACCCCTAAGCCAGCGTCGATGGCGTCCGATGCCGACCGGCGCGAGACGTTGCTGGTCGACGGATACGGCTGCCGCTATCGATACAAAGGTGTGGGGCTACCCTATTGCGAGCACCACCCCCTGGCCGACGCCGAGACCGTCGCCGACGTCGAGAGCTTCTCTTGGCCCGATCCCGAGGCTCCTCAGTTGATAGCGCCTGATGCTGCGCAGCGAGCCCGGAGAGCGCACGCCGACAGCGACCGCGTCACGGTCGTCGGTGTCCCGCATCTCTTCCACCAGTACCACTACATACGCGGATTCGAGCAGTGGATGCTGGATGTGAAGCTCAACCGCGCCGTACACAACGCCATCGCCACCCACATCCACCACATCAACACGACGCTGATCCTGCGGCTGCTTGACGAGGTGGCACCTTACGTCGAGATGGTCACAGCCGCGGACGACTTCGGAACGTCCACGGCCCCCTACATGTCACCCGCCGACTGGCGAGCGCTCGTCAAGCCCTACTACGCTGACCTGATCCAACGGATCAAGCGGCGTCATCCGCACGTCAGGTTCTATCTTCACTCACACGGGCAAATCATGGACCTAGTACCCGACCTGATTGAGTGTGGCGTCGACGTACTCAATCCCATCCTGCCGCTGGACAATATGGATCCCGTCCGTCTGAAACGCGACTTCGGCGCTGATCTATGCTTCCACGGCGGCATCGACATCGAACACATCGTCCCCTTCGGCACCGTGACCGAGGTGGAGGACCACGTCAAGCGCATCATCGACATCCTTGCGCCGGGAGGCGGCTACTGGCTCAAGCTCCAGGCCATCAGTCCTGTCTGCCCGCCTGAGAACGTCATCGCCGCCTATGAGCTTGCCGCGACCTATGGCCGGTACCCATCCGGCAGCCGCGTGACTCCATGATCCCGTTCGAGTCCGATAGATACGAGCCGTCGCCTCGTCTTCTGAAACACCATCACCACCCACTGAGAAGCCGGCCCGGCCCACGCAGCCCACAAGCTCTCAGAAGCGCGCAGTCCAAACGGAAAGGAGCGGGACCATGACCTCAACCCATCGGTGGAAGTTCTGCAACTTCACGGATATTAGTGTCGATGATGGCCTCTGGCGCCCTCGTCTGGACGCCAACCAGGACATCACCGTCCCCTACCTCCTCCAAATGGCCGACGAAACCGGTATCATCGACAACTTCGTCAATGCCGCCAAAGCGAAACGTGGTGAGGCCACCGCGACGAGCCTACCCATCGCCGGCATTCTCAACAGCGATGCCGTCCTCTACAAGATTGTTGAAGCCGCGTCCTGCGTGCTGGCGCGGACCCAAGATCCAGACCTCGATGCGCGGGTCGATGACTTGGTAGCCGAAATCGCCGCGGCCCAGGAGGACGACGGCTATCTGCTTACCCGACGTACCATAGCGCTCCGGCAGGGGAACGCGCCTCCCCGCTGGTCGAACCTCGGCGGCGATCTCGAGCTCTACATCGACGGCCACCTCTACGAAGCCGCCGTTGCCCATTACCAGGCGACCGGCAAGCGAACGCTTCTCGAAGTAGCTCATAGGAGGTAAACTATGTTGACAGCCCATACCCTTCGCACCGAATACGCCGAGAATCCCCTCGGCATCGCTACCGCGTACCCGCGCCTTTCGTGGCAGTTGAAAGGTGACAGACGCGGCATCCGCCAGACCGCTTACCAAATCCGCGCCGGAACGTCGGTCGACGCCTTGGCGGCGGGCGAAGCTGACCTTTGGGACAGCGGCAAAGTTGTCTCCGCCGACCAAATAGTGCCTTATCACGGTCCTTTGGCGGCGCCTGGTGTGCCCGTCTGGTGGGAAGTCCGTGCCTGGGACGCCGATGACGTCGCCGGCCCGTTCAGCGACCCAGCCTGGTTCGAGCGTGCGCTGGACGAAGGGGACTGGGAGGCTGGCTGGATCGGCTACCCGGTCGCCTGGCCCGGACAAGCCCTGATGTTCCGGACGACCTTCACGCTGACGAAACCGGTCCGACGCGCTCGTGCCTACGTCGTCGGACTCGGTTACTACGAGCTTCATCTCAATGGCGTTAAGGTTGGAGACCACGTCCTCGATCCCGGTACCACCAGCTACGACCAACGTGTCCTCTACGCCACCTACGACGTCACCGACCTGCTCTACGTCCGTCCTCAGCGACAGACCCCGGGCGTCCCTGTAGAGGATGACGACGACGGGATCAATGTCATCGGCGCGATCGTGGGTCACGGATGGTACGGCGCGCCCAAGCTGCGCCTCGAGCTTCGCGTCACCTTCGAGGATGGCTCCACGACCGAAGTCCTGACTCGAAGTGGACCCTGGCAGGTGGGGACCGGGCCTATACTCAAGGACAGCATCTATGGAGGCGAGATCTACGATGCGCGCCTTGCCGAACCGGGATGGTGCCAACCGGGCGCCACGGAGAAGCCTGAACCAGGCCTTGCGGCACCCGGCCCCGGTGGCCCCGACGTGGAGCCATCGGCCGCGTGGGCCCGCCCGATCACGGCAGATCCGCCCGGCGGCCGGCTGGTATCCCAGACAATGAAGCCGATCCGCGTGGTCCGAGCGATCTCGCCGATTGCCCACACCGAGATCCGTCCCGGCATTACCGTCTACGACCTGGGACAGAACTTCGCCGGCTGGGCTCGCATCCGAGTTCGGGGTGACCGCGGCAGTCGCGTCATGCTGCGCTTTGCCGAGTCGTGTTACCCTGACGGCACCGTCAACCAGGAGAATCTCCGCTCCGCTGCAGCCACCGATCTTTACGTCCTGTCCGGGGATGGCGAGGAGATGTGGGAGCCCCGCTTCACCTATCACGGCTTCCGCTACGTTCAGGTTGAGCTTTCAGCAGCCGACGGTGCACTTGACGACGATGTCCCAGTGTTGATGTCCATCGAGGGCTGCCTGGTACGCTCAGACACAACGCCCGCCGGTGAGTTTAGCTGCCGTCGCGATCTCCTCAACGCCATCCACAACATGGTCTGGTGGACCGAGGCCAGCAACCAGCATGGCATACCCACCGACTGTCCACAGCGCGACGAACGCATGGGATGGCTCAACGACCTGGGGACGCGTGCAGAGGAGGCCATCTACAACTTCGACGTGGCCCGTTTCTTCAGCAAGTGGGTCGCGGACATCCACGATGCTCAAGACCCTAGGACCGGAGCGATCACCGATACGGCACCCTTCCGCTGGGGCAACCGCCCCGCCGATCCCGTGAGTGTCAGCTACCTGCTGATACCCTGGCTACTCTACCGATATTACGGCGACATCCGTACGATGGACGACCACTACGACGGGTTGAAGGGTTGGGTCGACTTCCTCAGCAGCGTCGCTGAGGATCATGTCGTTACATACAGCTACTACGGCGACTGGGCGCCGCCGGTGACCGAGGCGGTCGGGGGCAGCATCGGGACCTCCGCTATCTCGAGTCGTACGCCTGGACCGCTCATCTCCACCGGCTACTACCACTATACAGCCCGTCTTCTCTCGCAGATGGCCCAGGTCTTGGGAAAGGATGAGGACGCTGAGTCCTACGCTGAGTTGGCCGACGACGTCGCTCGCGTCTACCACGACCAATTCTACGATCCCGAGACGGGCGGCTATGGGTCAAACAACCAGGCGTGTAACGCATTCTCACTCTATATGGGCTTGGTCCCGACCGAGTTGCGCGATGGTGTGATCGAGAACCTCGTCCAGGACGTCGAGCACCACGGCTGCCACCTCACCACCGGCAATCTGTGCACGAAATACCTGCTGGAGGTCCTGACGGACACGGGTCATGCAGACGTTGCTTACCATATCGCGACCCAACAGAGCTACCCCAGTTGGGGTTACATGCTGTCCCACGGAGCCACCACCGTGTGGGAACGTTGGGAGCACGCCACCGGTGGCGGCATGAACTCCCACAGCCACCCAATGTTGGCTTCGGTTGGCTCCTGGCTCTACAAAGCGCTCGCCGGTATCACCATCGATCTGAAGGACGTCGCGGATCCTGCCTTTGCCCGATTCAGCGTCCGCCCTCGCGTCGTCGGTGACCTCACGGGTGCGCGGGCTACCCTCCAGACCGTGAAAGGCACCCTGGTCTCTGACTGGGCACTTCTTGAGGACCAACCGTCCACCGACGAGTCAGACACACAACCGCCGCCAACGGCGTCGCGTATCACTGCAAATGCGTCATCCTCCACGTTCACACTCCACGTCGTCGTTCCTGTGGGCGCGCAGGCCGATGTCAGCGTGCTGAAGCCCGACGATAGCGCTCCCTTCACCGTCCGCGAAGGTGAGACCATCCTCTGGGATGGGGGCCCTGCCGATACGATGCCCGGCATCACCGCTGCCCGCGACGACGCCGACGGCGCGATCACCTTCACCGTCGGTTCCGGCGCCTACACCTTTATCCGTGAACCTAAGCCGAAGCGCTCCGCGCCGAGGGTTACCGGGCTGCCGTGATACCGCCCACCCACAACTTCGATAAGGAGCGGCTGATGAGCGATTGGTCCCATAGGCACGTCGCCTATATCGCTGGACTCGGCACCTTCGGCCGACATCACATGCTCATCACCGAGGATGGCTGTTGTGGTCGGCTCAACAGTCTCGTCACCGACGCCGTCGTGGCGCCGACGCCGCGCCCGAAAACCGAGGCATGCCTCTACAAAGCCGGCGGGTCGTGCAGAGCTTGCGCCACCCGCTGTCCCGTCGAAGTCCTGGGAGAAACCTCCTTCGATCGGCGTGCCTGCTACAGCGTCTGTCTGGAGAATGCCGCTCGACACGCCGACCTGGGCCTCGCGGATGTCTGTGGCAAGTGCGCGTGCGCGGTCCCCTGCTCTTTCACGAATCCCAATAGCGGTTAGGGAACCAACACGTGGACAGAAGCCCATAGGTTCGGTCTCTACGCAGGCATCTACAAAGAGAGCTTCAAGCAGATCATGGAGAAGGAGCCAGACAATGAAACCCTTCAAGCGCCGTCGCTACCACGCCCTGCGCGATATCCTCACCGACCTACAGGGCCTCTTCGCGCGCCGCAAGGAGATGGCGCCCCTGATGCAGGGTCACGCGCTCGCACCAGCTTTCCGCGAGCGTCTCATGATGGTCGTCACCGAGGTCAACGCCTGCCGATACTGCGCCTACTATCATGCCCGGCAGGCATTGGTCGAGGGCATCGAAGAGGAAGAACTCACCAATCTAGCCGCGGGCGAGTTTGGGGAGAGCCCCGCCGAGGAACGCGCCGCCCTGCTGTACGCGCAGCACTTCGCTGACTCGAACGGAGTGCCCGAGCCTGCGGCACGCGCCCGCTTGGTCGCGATCTACGGCGCCCCCAATGCGGACGCCATCGAGCTGACGCTGCGCATCATACGCACCGCCAATCTCCTCGGCAACACCTTCGACTACCTGCTCTACCGCCTCACCTTCGGTCACCTCGGCGCATGAGACCCGGACACATGATTAGGGCTCAGTCGAGGTGCTCACCTCTCACGTTTTCCCGTTTCAGGCTCAGCGTCGCCCGCCGCGTCAGTAGGCAATAATCTCTCCCGCCAGGAACGTACTGACCGGAGAAAGCCAACCACATCACAGTGCCGTCCTCGCTCATCCACGGCGTCGGAAACTTGTGGTGTATCATCCAGCCGTCGGCCCAGGCGTCATCGTAGTAGACGGTGGTCCAAGGCCCCCAGGGGTCTGGTGCGTCGAAGACGCCAAGGGCCGGTGTGTGCGTGGCCCCTGACCCGTCATCGTGGGCCGTTGTCAGAAAGTACCGGTCGATGCCGCGGTTGTAGGTGACCGCGATCCGCTGCGTGCCGCGTGGATCCGTGAAGATGGGCTTCCGGTCCGCGATGTCGAGCGACCACACCGGCCCCCCGTCAGCACCTAGTCCTGCGTAGAACTCATATCGCGACCGCTCCGGCACCAGAACGATAGGGACTCGCGCCAGCACGATGTCGGGATCGAAATCGTAGGCGCTCGTGCCGTCCTGGGAAACGACATAGACGTAGTTATCGCGTGCGCCGGCGTAGTTCGGTCCGAACTGCACGAACTCCGGACACCCAAAGCTCTCGCTGAAGTGCCAGTCGGCCCAGACCCAACTCCGCCCGAAATCTTCGGACCACGCCAGTCGCGCGTGGCGCCAGTCACCGTCGACCTGATAGTTCCGCACGAAGAGATGGAGTGCGTCGCCAGCCATCAGTAGCCCGCTGGCCTTGATGCCGTCATGACCCCATCCCACAGGCGCATCGATGTTCGTCAGCATATCCGTCGCGCGAACTACTGGCGGCACCCCTTGGAGGGTCGCAAAGCCGAGACTGTAACAGGCCTTGCGTGGCGCAAAGCCATTACCATCACCGTAGGCAGTGTAGATCAAAGGATCCGCAGCTCCCCAGGTGATCGGCCAGTTGTCCCCGGCCCTCTCCCCCCCGAACCGGATGATCTGATCATCCCAGTTCAGAACCTCGATCACTTCACTGGGCGCGTATGGGGCCTGGCCGCGGCTCGCCAACCCAAACTCACCAGCCTTCATAATACTATCCTCCTCCACGACAGCTCGGAATCTCAACCACGTTCTAACACAGGTGAGCCCCCTGTCAAAGTCAGTGTGTCCGTCCGTGGTTCCAGGACATCTCGAGTGCCCGACCACAAAGCTCAAGGCACGCCCACGGACCAAAACTGCGGATCGCTCAGTCTTAGCATACGCTGCCACCCGCCTGCGCTTCCCGCTGCGAGCACGTCTAGTCACCCAGGGACCGCCGGATCTGGATTTGACGCAGTCTCAGGATATCATACAATTCACTTGGTCCATATGGATACCCCATGCACGCAGGAGCCCACGTCTCCTACGTGTGCTACCATGGGTAGCATCAATGCTAGACTGACAAATCACTGCTCTGTAATGGGAGTCTCAATGAACCTAATCGTCACTCGCCATAAGCAAGAAAGGGACCTTGGGTCGAAGACCGAGGTGACTTTTCATATCCACTGCAGGCTGGAGCTAACCGCGGAAGAGCGATGTCTCCTCGACAAACACCTGCTCTTGCG
>JBNGDU010000153.1:0-19737 GCA_049975025.1 Anaerolineae bacterium
GTGTACTCGTCGGGATTGAACATGCAGTCCCCCGAGACGCCGCCCGACTTCTCGTCGCCGGAGTCCGTGACCTCGTAGATACGAGCTGCCTGCAGACTGCTTCGTGTGTTCGGCATCCTGATCTCCCTGTTATCCCTCTATCTGTGCTGATCTCCGAATGGTCATAGAAATCAACAACTCAACCTCAAGGTGAGACGCGCTTTTCCGCGCACAAGGCCGCGCATCTTCCCCGGTTACGACGTGGGACGCAAGAGGCGGTCCCACCTCAGTAGGCACTGCAAAAAGGCCGATTGTCTATGTATTGGGGCGCAGCCGCTCCTTATCAATGGCGAGACGCCGTCTGATCTCGCTGTAGACGCGGCGCGCCAGCTCTTCCACGTCGAACCCGAGCTCCTCGTCTCCGCCAATCTCAGGCTCGGCTTCCGACTCCATCGCGGCCTCGGCGCCTCCGGCATCAGTTCCCGGCGCCACGGCGCGTTGGATTAGGGCCGTCTGGGTCGGCGGCAGGGATGGTGGTGGCGTTAAGGTCGCTGGTTCTGGGCTGGGCGGCGTTGTGCCATCGCGTGCCGGACTCGGCTCGATCTCCTCACGCCGCGGCGTGGGTTCCTCGATGAGCTCCCACAGGTCCGCGGGTAGGGGACCGATTTCGGTGGCTATCAGATCGACCGCAGGCCGCGGCTCAGCCGATCGCCGTCTCTGAGCTTCCGCTGCCTCGATTCGGCGAATCTCACGGCGCTCTGTCGTCGCGGGCCTTGGCCTGGTTGGCGTGATCACCTCAACGGACGATTGCGTCGGACGGCTGGCCCTGACCCGTTCGAGGTGCTGTTGCACGTCCGGCGCTGCCGGAGCAGCGGTGGTCTGCTCGTCTGCTGACGGCCTCGTACGCGAGATCTCTTCCGCTACAGCGGTTGGGGTCTCCGGTGGCTTCGGTGGTCTGCTCGCCCGTTCGACCTGCCACACCTCTTCGAGCGGCAGGCCCTGGGGCTCCGGCGGTCGCTCGGGAGCCGGGGAGACCTCCGCCTGCCGGTCATCGCGCTCGCTTTCGGACGTGAGCCGCGACGGCACCTCAGAAGATGGCGGCGACCACACTTGGGAAGCCGCTTCCTGCACTTGGCCTCTCTTTGCTGGTGGCGATGACGGGGGTTGGCGGTCCGATAAGGGCGGGACCGTCGCCGGTTCGGAGACAACCGTCGCCTCCGCCGATAGGAGTCCCCTGACGGCTCGACCGGTGGCCTTTCGTGAGTCGGTCCGGCGTTGGGACGTAGCCTCTCTCGTTTGTTCCTCCGTCTCGACCCTGGTCTCGACCTGCGTTCCTTGGCCTGACTGTATGTCGCCCTCCGATTCGGGCGGTCCCGAGATGGGCTCCTGCACCTGACGATCTTCGACGGGTCGTGAAACGTCTTCAGGTGCGCGATCGACATCCGGCGCGGGCGTTCGCTGGATCTGTGCTTGCGGTGCTGTTGTCCGAGCTGCAGCTGCAGGGCCAGGACGCGCGGCTTCACGGTCTGGGGGAGGGAGACGGGGTTCCAGGTCCTCCTCACTGCCCTCGTCCAGCGCGCCCTCAGAGCTGGCTACCTCACCGGAAGGCGCCTCGGATGCCGCTGGTGGTTCGTCCTCAACAGGCGACGTTGTCGCTTCTTCGGGCATCGGCACTGGCGGCGTCTGAGAACTCGCCGCTGGACGCTCGGGGAGCTCGCTTATCGCTGAACGCTCAGACCGTTGGGACGCCGATCCTTCGCGTCGCGGTCCTGAGACCGCGCCCCGCGTGGGCTGTTCTGCCCTGATTGGTGTTTCAGGCCTGGTCGGTGGCTCTGACTCGACGTCCGCTTCCTCCGGTGACCCCTGCTCATCGCGGCCCTGCTCCTGGTGTCTCCGGAAGATATTCGTGAGACGACGCCAAACCTCGTCGGTGATCGTGGCATCGGACGTAGCGGGCGCCGACGCCGGACGGGTGGGCGCCTGCGATGTTGCGTCCCGAGGTGCAGGCCGCTCTGTGGGGGGGAGATCGGCTTGCGCAGGTTCTGCGGGAGGTCCCGCTGCCCCTTGCGTCGGCCTCGCCGTAGTGACTGCGTCGACTCCGCCGGCGTCACTGACAGGATAGGCGGGTACCACGATGGTCGCTTCTCTCGCAGCAGGGCCCTCTGCCCTTGGTTCCCTCGGCGTCGGTATAGCTGGCGCGCGGAAGAGCGTCGTGATAGTCCGGTGCCGGAGCACACGGCGCACCAGGGGATTCCTGGACGTCGGAGATAGCCTAAGCGCCATCGTCACCCTCGATCACTATTCGTAGGAGGCCGTGACCTGTCCGCACGCCAACTCCAGGGTCTGGATCGCGATCGTCCTGCTGTCCGCCTGAAGCTGGGGGCCATCCCATTTCGTGGGAAAGGCGTCTTCCATATGCCAGAGCATCACGGGTTCGCGCTCGACATTCAGGAGCGTGACGGTGACGCTCTTGCGTGACGGTGTGCCGTCCATACATTCGAGATACCAGTCAAGGAGATCGCTCTTGCCGACGCCGTTCCTCAGACTCAGCTTGGCTGCCCTACGATAGGCGGGCAGTTGATGGACGAAGGTGTTGAGGCCGCCTTCCTTCACCTCTTCGACCTCCCACTCGACGGTTGGGATCGTGCACTCTGTGAACGCGGCCTGTTTCTGCCCGTCGACTGAGATGACGAAGCGGAACGCGGCGTGGGCCGTGGCCCTCATCTTGTCCTCTGACACTACCAACCTCCGTGGAATCTCAGCCCTCGCGAGGACGGACGATGCCGCTCCCGCTCGATGGTGAGATCTTGGATGAGCATCGCGTAGACCCTATCTGCGACCTTCTTGACGAGCTCCTCGGTCAGCGCCTTGTCGGATGCACGGCGTCGTCTTTGTGGACTGCGCGTCTCAGGCATTGGGACGTTCCTCTCATTCGCTGTTATATCGGGACCCAAGGTCAATCTGCAGCTCCGTCCTGCAGTGCGGACAGGTGGTTCGCACGCTCAGGCCTTCGTAGGCATTGACCTGGAGGTAGAGATCCTCCAGGTAGGCGACATCAGCTGCATAGAGATCCTCGATCACCTTCGGCGTGATCGTGGTCAGGCTGCCCAGATGTGTGATCACACGGCTCAACAAGACGACCGGAAGATACGCTTCGTTGGTCAGCACCAGCGGGTGATTCACGGCCTCGATCTCGTCGAGAGCCCGGGCCATCCGCATGCGACCGTGACGATGAACTTCCCCGCTGTCGTCGACGTAGCCATGGGGTAAGGTGAACTCGAATTCGGTATCTGGGCGCATCTTTTTCTACCTCGTATGGCTCGCGACGTCACCGGAGGGCGTGGAGTAGGCCGGGTAGAGCCTACTCCCTACCTCCCGGTGGTGTCTAGATCTCCACGCGGCTGATGTATTCATGCGCGATGGTCAGCTCCTCGATGCCGATCTCATTGCTGTCCGATTTTGGCTGGGGTCCTGTGACCTTGAGAGGCCAGCCACGTTTGAACTCCCAGCGCGCGACCGGGTTGAGCTCCTGATCGAACATCGTGATCGAACCATCGTGGCGGGCCTCTTCGATGCGTCCGTCCTCGACCATCTTGCGCCAGTCCCAGATGTCCATACTGCTCGTAATGCCGCGCTTTAGCACGATATCCTCCCACTTGAGCCGGCCCGGGACTTTCATGACGACTTCTTGGCCCTGTTCTGTCACCACGTTGTGTTCGATCACTTCATGTTCCGAGCCGAGGCCGTTGCATTCGGTGAAGAAACCGGTGACGACGCCTTGGATCTCGACGGCAAAGTGAAAACCAACAAGGGGATCTTCATGTTCAGGCATTGTCCTCTCCTTATTATCTGTCTAATCACGTACGTCGAACCCGGTGCAGGGACGCGCCGCCACCGTGTTCGGCCTACGCGTTGGCGTTGGCTTCGGCCTAAGCTTCGGCGTTGGCTCCGGCCCACTGGCTGATTCGGAAGATCACGAACTCCGCGGGTTTCACCGGTGCCATACCGACCTCGATGATCAGTTGGCCCAGATCCCGGATCTCCGGTGGGTTGAGCTCATCGTCGCACTTCACGTAGAAGGCCTCGTCGGGCGTGCTGCCGAAGAGTGCGCCGCTGAGCCAGACGGTCCGCAGGAACGATGTGACATCGCGGCGAACCCGAGCCCACAGCATCCGGTCGTTAGGCTCGAAGACGACCCACTGCAGGCCGATGTCCAGCGAAGCCTCGGCCATAATGAAGAGCCGGCGCACGTTGATGTAGCGCCACGAGCCGTCGCTGCTCAGGGTGCGACCACCCCACACCCGGATGCCCCTTCCCGGGAAGGAGCGGATGCAGTTCACGCCGATAGGGTTCAGTGTGTCCTGCTCGCTTTTGCTCAGCCTTAGCTCTAGGTCGATCGCGCCGCGCACGACCTCGTTGGCCGGGGCTTTGTGGACCCCGCGCTCGGTGTCGGTCCGGTTGTAGATGCCGGCAAGGTGACCGCCTGGCGGTACCAGTTTGCTGGTGCTGCCGCCGCCGCTCAGGTCGGCGACCCGGATCCACGGGTAATAGAGCGCTGCATAGGAGGTGTCGAAGTTGACGTAGTTACGCCATGCCTGCGCCTGTTGAGCGTTCATACCCGGCGGCGCGTCGAGGATGGCGAACCGATACTTCGCGGACTCACAGTGGCTGATCATGGCCTCCTGGATCATCTTTACCCGCTCTTTGGCCTCATCGGATCCATCATAGCCGGCCATCGCGTCCGGGGCGACGAGGATTCGAATCTCCTCGATGGCCTCCAGCCCTGCGATGCCCGTGCGCTCGGAGACGTCGCCGACGAAATCATCGGTACCCAGCGGAGGAATGCCACCGCCTTCCAATGGATAGACGCCCTCGGTCGGGGTCGCTGAAGCGGAGCCGACATCCGAGATCTCGACGGCGGAGAACTCCACGTTGCCGACGAAGTTGTCCTCACCCTTTTTCATCGTCAAACCAGACTTCGTCTCGCCACCGACGGTAACGGAGAAGGTATCTTCCTCACCGGCCTTGATGGTGACGGATAAACTGGAGGGTCCGGGTGTCTTGGATGTCACCGTGAAGCTGTTCCCCCGAGCGCTGGTGGGAATGGTGACCGAAGCGGGTTCTGCTTCCTCAGCGCCCTCCTCTGTGGCCCGCAGGCTGACGATATAACACGGTCCGCCGCCGTTGGCAAAATAGCCGTAGACGGCGTCGGGAAGATAGGCGCCGGCCGTGAAGTCGCCGAAGACGTTGACAAACTGCGTCCAACTTGTCACAAGTGTGGGTTTGTTGAGCACGGACTGCACGGGCACCCGCTCACCCGTCTCGGGGTCGATCTGTTTGACGCTTGCCTCGGCGGTGATGCCGACGAAGGCGGTCATCGAGGTGCCGACAGCCTCTATGGGCTTCGTCCCACGATCGACCTCTTCGATGTATACGCCGGGAGACTTGTATTCAGGCATTGTAGATTTGCTCCTTTCTGGTGCCACACCGGCTGCCGTTGCCCGACAGCTCTCGAGAGTGTTGGCCGTTTGACGTCAGGTCATCCATCGATCACATTGTCCAGGGGCCGGACGCTGCATCTTGCTCCTATGGGAAAGGTTTTCGCTGTCACACCTCCATGTCGTACTCTCTGCCTTCGGTCGGAATCGCGATCTCTTTTTGCGCGGGTTTTCCTTCCTCCACCCACGCCACCAAGGTGTAGTCGCCGGGAGAGACGCTGCCCAGCACGAAGCGTCCGTGCTCGTCGGTGGTCGTCACGTAACCGGTGTTCTTGAGGGCGACGGTCACGCCGGATCGCGGTTCGTGTTCCGCTTCGTCACGGATGGTACCGCCGATGAGCGCCAGATCCTGGCGGGCCGCGTCAGGTACCAGGACCCGGCGGTGGGGCAATTCGCTCGCCTGCCCCAACCGAAGCCTGCGGGTCTTGACCAGCGGGCCGGTGATGACGGACCATGGATCCAGGGCCAGCGTTATCACGTAGGAGACGGTCGGTCGCAGCTCATTGTCCAGCACGTTCCACAAGTCCGATGGCTCTGTCAGTTTGTCGTGACGGGCAAGCCGCGCTTGAATTTCGAAAGGCGGGTTCTTGAGATTCCCAATGAGCCGGTCATTAGGCAGGTTGGGGAAGCGGAAGAGCGCCAACATGGTGCGCGTGAGTAGGCGGTGCTCGTCCTCGGGATCAGCTGCCCACGTCGTGAGCATGTAGGAACAATCGACGCGCATTGGCGACCTCTTAAGCTGAGCCAGGTCTTGGGCGTTGTTGGCGCCGTTCAGCCGCTCCCATTGATGCTTGCGGAGCACGTTGTTCTCGCGAATGTCGTAAAGGAAGATGTTCAGCGTCGGCGTGGAGATACGAGAGCTCCACTCCCGCGTCGGCTGATCGAAGCTGATGTCGATCTCGCCGTTCTTCACCGGCAGTTCGTCGATGAGAAGCTGTCGAATTGTCTGGTCTAGGTCTGCGATCATGTTTTAGGATCTCGGCGTTACCGCGATTGTGTGCTGTGAATTTCGAAGGGCCGGCCTCAATGCGTCTAGATGCCCAGCCATTCGCCCAATTTCCAACCCAGCGTTTGTGTGTATTCCGGTTCGTTCTCGTCGGCCCAGAGCGGGGTCAGCGCTTGATCTAGAGCGGTCATGCCGCCGGCTAGACCGCCGGAGATCGTGTAATCGCCTTGCTCATCGCCGGTGATGGCGCGACCGAGCGCGCCCACCCCCTCGTCCAAGGCGCGACCGGCGCCATAGCCCGCGGCCCCGGCGCCTAGTACGGCGCCCAGGCTGCCGAGGGCTGTTGCTGCGCCGGCCCCTGTTGCCAGTCCCGCTCCACCGCCCGTCAGCGCCGAGCCTGCGCCGGCAGTCAAGCCCGCGCTGCCCCCCGCTGCAAAGAGGCTGGAGCCGAACATACTGGAGATCGAGCCGGCGAGCCCGGTGGCGCCGCTGAAGGCGCTCATACCCCCGATACCGCGCTCGTACCACGGCTTGTCCTCGTTAAGCATATCTCGGGTTCCTGTGACCGACCCGGCGATGGACGTGAGGCCGCCGATCGCGCCGGCTCCGGGTATCTGGTTGGTGATCGATGCCGCAGAGGTACCCATCTCCCTTGCGAGCGGGAGGTTGGCCAACTCGGCGGTCCCTTGCAGAATGCTCGAGCCGGTGCCGATGACCCCCGAGAGCGTACCGAGGTCGTCCAGCCAGTCCCGCTGCACTGTAGGCGTCATTACGGTGGGACCGGCGGTGATCGCCGCTTTTGTTGTCTCGACCCCGTTGGGGCTGACCGTATCGGCCGCGAGGGCCGTCGCGTCCGCTGTCGCTTGCGCTTCTCGCTCCAGGGCATCGTCCGCCGGGCCTACTTGCAACGAGCTGCCGGTCGGCAGACCTCGTTGCTGCAGCACGTGGGCGAGCTCGTGTGCCAACAGGCGCCGATTGGACGGTGCAGCTTGTCGGCTGAAGAAGATATCGCGGCCTAACGTAAAGGCCCGGGCCCCGACGCTGCGGCTCAATGCATCCGCTTCGGCGTCGGTGTGCAGCCTGACGTCGTCCAACGTCTCACCGTACGTTTGCTCGAACGTCATGCGGTCGCCGTTACTGAGGCGGGTGCCCTTGCCCAATTGGCTGTAGATACGGGACGCCAGCCGGTTGCTGACGGGGCCGCCGGCTGCGGAGGCGAAACGTTGGAGGGCGTCCGGATCGCCTTCCTCCACAAGGCGGCTGATACGGGCGTTACCTGCCTGTTGTTGCAGCCTTGTCATTTGCGACCCAGAGTCACGTCTTGGTGCCCCACGGTCGTCTGTTGAAGGACGGCGCCGGGTGCCTTTGGTCTGTTCGCTTTTTCTAAAGGCTTCCTTGCTCATGCGAGCCTCCCCTCTGATCTGTAAGCACCGCAGTCTTCACTCGTCAATCCTAGTCAAGTCGTAGTCCTCTTCACGGACGAGACGACCCATCTTCTGAAGTTCGCGCCGCGTCCCGTGGAGCAGGTGCGCCATCGTGATGTGCTGACCATCCGCGACCGCCAGGTAGGCTGCGCTCAAGATGATGTTGCGGATGTTGCCCCCGGCGAGCCTGAAGTGTTCGGCGAGGTAGTTGAAGTCGATATCGGGCGAGCTAGGGACGCTATCCGGGAAGAGCGTATGCCAGATGCGCAAGCGATCCTCGGCCTCGGGAAATGGGAAGTTGACCGCGAACTGGAGCCGACGGGTGAAGGCCTCATCTAGGTTACCCCGTAGGTTCGTGGCAAGAATGGTGACGCCGTCATAGGCCTCCATCCTTTGGAGAAGATAGCTGATCTCAATATTGGCATAGCGGTCGTGGGAGTCACGTACCTCTGAGCGCTTCCCGAAAAGAGCGTCGGCCTCGTCAAAGAAGAGAATGGCATTGCTCTGCTCGGCCTCTCTGAAGATGCGCTCGATGTTCTTCTCCGTCTCGCCGATATACTTGCTCACGATAGTCGAGAGATCGATCTTGTAGAGGTCGAGCCCGAGCGCCGCGGCGATGATCTCCGCCGCCATCGTCTTGCCCGTGCCCGGCGGCCCTGAGAAGAGAACGGTGACGCCACGGCTTGACGTCAGCTTCCGATCGAGGCCCCAAGCGTCGAGGACCTGGGGGCGCCCTCTCACGGTATCGATCAGCTCGTGCAGCAGGGCGAGTTGATCCTCGGGGAGAATGATGTCATCCCAGTCGTAACGCGGCGTGATCTTGTGGGCCAGCGTCGCAAGGCGTGGGTTTGAATGATCGCGGGCTGCCGCGAAGAGGTCGGCGAGCGTCAGCGACGCGCCATCCCCTGGCGACATGCTGCTGCCATAATCCCTGGCTGTGGCCACGGCGTCACGGATCTGACCAGTCGTCAGCGAAAACTGCCCCGCCAACGTGCCGAGGTCCATCTCGGCAGCAGGTAACGCCTCACCGATGAAGTGGCGCCAGAGCTCAAGACGGCGTTGATAGGCTGGAACCGGGAAGTTCAATTGGATGACACGACGCTGACGGTCAAGGCCTTTCGGATGCCAGCGCATTCGACCGGTGACAATGATCGTCCCCGGAAAGTCGTAGAGCTCCTTGAGCAGCCACAGAGGCGCCGCGCCGTTGGCGAGGTGCTGATCCCATCCCTTCAGCATCGGTATTGCGCCGGTCAGGCGCGCATCTCGTAGTACGAGCCGCACTTTGCGTCTGAGGTCTGCGGCTTGCTCCGCAGCAACCTGCGACGCATCTGCTTGAGGCGTTGTCGCCAAATCGAGGACCAAGAGTGGACGGTGCCTCGATCCCGCAAGCCAGCCCGCGGCGGCGTCCTGCGCTGTGTCATCCGGCCCGTAGAAGAAGAACAAGGGGGGATGTGTTGATCCTGGTGCACCAAAGGAGAGCGCGTCCCGAATCTCTTCCTCGACCAGAGAGCTCTGGGCTTCCGGGTCATAATGATGAAGCGACACCCAATCCGCCACGTCGGGGTGGGGCAGATAGCCACCCATGCCAAGAAGCCAGGATGCCAGGCCCTCGTCCAGGTGGATCTCGTGTGCCAGACGCGGGGCTTGTCCCGTGTCCGACGGGCACCTCAACTCGACCAATCCATTTCGCAAGAGCGGCGCGTCCTCACTGAATCGGGACAAAAGGGTCAGCCTGTTGGGACCGGCTGTGTCCTCTTCAGGATCTGCGCCGACCTCGTCATCGTCACTGAGGAGATCCAGAACCAGGTTCACCGTCGGATGTTTTTTGGTGACGTCGTCTTGGAGATAGGCATAGATCCGCTGGTAGCGAAGGTCGATGGATGGGGCCACACAGATCAGGAGCGTGTCGAGTTCGAATGGGCTCAGCCTGAAGGTCGCCCTGAGGTGCTCGAGTGGCAGTATGATACCCGCGTCCTCAGCATTTCTGGCGATGGCCTCTGCCCATTGCCGGGCTCGAGCCGCCTGGCCCTTGAGTTGTTGGTCGATCTCCTGGGGGAGGGTTGCGGTGGCGCCCCAATTGCTGCCCAGTGGGCGATCGAGCAGGGCTTGAACTTCGTCGTCGGGGATGTAGAGACCGCGAAAGGCATCATCGGGATCCTGCCCGGCAAGCCTCCAGCGCTCGACGGCCCGTTGCAGCCGTGCATCAAGACGGTGCAACTCGGTCAGGAGGTGCGCCTGGGCGATCTCCTGAGGTGCCGCCGTTCTCCCTTTCACACGCAACCCCTCTCTGGTGTGAACGCGTCGAGAAAAACAAGAGATTTATCTATTTAAAGCTTCATCTATAGTATAGCCTATTTCTCCTGACGATGCAACCCTCAGTTGCTATCGCTTTGTGGTAAAATGCAGTTGTTATGGCCGATTTTGGTGGTTTCTTCGGTGAGAACTGGTCGCTTCTTCAACAGGCGAATCTCTTCCGTCCGTCTTCGAACCTCACATTTGAGAACCCGGTGTTTGAGACGGCGCCGTTCCGCGTGCTAATCGTCATGCTTTCGCCTTTCCGTGACGTCAGCCGGTCCACGCCGCACCTCTTTCTCTTTCAGGCGGTGCGTGCGGCAGTGCCCGAAGCATTTGTGGACATGGCCTTCTTCCCACCGGAGCACGACCGGAAGCGCTTGCTGGGGCAAGGTATACCGCTCCTAGTGGGCATTCGGTCCTGGCGCGATATGCGTGATTTCGACGTCGTTCTGATCTCGAACGCCTACACCCTGGAGCTGATCAATCTCCCGTACCTCCTACTGAACTCGGGGGTGCCGACTCTCGCGAGTAAGCGGAACCCGACGTGGCCTCCGCTGATCCTCGGCGGCTCGAACGCGATGGCTGTGCAGACCCTGATCACGTCGGATGGCGATGGCGTGGTGGACGCGCTCTTCTTTGGCGAGGGGGAGCGTCAGGTTTCGGCGCTTGTCCGGGCCCTGCACGGGTCCTCGGGACAGTCCAAAGTGGAGCGGCTGCTGAAGGCTTCAGAAGCTGTGGACGGCCTCTGGGTGGCGAATGGCGGGGTGGAGCAGGTCGTGACCAAAGCTGTCTGCCACCTGCCGACCGTTGACGACCTCACGGTTGATTATCCCTCGTTGAACAGCGACGAGGCCGACACGGCCCGGCTTCAGATCAACTTTGGGTGTCCATCCTTCTGCTCTTTCTGCTTCGAGGGGTACGATCGCAAACCCTATCGTGAGTTGCCCTTGGACGACGTGATGGCCGCTGCGCGGATGTTGAAGGCCAAGCAGGGGGTGGAGGCCCTCGACGTCTACAGCTTCAACTTCAACACGCACGAACGCATATTGGAGCTTCTGCTGGAGCTCAACAAACTCTTCGAGCGTGTCAATGTGAAAAGCCAGCGTGTGGATCTACTGGCGGTGATGCCCAGCCTCCTCGAGGCCGAGGTGTTGGCTGACAAGCGCAGCTTTACGCTGGGTATCGAGGGCATCAGTAACCGCCTGCGGACCTTTCTTCATAAGAGCCTGAGCGATGCCGAGATCGAGCATGTGCTGGTGCGCTTGTTGGGCGAGAAGATCCGCGAGATCAAGCTGTTCTACATCCTGACCGGCCATGAGACCGAGGAAGATCTGGCGGAGTTTCACGATTTCGTGCTGCGTCTCAAGGCGTGGCGGCGACGTCAACGGTCGGGTATACGCGTGGTCTTCAGCTTCGGCCTCTTAGTGCGGATGCCCTTCACGCCGCTGCGCTACGATCGGCTTTTCTTGGACGAGGACGAGTGGCGTCCGATCACGGGCGCTGTCAAGTCATCGTGCGAGACCAACGGTTTTGAGTTCCGCCTGGCGACGCCCTGGGAGGAGTACGTGACGTCCCAAGTGCTGGCTTTGGGCCCTTCCTTGCTCCTCGAACCGATCCTCGCGCTGGCGGAGCAAGGACAGCATTACGACCTGAACCTGACAGACGGCTACTGGGAAGCGCTACGTTTCTGGATCGAGAGACACCGGGAGGGGTGGCTCTCGTCCTTTGTCGCGGAAAAGGGACCGGATTACCCCTTTGCTCTCGACTTCGTCAGGCAGGGCGTGTCGAGGGAGGTGCTCTACCGGCAATTTCAACAGGCGCAGGCCGGTGTTGATGAGGGTTATTGTCTTGGCGAGGTGGGAGGGGTACCTGCCGGTGCTGGGGAGCCCGGTCGATGTCTTAGGTGCGGCGCTTGTACGACGCCTGAGGAGCGGACGGCTATCCTGCACCATCGGATGCGCCATCCGGGCTCGGGCTATTTGAAGCAGCTGGAGACCACGATGCGCACCAAGTGGCGCGAGCAGCCTGTCTACGCCCGCTTCTGGCTTCCTCCGGTCGTGGCCCACGCCGAGCCTGCCTGGATCAATGCTCTGGTGATGCGATCGCTGCTGGCGGCATATCCTGCGTTGGTGCCTAACCTGCTCTCCACTCAGGAGAGTCTCTTCACGACCAAGGCGAACGTCTCGCGCTACGCTGGCCTTTATGGCGAGACCGTGGTCGCGCTCAAGGCCTGGGACCTACCCGCGTTAGGTCGCACGCTGCAGTCGGGTCAGACGTTCCCCGGTGCCGTGCGCTTCCAAGGGTTTCTCGATGCTTTCGAGCCCGGGGTCTTCGATCGGGCGCGGCTCCATCTCTCGCTGGACGCAAGCCATTTCCCGAATGCCGGGCGACAGCTACGCGCCTACCTCCAGGAACAATACGTGCCGGTCAACCTGCGAGGCGTCGACGGGGGATACGTCTTCGATATCCCGGCCAAAGCCAGGAAGAAGCGGGTGATTTTCGAAGGCGGTTTCAGAGAGACGGAAGACCGGTTCGAGCTCGACCTGGTCGTAAGCCCCAAGTTCGATCTCGTGGACTACCTTACGTCCTTCACGGAGCCGGGTCGCTACCGTGAGGCGCAGGTCGAGGTCCTCGCATTGGAGCTTTCGAGATGACCCGTTACTATATCCCCGCGCGCGAGGCACGGATCGAGATGATCGTGGTGAACTCGCGATTTATCGCGTCGGCAGCGCCGGCTTTCACCGTTGAGGAGGCGCGAGCCTTTATCGATCGCGTCAAGGGCGAGTACGACGACGCCTCTCACAATGTCCCGGCCTTTGTCATCGGCCGGGGCAGCAGCGTCATCGCGCATTGTACGGACGACGGCGAGCCGTCGGGGACCGCAGGGCGCCCGGCGTTGGCCGTCCTGCAGGGCAGCGGCATCGGCGATGTCGTGGTGGTGGTCACCCGATATTTCGGCGGCACAAAACTCGGCACGGGCGGTCTGGTCCGCGCCTATGGCGATGCCGTCCGCGAGGTCTTGAAGGTGCTGCCTCTCGCCGAGAAGCTGCCTACTCAGACGCTGATGTTGGCCGTGCCCTACAGTCTCCTGGAGCGCGTGCGGTTGTCGATCAAGGCTAGGAAGGGTCACATACTCGACGAGACCTTCGGAGGCGACGTCACGGTGACGGCTCGATTCGGGACCGCGGATGTGGCTTCTTTCCATGAGGCAGTGCAGGAGCTTTCGGCGGGACGGATCGAGGCGCTTGTCGTGGAGACCGACGAGGAGACGATTATGCCCCTGGGGATGACCGGCGCGGACGTGATACCTTAGCTTGATGCTGGATGCTGGAAGCTCGACGCTGGATGCAGTGTCTCGTTGTCCTTGATCAGCAGCGTGATGCTGAACGAGGCGAGGATGGCGAGGATCAAGTAGATCATAGCTGAGTGGAGACGGTCAGGGCCGGAGTCATCGGATCGTCACTTCCTCTGGCTCACACGTCGATTTTGCCGGTGAAGATGGACGAGCTTGCTTGGCTGATAGGTTCCGTCCATACAGGTACGTACGTAGATACGGTGCGCGCTGGTGTTTTCATGCGTGGTCATCGTCGTTGGCCCCGGCATCAATGGCGCTTGTGCAGCAGATTGGTGTTCTTACCTGGGTTTCTGCCATTATAACCGCTGCCTATATCGCGGCAAAGAAGACCCTGATCTGGCTCTATCGGAAGCCATCATCGGTGCTGGCGGGTGCCAATCGGTGTTGGCGGGGAACTCCGAGGCCCCTCGGGAACTGCCGGCAGCAGGTGGCTGATCGGCCCGGCTATGACGATTGGAGCGCGCCTTCTGTGCTTCGTGGTATGATGGGTGGCGGCGATGTCGGTACCGCTGGATGGACGTGCCCAATGCCTCGTCGCCAGCTCAGAAGAAAGCTGGCTGATCGCTTGCCCGAAGTTGTGCCTTGGACTGAACGCGACCTGATGTCACCGCTTAAGACAATACAAGGAGTGAGTGGGATGGCACTTGTTGAGGTTATGGATCTGGTCAAACGCTACACACCGGACGGGCCCAATGCAGTCGATGGCATCTCCTTTGAGATTCACCAGGGCGAGCTTTTCAGCCTCCTCGGACCGAACGGCGCAGGCAAAACCACCACGATTTCGATGATCAGCACGCTGTTGACGCCGACGGATGGCAGGATCACCGTGGATGGTTTTGACACGCGGAAAGACCCGATGGCTGTACGAAATCGCATCGGTGTGGTGCCTCAGGATTTGGCGCTGTACAGCGAGCTCACGGCGGAGGAGAACCTGCGGTTCTGGGGTGAGATGCGCGGGCTCGGGGGTGCGGAGTTGACGCGCGAGATCAACGAGCAATTAGAGCTCACCGGCCTCGCCGATCGTGCGGGCGACCGCGTCAAGACCTTCTCCGGCGGGATGAAGCGGCGTCTTAACCTCGCCGTCGGCCTCTTGGGCAAGCCGGGTTTGGTGATGCTCGATGAGCCCACGGTGGCCATCGATCCTCAGAGCCGCAGGTATATCCTCGATTGGGTCAAGCGCATGGCGCGTCAGGGCATGACCGTCCTCTACACCACCCACTACATGGAAGAGGCTCAGGAGCTGAGCGATCGCATCGGTATCATCGATCAAGGAAAACTCATCGCTATCGGGACCTTAGAGGAGCTGACGCGGATGGTGGGCGAGCACGAAACCCTCGTCTTCAGCTTACTTCAGGAGGCCTACGTATCCGATCTCGTCGCCACAGTCGAGAAGATCAACGGGGTGGTGGCGGTGAGTGCCCGTGACGGTCAGCTCGTTGTCAACACGCCCTCCGCGGAGCAGGTGCTGCCGGCGGTCGTCGGTGCAGCATCTGGCATGGGACTCAGCATCCGCAACATCGAGATCAGCGAGCCCAACCTGGAGACCGTCTTTCTCCACCTCACGGGCCGGGCGCTGCGGGACTGAAGGACAGGGGGCGGCCATGCGGAAGCTGTGTGTGCTGGCGTGGAAGGAAGTGAGGCTGGCCTTTAGGGACGTGGGCGCGATCGTCACGATGTTGGTGACGCCGCTTGTGCTGACTCTGGTGATCGGGGCGGCATTTGGCGGCGGCGGGGCGCTCTCGGATATCCCTGTCCTGCTCTTGGATCTTGACGAGGGGAACTTCTCCGAGGAGTTGTTGACCGTCTTTGAGTTGGAAGACGTGCGCGACCTGGTAGCGCTGGAGATCGTCTTTGATGAGGGGGTCGCCCGCAAGCGGGTCGAAGCGGACGAGGTCGCCGCGCTCGTTATCATCCCCGCCGACTTCAGCGACCGCGTGTTGCCGCTCGCGTCGGAGGTACAGCGTCGTGTGGGCTTGGACCTCTTCTCGCTTCGTCCCGGCGACGAATTGACGCAGGAGCAGCAGAAGGGCATTGTCGAGTCATACTTGGCGAGCCAGGAGGCGCCGACCGAGCCTACGACGATCGAGATCTACGCCAGCCCGGATTGGCAGATCAGCACCAACGTCGTGAAGAGCGTTGTGCAGCAGGGACTCGAGATTCTCAATATGCGGGTGCAGGGCCTCAGCGTGGTCGTGTCTCGTGTGATAGCGGACCAGACTCAGGCCGGTAACTTGAGCGATGATGAGACGGGATGGATGACCATAGATGAAGACGCGCTCTTTGGCGAAGGTGCGCTCGCCGGAGAGACGACCGTGGGCGATCTCCCCATCGAGGTGACGACCATCAGCGGTAGCGGTCGTTCCTTCACCTGGATTAGCTATACGGCCACCGCTATGTCGGTGCTCTTTCTGATGTTCGCCGTGACCTCCGGTGGGCGGACGTTGCTTGCCGAGCGAACAGCTGGAACGCTGCCGAGGTTGCTCGTCTCGCCGACACCGGCCCTCACGATTTTGGTGGGCAAGATGGGGGGCATTGTGTTGACCGGGTCATTGCAGATGGTGGTCCTTTGGGCTGCGACGAGTCTCCTGGGTGCCTATTGGGGTTCGCCGCCGGAGGTCCTGTTGACCATCTTATTGCTGGTTGTGGCAGCTTCAGGCGTCGGCGCGCTGATATCGGCCTGGGCCCGGACGGCTGGCCAGGCGGGGGCCATCGGCACGGCGGTGACCCTGGTAGGATCTGCGCTATCGGGGACGTTCTTCCCGCGCGAGGGCTTGCCCGAATGGGTCCAGACCTTCAGTCTGATCACGCCCAACGCTTGGGGGATCGAGCTTTTCTCGCGGCTCCAGATGGGAGGGCGCCTTGGGGACGTCCTGTCGATGTTGGGAGGTGTGGTGCTCCTCACCATGCTCTACTACGGCGCGGCTCTGGTCGGTTTCCGTCGTCAGTTCGATTAGGCTCGTGGCCAGGGGCATGGCCAGTTTCTCAGCCCAGTGCGTCGGCCAGTACTTGGAACGTAGCGACCTTCAGGGAGTGTGAGCGTATGTGTAGACTCTGGGCAATGATCCGAGTTGAGTTCCAGAACGAGTTCTCAAGTCCGGTCTCGTGGGTCTTCTTTCTCCTGTTGCCGCTCTTATTCACAATGGCTGTCGGCGCGGGGCTGCGAGGGATGGATGCCCAAACCGATCCCCAGGAGATACGCGTTCCGATCTACGTCCGGATGGAGGACACCGGTACGTTGGGAGATGCACTGCTTGAGGTGCTGACCGAGGTCAATCTGGACCCCGAGGTCGTGGAGGTGTTGCCCGAGAACGAGTTCGGCCTGGAGGTGCCCTTCGACTTGTCGGACACGCTCTTGAACGATGGCACCGCTTCGCTGACGTTGCACACGCGGCCCGACAGCAGTCAGAGCCCGGCGGTGGAGCAGGCGGTGATGGCTGCCCGGGGACGAATCGGCGGCGCTGTGCTCGTAGCGCGCGCCGGTGTGGAGCAGGCTCTGCAAACAGGCACGATCGAGACCGAGGAGGAGTCTCGCATATTCTTCCGCGAGGTCTTGGACGAGACATTGGCTGCGACGGAGAATCCGCCGGCCCGCGTCACGGTTCGCTGGCCTGAGGATGTAACCCTCACGGAGACTCGCGATATGGCCACCAGCGTGGAGCAGGCTTCGGCGGGTCAGATTGTCACGTGGGTCCAGATCACGCTGTTGGGTGCTGCCGAGGTTCTGGTCGCCGAGCGGCTGGGCGGCACCCTCCGGCGGATGCTGATGATGCCCGCGTCGCGGGGTGTCATCCTGGGCGGCAAGCTGGTCGCCCGCCTGGCTATGGGGTTGGTTCAGATGACGCTTCTGCTCGCGAGTGGCGCGCTGATCTTCGGTGTAGGATGGGGGCGGCATCCTGGGGCTGTGGCGTTGGTCTCCTTCACCTTTGCTCTCGCGACGGTCAGCTTGGGCATACTCGTGGCTACCTTTGTGCGGACCCGGGGTCAGGCGAGTAGCGTCGTCGTCGGCATGTCGATGGCGATGGCGGCACTGGGCGGCGCTTGGTTCCCCCTTGAGGTCACGCCGCCCCTGTACCGGCGAGCGGTGCAGATCCTGCCCTCGACCTGGGCGATGCGTGCCTACACCGATCTGCTGGCGCGCGGCGCCGACTTGGTCTCGGTGTTACCCCATGCAGGCATACTCCTCGGTTTCGCGGTCCTCTTCGCAAGTCTGGGCGTCTGGCGCTTCAATCGCTACGAGTGAGCCCCCTAAGCGCTGGTAGCGACATCGGTTCCCGCGTCACAGCGTAGACGCGGGAACTCACTCTTTTGCAGGGCCTAGGCCTTGAATATCCGCTGGGCGAAGTCGTGAAGGCTCGGACGCCAGAAGACCCAGGAGTGCCCCCCGGGACCGGTGAACCAGATATGTGGCAGATCCGCTTCACTGAGCCGCTTGTCGAGGTCCTGGTTCATGTCGAAAAGCCGCTCGCTTTCACTGCAGCCGACCCACAGTAGATGCAGAGGATGCCCCGAGGCCTTGGTGTTTGCGACCAGCTTGTCGACGTCGATGGTATGCGTGGGCCCGCTGAAGGCGCCAATCCAGCCGAAGAGCTCTAGGTGACTCAGCCCGATCTGCAGCGTTTGAGCAGCGCCCATCGACAGACCAGCAAGCGCCCTATGGTCGCGGTCTACACGCACTCGATAGCGGGATTCGATGTAGGGTACGATCTGGTCCAGCAGATCCTGGCCGAAAAGCTCGAAGGCCTCGCCACGGCGTTCTCGTTCGGTGGGATCGTAGGGGCGGCTCAGGTGTCCATAGGGCATCACAATGATCATCGGTTCCGCCTTGCCGGCGGCAATGAGATTGTCCAGAATGACGTTGGCGCGCCCCAGGAAGGTCCACAGACTCTCGTTCTGGCCTGCACCATGCAGCAGGTAGAGCACGGGATAGTGTTTATCAGCTCCGTCATCGTATCCCGGCGGTGTGTAGATGTACATCCGCCGCGTGTCGCCGATCGCCTCGGAATCGTACCAGTGGATGTGGACATCGCCGTGCGGAACGGTCTGCTCGTTGTAGTAGGTCGGCTCATCATCGGGAATCTGGACCCAGCTTATCGATCCCCACTTGAGATCCTGGACGTTGGGATTCATCGTGTCGATGGTCCGCGTTCCGGCGCCGATGGAGAACCCGTAGTCGTAGATGTCCGGGGCGAATGCACGGGTTCACATCTGGGATTCGACTTGATCTTGCGCCTGGCGAAGCAGATCTTGGACGTCTAAGATGCGAGCCATCTTATACATGTAGTCCCAATCAATCTGGCTTTGTTGTACACTGAGGACGCCAAGGACGTCCCGCCACCGTCTTTCTGATACTTGATCGCCCCTACGATACCATTCGAGCTTGGCTAGGACGATGTCCTCAGCCGTCGTCACGTACGCGGATTCGCTGGCATCATCGCCGATCTGCAATCGCTGGCGTCGTCGCAACTGAGCTATGTCGAAAGCCCTTCTTCTGGCGACAAACACATCGACTTTGAACAACTCTTAAGGTGCAAGAGGTTAAAGGAAGCGCGGCGTGAGACGGCATCCCGGATCATCACTTCGTCGGCGTAGAAGTCAGGGAGGAGCTTTACGATCAGCCGGTCTACGTCCTCCTTATCAATGTCGGCTACGATGTCGACATCCATCGTGGCCCGGGCCACCCCATGGGTTGCGCTGGCAAGTGATCCGCACCGCCGTGATCCTCTCAATCCACACCGTGCCCGGTTGACCCTCACGGTTCAAGTTCTAGCGTTTCAGGAACAGTTGATGCAAGAGCGTGTCGGGTGTATGCTATAGAGGACCGACCGTGAGACCGACGACATGCTAGGAAAGGAGGCGGGGCTTATGTTCGTGCTAGGTATTGTCGGCAGTGGACGCAAGGATGGGCGGACCGATGCGCTGATGGATCAGGCTCTGGAGGGCGCGGCGTCGCGCGAGGCCCGCACGCGAAAGATCTATCTCGTCGATTACGACATCCGTCACCATCTCGGCGTCGATTCAGAAGATGTTCCTTACTGTCCTGATGCGCTCTCCGATCTCTGTGAGGAGGCGGATGCTATCGTGCTGGGCGCTCCGGTCTACTATGGCGACATCAACGGTTTGACGAAGAGCTTTATGGACTCCGTGCGCATCGCGAACTCAAACGGCAAGCTAGCTGTGGGCTACGCTGTGGCCGGTGGCTCCGGCAAAGGGCTGATCTCCAGTGTCCAGTCTATCTACCAT